>JAVZSA010000014.1:0-32804 GCA_038880255.1 Thermoplasmata archaeon
ATGCTCCCGGCGGGATTTGAACCCGCGTCGAGGGAGTGAGAGTCCCTAATGCTTGACCGGTCTACACCACGGGAGCTACCAAACTAAATTGTTTTCTTTATGATAAAATTTTTTGTGTTATTTGGAAACAATTGACAGGAAATATTTATATATTTTTATTGTGTAAAGTTAGGATGCATAATGAGGTTTGAATATGCCAATAATTACAGAAATTCCACCACCTGAAACTCAGGTAATAACGGTGCCGATTTTGGCTAAGGCAATAATAAATGGAATAAGTGGCGAAACTAAAATGACCATGGAAGAAGCTCTTAACATAGGGCAACATATTTTGAATTTTTTTGGTTTTGAAGAAAGGATTATTGACAATTACCTTGAACCTGATGATAGGGGACTATTTTATATGCTTGAGGAAATTAGGATTCTAATACCGGAAAGAGAGGAAACTACACTATATGATGGTAGAGAATGGCGAATTCATTATTGGGTGTTAAATTCGCGAAGAATATTAGATCTTCAGGTTAAAAAGGAAGAGAAGGAGGAGAAATTTTCTGAGGAGAATATATACAAAGAAATACCAGATGAATTTTGGACCAGAGGAGTAGGTGAATAAATGCACATAGCTGTAATAATAGAAGACCTATGTCATCCTAAAAAATGTCAGCATGAATGCCAGTATTATTGTCCACCCCAAAGAATGGGTGAAAAGGTAGTAGAATTCAAAGAAGACGGTTTTCCGAAAATTTCTGAAACATTATGTATAGGTTGTGGTATTTGCGCACATAAATGTCCCTATTCCGCTATAAGAATTATTAATCTTCCTGAAGAATTGAAAAAAGAAACTGTTCATCAATATGGTGAAAACGGATTTAGACTTTATAAACTTCCATCAATAAAAAAAGGTGTACCAATCGGCATATTGGGACAAAATGGTCTTGGTAAAACCACTGCAATTAACATACTTTCAGGATACCTAATACCAAATCTGGGAAAAATCTATGAAAAAGTAGAAAAGGATGATGTAATTGAATATTTTAAGGGTACAAATTATGCGGATTATTTCAGAAATCTTTATTCAGGGAAAATTAAGGTAGCAACAAAACCGCAATATGTGGATTTAATACCTAGAGTTTATAAAGGGAAAGTAAAGGAACTAATCTCAAAATTTGAAAGTGATAAAAAGGATTTATGGATTGAAAAATTTCATCTTCAAGATATAATAGAAAGAGAATTGGAAACATTGTCTGGTGGGGAACTACAATCAGTTGCAATCGCCACAACACTTATGAAAGATTCTGATATTTATTTTTTTGATGAACCATCTAGTTATTTAGATATAAAACAAAGGCTTGAATTTTCTAAAATAATTATGGATGTGGCAGAAAAAAAGCAAGTCTATATAGTGGAACACGATTTGGCAATACTAGATTTTATTGCTGAAGAAGTGCATATTCTGTATGGTGAAGAAAATGCTTATGGTATAGTTTCAAAACCATTCACAAACAGACATGCAATAAATTCATATCTTTTAGGATTTATAAAGGAGGAGAATGTTAGAATAAGAGATTGGGAAGTTAAATTTTTTATTCATCCACCTTCAATGGATAAAAATGTTGTTCCACTCGTTTCATGGACAGAATTGAAAAAAAATTATCCACAGTTTTCACTTTCTGTTTCCCCTGGTAGATTATTAAAAGGGGAAGTGGTGGGTGTAGTTGGTGAAAATGCTACTGGAAAAACTACATTTGTAAAGATTCTAGCTGGAGTTGAAAAGCAAGATTTGGGGGAGATTGATTCAAGAGTAAAGATAAGTTATAAACCACAGTACGTAAGATTACCAGAAGAAAAGAAAGTTTATGATCTCGTAATTGATGAATTAAAAGAAAATTTTGAAGATTCATTTTTTAAAAACGAGATTTGGGAACCTTTGAAATTAAGAGAATTTGAAGAAGCAAAGGTTTCAGATCTACCGGGAGGGGGATTACAACTTTTGGCAATTGCAATTGCTCTTGGAAAAAGTGTGGATGTTTATTTACTTGATGAACCTTCAGCTTACTTAGATTCTGCTAAAAGGATCTCTGTGGCAAAAATAATCAGAAGGTTTATTGAAAAAACAAAAAGGACAGCGATTGTTGTTGACCATGATGTTTATTTTATAGATTTAATTTCTGATTCTCTCATGGTTTTTGAGGGTAAACCTGGTATATATGGTAAAGGAACAGGCCCCTTTAATATGAGGGAGGGAATGAATAGATTTCTCAAGAATGTAGGGATTACATTTAGGAGGGATGATAAGACCAAAAGGCCAAGAATAAATAAACCAGGTTCATATAATGATAGGGAGCAAAAAAATAAAGGTGAATATTATTATCTTTAAATATGATTATCCTAGATTATAGGGAGAAGAGGATTGTCCAAGTAGCGTTAAATGTGGACAATCATGTTGAAGTGAGTACCCTTCCAATAGGTGATATACTAATACCATTTGGAAATGAATGTGCAATAATTGAAAGAAAAGAATCCCATGATTTTATAGATTCAATAAAGAATTCAAGATTATGGGATCAATTAGCAAGAATGGTCTCAAATGAAAAAATTTTTGATTATTCAATAAAAAGGAAAGTTCTTATAATACATGGAAATCTTTTACCTGCAATTTTAAGTGAAAGGATTTCCTGGGCGAGTGTATTTGGTGCATTAATGGAAATTGTGTATGTTTATGGTATTTATATATTTCAAGTAGAGACCGACCATGGATTGGAGGAATTTCTAAGAATATTCAAAAAAAGGGAAGAAGAAGGGAAAAATGATCTGGGAATAAATGTGAGGTGGGAAAGGAAATTAAATTATAAAAAAGATGATTTTTCATGGAAAATTTACATTCTTTCTTCTATACCTTATGTAGGAGATAAAACAGCAAGAAAGTTACTTGAGAAATTTGGAACTATTGAAAAAATATCCAAAGCTAACATAGGGGAACTTATGAAGGTAGAGGGAATAGGGAAGGAAAAAGCAAAATTAATTTATAGATTACTTCATTGAATGTTATATAATAATGAAGTAAATTTTTATTAGATCTAACCTTTATTTTAAATCACGAAATATTGTTAAATGATAATTTTAACAACTTTATGATTTTTTTAGTATTATATTTATTCATCAATATCTAGACTTTCTGTCTATTTTTCTTTAATCTAAATATTTGATATTGAAATCCCTTTTTGAGAAAAATCATATTTATAAATACCAACTTTCTCTGGATGATTTCTAAATTTTTTAATGGTAAAAATTCTTTCAAATCCTGTCTGTGTCCTGACATTTTCCATTGTAAATATTATATCAACAATTTCTTCAACACTACTTTGAACTAGGCTAGGATAAAGTGTTGTAACAAGCGTAAATAGTGCAACACCTCCTTGATATTGTGCATGAGATTTTATCATTCTCAATGTGGATAATACCCTTGAATTCTCCTCTATACCAAAAAAGAAATCAAGAGAATCTATAACTATCCTAAAAGGTGATTTTAATTCAGATATATTATAAGACAATAGGGAAAGGATGTCAAGTTCCTTTTCAATTTTAAATTTATAAGGTCTTAAAATTTCTTCAGCAGGTATTCCCTTTTCTCTATACCTACTTATTTTAATCTCCTTTTGAAGAAACTTTCTATAAAATTCCTCACCTATATTAATTATCTTTATATCCGTCTTCCAATTGAATTCTTTCATCGTATTTATTACATCTTCAGTTCTTTCTGTGGTGGTGATGTAAATAGTATCCTCCTCCTGTAAATGTGCTGATGAAAATTGCTTGGCAAAAAGTTCTATTCCCGAACCAGGACTACCTGAAATTAATATTGTATATCCTGATGGAATACCATTCATAAGAGCATGATCCAAGTTTACAATCCCTGTTGTAACGAATTTCATTTCAATCCACCTCTAAAAATTCATCGCTTACAAAGTTTATTATACTGTTTATTTCTTGATTACTTTGCTCTCTTATTGATAATGTTATTAAATAAGAATTTCTAGATCTGAGTAATGTAACAAATAGATGAAGAAATTCTGAAAGTATTTTCATATCATTATGAATTGCCAATGAATTTATTGAATCTATTACAACAACAGCTATATCTTTCACATTTTTTTTCAAAATATACTGTGTTTTTAACATTATGTTTTCAAGCATTGTTGGGCTCTCAACATAAACAGCATTTTTTTTCAATTCGGATATGTTCATCATAAGATGGGAGATGCAATCAACATAAAATACCCTATTCTCACCAATACCATAAATTTCTAAAATATTTGAAATACTATTTGATGGTATTGTGGCGGAAATATATATTAAATAAATATTCTTTTTTACTGTAAATTCTTCCATTACCAATTTAATAGTATCTACATATTTTCCTAAGGATGTGTTAATTCCTATTGATATTGGTTCATTATATTCCATCAATTTTTTTCTAAATTCTTCCATATTCATAAATAGGTTTCACCCCCTCCTCTAAGAAGCGGTACTAGTAAAATACCTATACTAGTAATATCTAAAACATAAGTGGCCCTTGAATGTGAAGTACCTCTCATTTTCACAACTCTTAATGTCCTAAGAAGATCACCTTTTCTTTCAAAGTTACCAAGAAGTATAATTCCATCAGAAACAGCCTCTTCAACACCATATTGAGAGTAACCCTTTGCAGAAGGGAGAAGTTCTGAGACTAACAATGTTGTACATCCGAGTTCTGAAAGTGCTTTACTCAATCTCAATATAAATTCCATAATTTTTTCTTCAGTTTGTAATCTATAACAAATTGATGTTATTGAATCTATTACCACCCTTTTTACATTGAATTCTTTTACAATTTTTACAATGTTTTCTATCAAAATATTAATATCATCAAGAGAAAATTGTAATTTATTCATTCCCAATTTTTCATAAATTTCAGGGATATCCACAAATATTATTCCTTTCTGGATCATTTCCTTTGAGAAAAAGTCATAATTTATCAAATTTTCAAGCAATTTTTCAGAGGCCTCTGTAACCGAGATGTAGAGACCTTTTTCTCCTGCTAAGGCACCATGTACAAGAAATTCTATACTAAGTGTTGTTTTTCCTGTCCCTGCAGAACCAGTTATAAGGACTGTATTTCCCTTAGGTATTCCACCGTTCAATATGTTATCGAGTGCTTCAATCCCTGTAAGACAACGTTCACGGACATTGTTCATATTTATTGTATATCATTACACTACATAATTAATTTTTCTTAAAAAATTGAAAACGATTAAATACAATTCCTTTATTTTGATGTTATGGAAGAGGCAATTAAATTACTACTTCGAAAACAAGGATATATGCTTACTGGTGAAAATTCTGCTGTAAAGCTTTGTCATTGGTTCAGGGAAAGTATTTTGCATGATAGACCATGTTATAAGGAAACATTTTATGGAATTAAAACTCACAGATGTATACAGATGACACCTGCACTAAATCAATGTACACAAAATTGCCTTTTTTGCTGGAGATTTCAAGGTTTTAACGAAACATATCTGAAAGAAGCTGATGATCCAGAGAAAATAGTGGATGAAAGTATTAAGGCGCAGAGAAAACTAATTTCAGGATATGGTGGTAACCCAGAGGCAAATCAGCAAAAGTTAAGAGAAGCATACAATCCAAAACATGTGGCAATATCATTAACAGGTGAGCCAACATTATATCCAAGGTTGGGAGAATTGATTGAAGAATATCATAAAAGAGGTATTACTACATTTTTAGTTACTAATGGTACCATGCCTGAAGTTCTTGAAAAATTAGATCCATTACCAACCCAGCTCTATGTAACTGTGGCCGCACCAAATGAAGAAATTTATAAAAAATTACTTGTACCAATGATTTCAAAGGGATGGGAAAGGCTCAATAGAACATTAGAGATTCTACCATCTCTAAACACTAGAAAAGTGATAAGACACACACTTGTAAAAGGTTGGAATATGGATTATGTTAAAGAATATGCATTTTTAGATTTGAAGGCTGAGCCGCATTTTATAGAACCAAAGGGATATGTTTATGTTGGTTATTCTAGAGAAAGAATCACAAAAGAGAGTATGCCATCACATAATGAAATAATAGAATTTTCAAAAAAATTGTCTGATTATATTGGATATTATTATTCAGATGAGAGAGAAGATAGCAGAGTGGTTCTACTTGAAAAAGAAAAGAATTATCCAAAAATTTCTTCACAATAATGTAATAAAAAATTTATAATTGCATATATATGCACTTGGTATGAAATATATAAAATATGGAAATACTGGAACATTTGTTTCTATATTGGCCTTTGGAACAATGACTTTTGGTGAGAAAAATGTATGGAAATTGGGTGGTCTTAATCAGGAAATATCCAACAAGATGGTGAAATTATGCATAGATAATGGTGTAAATCTATTTGACACTGCGGATGTATATGATGAGGGCGATTCTGAAAGAATATTGGGTAAATCAATTGCTGAATATAGGGATCAAGTGATGATTGCCACAAAAGTAAGGGGAAGAACTGGAAATGGAATTAATGAGCTTGGCCTTTCAAGGCATCATATGAAAATAGCTCTAAAAAAGAGTCTGGAACGGTTAAACACTACATGGATTGATATTTACCAATATCATGGTTGGGATAATGAAGTAAATTTAAATGAAATGATAGATACAATGCAGTCCTTTGTGAATGATGGAAAGGTGCTTTACCCTGCTTTATCAAATTTTGCAGCATGGCAAATGGCATATATTCAGGGGATTGTAGAAGAAAGAGGTTATGCAAGATATGAAAGTGCTCAGATGAATTATAATCTAATAAACAGAGATGTAGAATATGAAATACTTCCATTTCTTAAATATAATAAAATGACATTACTATCTTGGAGTCCTCTACATGGGGGATTGTTAACAGGTAAATATAAAAGAAATGAAAAACCAGAACCTGGCACAAGGATGGGTGATCGTGGCTTCTTTTTCCCATATTTTGAAGAGGAACAAGGATGGAAAATAGTTGAAGAGGTTGAAAATATTGCAAAAGAGCAGGGTGTAAAACCTTCTCAAGTGGCTTTAGCCTGGTTAATTGAGAAAAGAGTTGTTGTACTCATAGGAGCAAGAAATATTGAACAACTTCAGGAAAATTTAGATTCGATAAACGTTCATTTAACTAGAGAACAAATGGAAAGACTTGACAAAATATCTGCACCAAGATCCATGTATCCAAATTGGATGATTGAGAGACAGAATCAAGATAGAAAATTTGAAAAATTGTAATATTTTTTTCATTTTTTATAAAAAAATTTAAGTATTTTAAATATATAATGACGATATAGTGATATAAATGATTGATTATGAAAAATTAAAATGCGATATTTATGATAGATGGTCTTTAATAGATCCTTCACTCTTACCTATAGATAAGATAGATTTAGCCATAATATGTTTTCTAAGAAATGACGCCAGAACGTCGAATTCCGAAATTGCAGAGGCATTAGGTATAAGTGAAGCCACCGTTAGAAGAAGAATAAAGGAGCTTCAAGATAGAAAAATTATACTCGGATTTTCAGCACTTGTAAACATACCCGCAATTGAAAATAGTATAAAAGCATACATATATTTAAAGGTGGATCAGAATCATTTAGAGGAAGTTGCACAGAAATTAACAAAGAATAAAAGGGTTCTTACACTTTATAGGATTATTGGGGAATATGATCTTATGTGCGAAGGTCTTTTCCTTTCAATGAAAGAATTACAAGAGTTTGTTGACTCAGATTTAAAGGCTGAGGGCATATTAAAGGCTGTCACCCATGTGGTAGCGAAGGGTTATAAAACAAATCCATGGATTGGAATCTAAAAAAGTTTAATACAAACTATAATATGTGTTATTTATGATTAAATTTTTCCAAATTAGTTCAATCGAGGCAAAGAGGTACATCAGGGCTGATACTCTTATACCTGAGGTAAAAATTGACACAAACAGTACAGTTACAGAAATAAGAGCAATTGATAAAAATCAGGCAGAAATTGAATTTAGATTTAGTGCAAATTATTCAGGTATTGGAATTATAGTCATGGAAGGTTCTTTAATCTGGGAAGGTAATGTGCAAAAACTTGAAAATGAATGGAAAACAAAACATATGCTTCCAGATGAAGTTGTTTCTGAACTTCATGGAGTAATAATAAATAATTGTATTATAGAAGCAGTAATAATTAGCAAAGAAATTAGGTTACCTCCTCCCATACCTCCACCGGTTCAAATAGGACAAAAGGGAAAACCTCCAGAGGGATTTGATTACCATTAATATTCCCTCCACCTATAGCCACATTTTGTACATATATAGAATCTTGTCTCTGGTTCATCCGCTGCTCTTGTCTGTTTCAGCATCCAATAGGCCCCCCTGTTACCACATTTTGGACATGTTACATTTTCATCTACAGGCAAAACATTAAATTCATTATCTATCAATATTACTTCCTTTTCCTTTGCCTTATCCACTATTTTATTTTCCTTCTCTTCCTTTGATATTGGCATTTCATAACCACACTTAGAACATACCCATTTTCCCTTTTTTGGATACATTAAAGAACCACATTTTGGACAAAACATAAGGGTATGAATTGTTTATAATATATAAGCGCTTCGTTTAAAATATTGATAAAATATTTTAAAAGTTAACATATGAAATATTGTTCTAACAATGTCTTTTAATAAATTTATTATTTTATTAAATAAAAAACTTGTTTCCAATATGCTCTATTATGATTTGAAACTTAATCAATTGATTATGATCTTGCTGAATAGATTGCTTTAAATACAAATTCTATGTATGTATAAACAACTAAATTAATTCTAATATTATTTACCATATCTTTATGCTATGCTTTAAAAAAAATAATCGAAAGATGTAAAAAACATTATGATTTCATTTTTCGAAATAAATTTTTTAAAAAAATTAAAAAATTATAAAATGTGGTAGAGAAGTATCAAAGATATGAAAAGAATTGAAATTGTGTTTACCACTTTTACTAAAGGATTTATTGCTGGACCTGCAGTGTCTTTTAATGCATCACCAACTGTATCACCTACCACTGCAGCCTTATGTGCTTCTGATCCCTTACCACCGAAATTGCCCAATTCAATATACTTTTTAGCATTATCCCAAGCAGCACCTCCAGTTGTCATCAATATGGCAAGGGAGAAACCTGATAAGATTGTGCCAAGCAAAAGACCTCCCAGAGCAAGTGGACCTAAAATAAAGCCGACTGCAAGAGGTGTTATTACCGCTATTGCCCCAGGTAATACCAACTCTTTTAATGCAGTTCTTGTCACTATATCAACACATTTATCATATTCTGGTTTGGCCTTACCTTCCATCAATCCCTTTATACTATCAAATTGTCTGATAACTTCTTGAACTATGGAATATGCAGCCGTACCCACTGCTCTCATAAGATATGAAGTAAAGAAAAATGGAAGTGTTGCTCCTATTAATAATCCAATAAGTACAAGTGGATTTATTATATCAAACAATGTAAATCCATGTTGGGCCACAATTTGCTGATATGCTGCAAATAATGAAAGTGATGCAAGTGCAGCAGAACCAATAGCATAACCTTTTGTAATTGCCTTTGTCGTATTTCCTACAGCATCCAATGGATCTGTAACTTTTCTTACTTCATCTGGAAGTCCTGCCATTTCAGCAATTCCTCCAGCATTATCTGTAATAGGCCCGTATGAATCTATTGTTATTATCATACCCGCCACAGATAGCATTGATGCAGAAGCTACTGAAATACCATATATCCCAACGGGTGTAAATTGAGTGAATGAGCCGCCAAAAACCCAATATGAAATTATTATTCCTGCAGAGATGATAATAGCGGGTAAATAACTTGCATTAAGAGCATATCCAAGACCTGTTATTATTGTAATACCTGCTCCACTCTTAGAGGATTCAGAAATTTTCTTAGTTGGATTGTATTTATAACTTGTATAATATTCTGTAATTATCACCATTGATGCCATTATTAAAAGACCAATTATTCCAGCATAAAATACACTCAAATTGTTAACATAATATTCTGCAAGTAAATAAAATCCAATGGCAGAAAGTATAACAGTTATGAGTACACCTTTGTAAAGCGCGCCCATAATTGAATTATTTTTTCCTATTTTAATAAACGGTATGGCAATCAATGTGGCCAAAATTGCAATTGCACCTATTATAAGAGGTGTAATAATATATTTTACATCCATATTTAATGTATAAGCAAGTAGCATAGATGAAAGAGCCGTCACCACATATGTTTCATATAAGTCCGCGCCCATACCTGCGCAATCTCCTACATTATCCCCAACATTATCAGCTATGACTGCAGGATTCCTAGGATCATCTTCTGGAATACCATACTTTACTTTGCCTACAAGATCAGCACCTACAT
This sequence comes from Thermoplasmata archaeon, assembly GCA_038880255.1. GTDB lineage: Archaea > Thermoplasmatota > Thermoplasmata > Thermoplasmatales > ARK-15 > ARK-15. The sequence goes on from JAVZSA010000014.1 coordinate 10,477, forward strand.
CTGCCCCCTTTGTATAAATTCCACCCCCTACCCTAGCAAATAGGCTTATAAGGGAAGCACCAAAGACAAAACCTACAAGCATTTCAGGATTGTGAAGCCAAAAATAGAAAACTGAAAGACCTAATAAAGCTATACCCACTACTGAAAGACCTGTTACACTTCCACCCCTTAATGCTAGAGAAAATGCCTTTTGAAGACCTTCCTTTGCCTTATTTGCAGTTCTAACATTTGCCCTTATTGAAATATGCATACCTATATACCCAGCAACTGCAGATCCAAGGGCTCCAATTGCAAATCCAAATGCTATTATTAGACCATTCGGTAATGAAATAAATATAATTATTACCAAAATTATTGCTACAATCGAAATTGTTGTGTATTGCCTTTTCATAAATGCCTTTGAACCTTCCTGTATTGCCTGTGCTATTTTTTTCATTTCTTCCGTTCCTTCACTCTCTCTTAATATAAGAAACGCTTGAATACCTGCATATATTAATGCAAGCAAAGCAATTACTATAATTACAATTTCAATCATTGAAAACACCGTAACCCAATATTGCTTAATATTATAAAAAAATTTCTTATTTTCAATTTTTTAAGAAACAATCATACTTTAAAATTTGAAATAAAAAATTTAATATAGCCTTTAAAAAATAAAGTTTTTAATGAGAGCTTTTATAATAGGAAGGTTTCAGCCATTTCATTTAGGTCATATGCACCTTGTTGAGAATTTAACAAAAAATTATGACTCTGTAATAATTGGTATAGGTAGTGCACAGGAATCCCACACAAAGGAAAATCCATTTACAGCTGGGGAAAGACATTTAATGATCTCTAATGCCCTTGAAAATAAAAAAATTTATAATTTTTATCTTGTTCCAATAGAGGATATTTATAGAAATGCCCTTTGGGTAGCTCATGTTGAAGCCATTGCACCACCTTTCAATCATGTATATGCCGCTAATCCACTCACCAGAAGACTTTTTCAGGAAAGAGGATATAATGTTATAATGCCACCAATGTACAAAAGGGAGATTTACTCCGGAAAAGAGATAAGGAGAAGAATGGTGATGGGGGAAAATTGGGAGGATTTGGTTCCTAAAGAGGTAGCAGATGTAATAATGGAAATAGATGGAATTAATAGGATCAGGGAAATATCAAAAACAGATGAGGTTCAATGAATTATTCTGAACGAAAAATAGAATATAAGTATTGAAAATATGAAGCTCAAAATAACTATTAAAATGGATACTCTAAGTCTTTTTACCATTCTACCTACTATTTCTGAAACCTTTTCAACATAGCCTTTTCCACCTACCTTTACTAATACTCTGGTGGTGTGTGTACCTATTTGAACTTCCTCCATATCCTTTATTGCCTCAAACAGTGATTCCCTGATATTTTCAATTAAAATATTTTCATCATCTTTGTTTCCTATTGGATTTAAATCCTTTGGATCCATGTTTACAATATGATTATCTGTAGTGTATATCTCTAAATCATCAACAATACCATCAAGGGATTTTAAAATTTTTTCTCTCAGACCCAATACCACATTATTTCCATCTAAAAGTACGTAAGCATATGTTCTATTTGTTTTTAATACCAAGGTTTGTATACCTAGTGGTCCAACACTACCAGATTCATATTTATGATTTGAAAATCCAGCAGCAATTTTAACCCTCTTCATATCTTTTAAATTTTCTTTAATTTTCTTCAAACTATTTTGATCAATCTCTTTTAAAATCCTATAATTTATATGAAAATTATTATGTGCATCAATAATAACTACGTTTCTTATATTTGAGGATTTCATTTTTCTCATTACCTTCATTCCTTCTTCCAATGAAACATCATCAAATCCGTTATTAATTGGTAACAATGTGAGCATAAGCGTATCACCAAGTACTTGATATCTAAAATTTATTTTATCTACATATCTTGAAACATCAGTTCCTGTATCATAAAATTTCATGATATTTAGTGATTCTTTAATTGTCTTTACAATTTTTTCAATATCTTCCTCTCCTGAACAATTTTCATCATGTGTGCTTGATGTGTGAAAAACCATAACATTTTTTGATACGGGCTCAAGTTTTTTCGCGATTCTATAGGGAAGGTTACTACAACCCACTTCTCCAAAAGGTCCTGGATGAATATAAGGGAAAATGAGTAATCCTTTCAATTCATTATTCTTTTTCCTTAAAGCAATCACTTGTATAGGCAATTCTTTAACCGAGTACATTACTTTTAAGAAATTGTTAAGGGAAAGTAAATCATCTGTTGATCTCTGTGAAAGATAATTGATGAAATAACCAACATATTTGACAGGATCAAGATTATATTCCATTCTAAATTCCCTTGAAAGGTAGTAAATAAAAAATCTAGAAGAATAATAAAATAATATGGATGATATATAAAATGGTATTAAATAGAATAAAGAATATCCAGTAAAAATATACATAATGGTTAGTGAAAATACATAATTTAAGGAGAAAATTGTAAGCGTTTTTTCATTTACATTTAAAAATGGTTTTAAAAACATATACCTGAGGAATGTGGATAATGAAAGTGATAAAAGAAGTGAGACAACAAATTTTTCTGAAAAAATTATTAAAAAAATTAAGTATACTATAAATACAAAGATGAAAACAATTTCTTCTAAAAGGAATAGTCTTTCCCAAGGAAAATATTGTTTTGTTATTTTAAAGAAAAGTGCGTCCAATCCTATAAGTAAAAAATATGATCCTATAAAAAGCAAAATGAAATCCTTAATATTTATATGTGCAAAAATTTCATAAATAACAAGTATTACTAAAACAGTGCCTAAACTTACAATTATATTTGGAGACCTAAACAACCTGTTTCTCAAGGATAGGAAGTATTTTTCTGTATCCATTTTTTAACCCTACTACTTTTTTCATAATATATTTTTCCATCTATCACAATTAGTGTGATTCTATGGTATGGTATCATTGTACCATCCTTCATAATTATAAAAGATGTTCCTGCCCTTTGGATATCTTTTATATTAAGGGTTAAGATTCTATTTCCATTTTTTCTATCAATGTAATCTATTCTAGCATTACATTTTTTCCATATTATTCTATTCACAATATCTTCTATGGGATTCTTTTTCAATTTATTTCACCAAGTATGAAATTATATTTACAATTAGGGCTACTATCAACCAAGAAATTATTACAGATAGAGGTGTATAAATTCCAAAAAAATATCCGTTGGATCCTAAAATAAGCACCAACATTAATGAACCGAAGGACTTTGAACCAAATGCAAAATATAGTGATTTTGCCTTTATTTTTATGATTAAATAGCCCAAAAGCAAATAAAGTAGGAGCACTAGAAAAACGATAACTGGTAGGTTAATTGATGCAAGGAGTACTAAAAAACTCATCATATTGAACAGTATGCTTGTTGATGAGGGCCTTCTTCTTTCATACAATATTCCATATATTATGACAACAAATGCTGATGCAATCGATGCTTGAAAATTGTTCAGAAAATACATAAAAAAAAATTATAATTTTGATATAAACTCTGTTAAGACATCCTCAAGATCTGGTTTTCCTATTTCATCTAATTCATATCTAACTCGAATTATGGGTTTGTTTATTTTCATAATTCTTGTAAGATCAATGGGTGTTGCTGAAACAACAAGATCACAGGGTGTATTGTTAATAGTTTGTTCTAAATCCTTTACCTGTTTTTCTCCATATCCCATTGCTGGCAAATAATTTTTTATCTGTCTATATTTATTATATGTTTCAAGAATTGTTCCCACAGCGTATTCCCTAGCATCAACAAGTTCAGACGCTCCAAACTTTTTTGAAGCAAGAACTGCCGCACCATAGCTCATTTCTCCATGGGTTAATGTGGGGCCATCCTCTATGGCAAGTACCCTTTTTCCTCTGATTCTTTCGGGATTTTCAATAAAGAATGGTGAAGCTGCATCTATAACTATTGCCTTTGGATTAACTTGAGCAATGTGTTCCCTTATTAAATCAATTCCATCCTTAGGTGCAGTTTCCTCCTTATTTATTATTATGACATTTGCCATCCTAAAGTTCGCCTCTCCTGGGTGATATGTCATCTCATGCCCTGCTCTATGAGGATCTGCAACAACAATATGTAGATCTGGTTTGTAGAAGGGAATATCATTGTTTCCCCCATCCCAGAGTATAATATCTGCTTCCTTTTCTGCTTCTCTTAATATTGCTTCATAATCAACGCCTGCATATACAACAGTCCCATTTCGTATGTGTGGTTCATATTCCTCCCTTTCCTCAATGGTGCATTCATTTTTATCCAAATCTTCCATTGTTGCAAACCTCTGTACCTTTTGTTTTACAAGATTTCCATAGGGCATAGGATGTCTTATTACTACCACCTTCTTTCCCTTTTTCTTTAGAATTTCAGAAACCTTTCGTGTTGTTTGACTCTTCCCAGATCCTGTTCTTACTGCACAAATTGATATCACTGGTTTACTACTTTTAAGCATTGTTGATTCAGCACCCATTAATCTAAAATCTGCACCGTTTGAAATTGCAATACTAGCCTTATGCATTACATATTCGTGGCTTACATCACTGTATGCAAAAACAACTTCATCAACATTATATTTTTTTATTAGATCTGGAAGTTCCTCTTCAGGATATATTGGTATACCATCAGGATAAAGATGCCCTGCCAATTCCTTTGGATACTTTCTATTTTCAATGTTCGGTATCTGAGTAGCTGTAAAGGCCACAACTTTATAATCCTTGTTATCTCTGAAAAAGACATTAAAATTATGGAAGTCTCTTCCTGCTGCGCCCATTATTATAACTTTTCTCATAATGTCACCTGAAGGGTTAAAGTATTATGCATATATGAATATTAAGCATATGTTAACATAACATTTATATAAATATAAAACCTTTACTTATTTGGGATTACTATGGTAGCTAAGACAACAGAAGGAAAGGAAGGTGAAGATTGGTTTAAAAAGTTAGAGAGTGAATTGAACAAAAAGACAGAAGAAATTTTGAAATCAATTAACGTTGAATCTGGAAAAAAGAAAGAGATTAATGAGAACCTTATACAGGATCTTTGGAAAATTTATTTAAAATTTGGTGACATTAATGTGCATTTTAACATGGAACCCCCATATACACAATGGGCAACATTTGTTGATTTTCCAAATGTATGGAAATTGAAAGAGGACTTTAATTTTGGAGGCGTTGATAATATTACCCTTGTGGATACAACCAGAGAGCAGGGAAGGACAGGGGATTCATTAAAAATAAATTATTATAATCCAGGAGATGGGGAGAGAATAAAAATAATATTTGAGTTCTGTGAAGGTGAAAAATATTACAAATATTCAGGATGGAAAAGAGTTTATACACAGTATTTATTGTACGATAAACCTTTACAATCAGCATCTCTAGATGAAATTCATGATATTCTTTTCAATTTGATTACAAAATGGTATGAATCACATTTAAGGAAGGACAGAAATGTTATAATTGATTATGTAACAAAAAATTTCCAGAAGGGTGAATCGTTTTCAGAGTAATTATAAACTAGGTAAAACTTCTATCCCATTTTCTTTTATATAGAATGGATGTGTATCTCTAGAATGTTGTGTCATTCTCATTTTTAGTATTTGCAAAACAAGTCTAAGTTTAAAATCTTGTTTCATTAAGTCTAGGGAAATAACACCATCTACCACATATTCAAGTAGCCCATCCCTAGAAACCATATGGTTTGATGCATTTACTTCACCTGTAAAAATTGATGTTACTCCAGCACTTTTTACCGCCTTTGAAAGAGAGAATAGAACATTTCTCTTTTCATGCTCCTCTTTAAACATCATGGTTAATAATGTAGCAGAATCAAAAACAAGTCTTTTAGCACCAAAGGAGCTAATTTCTTGTGATATCCCACTTTCTATCCTAGTCATTGTTGATTTTGCATCCTGTGGATCAAGCTTTATTATTATTAATTTACCCTGTTTAATATATTCATTAAAATTCCAACCAAAGGAAAGTGCAGTTTTTATAATGGATTCTTTCTCCTCCTCAAGACTTATAAATATACAGTTTTCATTATTTAAAAGACCTTCATTAAGGAATTGTAAGCCAAATGTGGTTTTTCCAGCACCAAATGGGCCTATTACTGCCACAGTATGCCCCACAGGAATTCCGCCTCCTATTAAATCATCCAATCCTGTTATACCACTTTTTAATCTTTCCATCTTTTTCACCTCACCCTTTCAGTGTATGTGACAATAAATCCATCATTATAATCAACTTTAGTCTGAAACCTCAATACCCTTTCTTCCTCAATATGTGCAAGTACACCTATAAACTTTGGAACATAAAGATATCTGAATCTAATTGTATATTTCTCAGAAGAATACCATTTGAATACAAGGATGCCATCAACTATATCGGAAAGTATTTGTTCCATCCTTTTTTCCGCAATGCCTTCAGTTAAAATAAGGTATATTATGCTCGACCATCTTTTTGCTGCCTTTTCAAGACCTTTTATTACATCAATAAGTACACTTTGATTCACATTCGGCGATGTGATAAGATCAGTTAATGAATCAATAATAACAATACTATCATTTCCATTTTCATTCAAAAATTTCACCATTTCCTCTAAAATATCCTTTCCTTCCTGCATATTGAGAATGGAAGTTGATGATATCCAACTTCTTGGAACTGAACTATTTTTAAAATAAAGAGTTGAAAGGTCTTTTATTTTAAAATTCTCAAAAAATGATGAATAAAGATCCTCATTTACAGTCAATGAAATTAACCTTTTTACTTCCCATTCATTCCTTGAGAAACTTATGTATGTAGTCCCAGATGGTATGTATACATTTTCATCATATCCCCCAATTATTATTTTTCTTCTTTCGGGAAATTTCCTTGCTATTGATAGTTTTGCCGCAGAGGTAATAGCAAATTCTATGTTTCCTGCACCTGGTTCTCCCATAAGTATGATTAAGGAACCCTCTGGTACGCCGCCCTTTATTATACTATCGAATGCTGCTACTGCTGTTGGTATTTTCCTTATCATACAACTCCCCTATCAATTCCTTTACAGCCATTTTCACAGCTTCTGTTGAACCCATACTGGGATACCAACCAAGTGACTTTATCTTATCTATGGAAAGGAGCATCCTCTTTACATCCCCCTTCCAACCTCTACCTTCTTCACCACCTTTTATTTTTAATTTTACATCTTTCAATCCTAAGGATTCAACAACAATTTTTGCTATTTCCATTACATTTGTTGAATCCTCAGTACCTATATTAAAAACATCATAATTTTTAGATGTTTTATCAAATGCAAATAACATTCCATCAACACAGTCCTCAACGTGAATATAGGATTTTGTCTGTGTTCCATCCCCAAGTATTTCTAACTCATTCCTATTCTTCTTCAATTTTAATATAAAATCATATATTACACCATGTGTACCTCTTGAACCAACAACATTTGCAAATCTAAATGAAATCCCTTTCATTCCATAGGTATAAGAGAATGATGAAATGTAAGATTCTGCAGCAAGTTTAGATGCTCCGTAAAATGATATTGGTATAAGTGGTCCATAATCTTCTCTTGTTGGAACTTGAGCCTCTCCATAAACAGTTGAAGAGGAAGAAAATATGATGCCAGATACATCATTTCTTCTCATTGCTTCAAGAACATTATATGTTCCAATCACATTTACCTCTAAATCAATATGGTTATCCAGCTCTCCCCTTCTTACATCTGGATTTGCAGCCAAATGTATAACTATGTCCTTTTCTTTTGTTGAACTTAACAATTCATCCAAATTCCTTATATCTCCCTTAATAAAATCAATATTAAAATTTTTTAAATATTCAATTTTTCCTGATGAAAGATTATCAAAAACTGTTACCTCATTCAAATTATAAAGTTTTTCAACAATATGTGAACCAATGAACCCTGCACCACCAGTAACAAGTATTCTCTTTCCTTTCATTTTATCACCACCAACATATAATGATCTATAGCATATGGGTCCAATTTTATTGTTTCAATAACATTTTCAAGCTTTTCCTTCTCCATATGAAGTACCTTTTCAGGGGATGATACAGTGTCTATAGCTCTTGTTTTTAATGATAAGAATGCATACTTAGGATTAAAAAATCTCAAATTTTTTATAAATATATCAACCTGATTTTTTTGTGCTATATCTTGATAAATTATTTCAGGCTTTTCTACTAAATGAGCAAACTTTTCTGGCATTGCAGCATCATTCATAATTGGAAATATGTTTTTTCTTAATGTTGCGATTTTAAGAAGTGAAGAAAATGGCTTGTAAGATATTTCAACAGCAAAAATTTTACCCCTAGAACAAACATCCGAAATAAAGGAAACAGTATTTCCAAAAGAAGCTCCTAAATAGAGTATAACTGATTCCTCTTTGAATGGAAAATTCTTTAAACCTTTTTTCATAGCAGCAGCAAGTTTACTTCTGTATGGATCCCAATGTCTATATTCTTGTCCACCTATTCTTATTAATTTTTCACCAAAACTATCACCTTTAATAATATTTCTTGTGTAAAAATTTCCATTTTGTTCGAAAACATTAAAATAAATTGATGGTCTCATTATATTTCTTTATAGCAATTTTGATATTAAATACTTCTTATTTACCAAATCTCCTTTCCCTTTTTTGATAAGAAAGGATTGCCCTCAGAAAATCTATTTTTGAAAATGATGGCCAATAAACATCAGCAAAATAAAGTTCAGAATATGCCATCTGCCATAATAGAAAATTTGATATCCTTTCCTCACCAGAGGTCCTTAAAATTAAATCAGGATCTGGCAAATCTTTTGTATAAAGATGTTTTTTCACCACTTCTTCATCTATTCCCTCAGGTGATATTTTCCCCTCCAAAACTTCCCTAGAAATATCCCTTATTGCTTTCAATATTTCCTCTCTACCCCCATAACCTATTGCCAAATTTAAAATGTATCTATCATAATCCTTTGTTGCATTTTCAATTTCATCTATTTTCTTTTTTAGATGTTCTGGAAGAATGTCTCTCCTCCCTATTACTCTTACCTTTACCCTTTCTTTATGTATTCTTCCCTCCCTTAACTCCTTGTCTATAGATTCTTCAAAGAGTTTCATAAGAAATTCAACTTCCCTTGAACTCCTTTTAAGATTTTCAGTTGAAAATGCGTATACTGTAACAATCTTTATATTTAACTCTATACACCAATTCAAAAATTCATATAATTTTTCTTTGCCTAAATAATGTCCTTCCACAGGATCGAGACCAAGATCCAATGCATACCTCCTGTTTCCATCCATTATAACAGCTACATGTTCAGGCATTTTACCAGATTTGACAATATCAAAAAGTTTTTTTTCGTATATTTTTGTAAGCGTATCTGCTATTTTACCCTCAATATCCATTAATTTACCTTTAGTCTTCATAAAATAAATTTTTTATGCTTAAATTCACAAAAAATTTAAATTTTCACATTAAATAAAAAATTTAAATAATGCATCACATATACATTGAATTGCAAAAAATTAATATGAAGTATAAATGCTTGATATACATTAGAATTTAAAAATTTAAATGTATAATGAAAGTGATTTAAATATATGCGGGTGTGGTGTAGTTTGGTAACACTGAGCCCTGCCACGGCTCCGCCCCGGGTTCAAATCCCGGCACCCGCACCTAGAAAATGTTATATACAAAATTTTAAATCAATTATTATGAAAATTTTAATTATTTTACCTGAGTTCATACCTCTTGAGGAAGTAAGAAAAACTGTTGAACAAATTTTGCCAGGAACTGAAATTAGGACTGATACAAATTTTGAGGAAAATAATGCTGAAGTTCTAGTTGTTACTACATTTACAAAAGTGGACAAAAATATTGTTGATAAGATGAAAAATTTGAAATTTGTACAGGTAGCAAGCACAGGTTATGATAATGTTGATCTTGATTATCTAAAGTCAAAGGGTATAATGTTATCAAACATTCCTGTTGCCAACAAACAAAGTGTAGCAGAGCATGTAATTGCTATGGTACTTTCATTCCTTAAAAATCTTTTCCTCATGGATCAGGTATTGAGAAGTGGTAATTGGCCAATGTTATCAAATTCGAGTGATCTGGAAGGAAAAACATTTGGTATAGTTGGTATGGGAATGATAGGTAAACAACTTGCCATAAGATTATTGCCATTCAATGTAAATATTGTCTACTACGATATAAAAAGACTATCCCCAGAAGAGGAAGAAAAAATGGGTCTTACATATATGGAACTTGACGAATTATTGAAAATTTCAGATATAGTATCCATACATCTCCCTTTAAATGAAAAAACAAAAAATATGTTTGGAGAAAAAGAATTTTCAATAATGAAGGATGGGGCAATCTTTATCAATACTGCCAGGGCTGAAATAGTAGATGAGAAAGCATTAATAAATGCAATAAAAAAGAAGGGTATAAAAGCAGGCATAGATGTCTATTCAAAGGAACCACCAGATTTTACTTCTGAAATTTTTAGACTTGATAACACTTTGTTGTCTCCTCATATAGCAGGTGTTACAATTGAAAGTCAACAAAGATTTCTTACTGAAACTATTTCCAATGTTTTAAGATATACACAGGGTATTGAACCACTTTATAGGGTGATTTAAATGAAAGGGTATGAAGCCCTAAAGGAAACATTGAAAAAGCTTAACCTTTCACCAGTTTTTGGAAATCCTGGAAGTACTGAAATAGGTCTTTTAAGAGCAGTTGATGACTATATACTCACACTTCATGATTCTATATCGGTGGGGATGGCGGATGGCCTCACACAGTATTCAGGAATACCAAGAATGGTAAACCTTCATGATTTACCGGGTCTAGCAAATTCTATGGCTTTCATATATACTGCAAAAATTAACAGGACACCATTGATTATAACTGCCGGCCAACAGGATACAAGACATATGGTGTTTGATCCATTATTATATTGGGATCTTAATTCTGTAGTTTCAGATGCTGTAAAATTCAAGTATGAACTTAAAAATCAAAATGATATTCCGATAGCATTCAAAAGGGCAAAAATTCAAGCTACTACACCACCGATGGGTCCTGTTTTTATTTCAATTCCTGAAGATTTTATGGATTATGAGGTAAACTTTTATGACATTGAGGATCAGCCTATTAGTCATAATATTGTTGATTTGGATGCTGTGGAAATAATATATGAAAAAATAGAGAGAGCGAAAAAACCTGCAATTGTTTTTGGCTTTGAAATAGATATTTATGATGCTTTTAATGAAGCAGAAACTGTGGCATCAAAACTTGGATGTCCAGTTTATGTTGAACCACTTTCATCAAGAGCAGCATTCAATTCTGAAAATATTAATTACGCTGGTGATCTTTTACCAGGGAGTACATTGATAAATTTAAAATTATTATCTCACGATCTTATTTTATTTGTAGGTGCAGATATTACAGTTTATCCTTACCTTCCTTCACCAATACTTCCTGGTAAGGATTTGATCTTTGTGGGACTCAACATTACTCCTAAGATTGGTGAATTTTATTTTATGAACCCTAAAAATTTTCTTTCTGAATTATCAAAAAAAATCGTCAGAAAAAAATGTAATTACAATAAGGAAAAGGATTTATCTCTAGCAACAAAGGTGGCAAGGGAAAGGTCCACAATGGGATTGAATTACGTTCTTTTTCAGGCAAGGAAATATTTTTCAGATTATGTTGTTGTAGATGAATCAATTTCTGCTTCTACCACTTTAAGGAACATATTTGGTTATTCCAAGAAAAAATACTTTACTGCAAAAAGTGGGCAATTGGGTTGGGCAACACCTGCAGCACTTGGTATTTCGATTGAAGATAAAAAAGTAATCTCAATTGAAGGCGATGGGAGCTTTATGTATACTGTTCAGGCATTGTGGACGGCAACAAGATATAAATTACCTGTAAAATTTATTGTTTTAAGAAATGATTCATATTCTATACTAAGAAGTTATGCAAAAAGCTATTATCCTGAAATGGAAAATTATCCTGCATTTCTTTTCCATCTGGATATTGAAAAAATATCTTCCTCATTTGGAATTGAATCAGAATTATCATCTCCTGAAATGAAAGAACTTAGCTGGCTAAAAGAAGGGGATGTGCCAAAGGTTCTTGTAGTAGATGTTGATAGAACTGTAAACAAATTATTTCTTTAAATTTCCCTCCACCTTGATTTTCTAATGGCAAGGAGGAACATTATTAAGGTTATTACTATTAGTATTATCCATAATGTTATAAATTCAAAAATACTAATATGTATATATCCTGCAAGACTCTGTGCAATTTCAGCTGCATAGGTAGTAGGTGAAAGATATGATATATACCTAAAGGGAATTGGAATATAGGTGATTGGATAATAAACTGGTGGAATTGTGGAAAGCAATGGGGAAAGTATCCCTGCAAATGCCCAACTTTGAACTATATCGGATGAGAATGTAGAAAGTAAGAAGCCAAGCGCTATTGAAAATGTAAAAATCATTGCCATATCAAGAAATATAAGAAGCCAAGCTAATGGAGTAGCTTTTACAAATAGGAAGTTAAGAATAAGAAGAAGGGATATGGTAGGAATTGAATAAACTATTTCTGATATTGCCATTCCTAATAGATAAATACTTGCGCTTGTTGGTGAACTTACTACCATATCCTGAAGTTTCATATCATTTTTAAGGTGTGATAGATCGCCTTGGATGGATACGCCACTTTGAACCATATTCATAATTAATGCGCCGAGCGCACCTATTGAAAGTAATGTTCCATGGCTAGCAAATGTAACAACAGCCAATATTGAAAGGGGTGCAAGTAATGTATTTATCATTACAACTGGATAATTTACCATTGCATAAATTGAATTTACCAATATCGATGCCATTATTTGATTAAAAATTCTTTTAATCTTCAACACCTCCTTCAACAAGAAATTCAAAAATATTGTTTAGTGAAACCTCTTCCACAGTGAACCTTACCTTTTTTTCTAAAAGAGTTTGTGCAAGTTCAAAAATTACTTTTTCAGTGGAAAATATTTGAATTTCATCATCCCTTAATTTTTTAATGAAAACATTATTTTCATTAAGATCAATTTTCGCTGAAGTTTTTATACTAAACGGATATTTTACTATTTTTCTAAGCTCATTCATACCTCCAATGGCGAGTAATTTGCCCTTATCCAATATCCCTATAATATCGCCTAGATTTTCTGCTTCCTCTAAATAGTGGGTTGTTAAAATTATTAATCTATTCTTTTTCATCAATTGTAATATATTCCAAAGTTCCTTTCTTGAAATATAATCAAGGCCAGTGGTAGGTTCATCCAAAAATATAATAGGTGCGTCACTTGAAACAACAGTGGCAACAAGTACCTTTCTTTTCATACCACCAGAAAGTTTCCTATTTTTCTCATTCTCCACTTCCTCAAGGCCAAATGTTCTTAACACTTCCTTCCCCTTTTCCACTGATTCCCTGTAGGAAAGCCCTCTCCACATTAAGTAAGAGGAAATAGTTTGTATCGGTGTAAGCCATGGAATTGCCCTTGCCTCCTGTGGTACTACAGCAATAATTTCCCTTATATTTTTTGCATCCTTCACAACATCATAACCATTTATGTATGCATTTCCATTTGTTGGAAGAAGTTCTGTGGAAAGTATCCTCACCAGTGTTGTTTTCCCTGCACCATTTTTACCTATAACCGCCATTATACCATTTAGTGAAATTTTAAAGGAAACACTATCAAGTGCAAGATTATTACCGCCATAGTTTTTTGTTAAATTTTGTGCACTAATTTCCATCATTTTCCATAATTATAATTTAAATAAAAATTATTCTCCTTTGTTTTTCATTAATGAATTAAATGATGAAATAAAATTTAGAATTGCAGAAATTAGGACCACATTCTTTATGGCATCTATGTAGAGTAATGAACTTGAAACCTTGTATGAGATCATATATCCGGTAAACATAAGCATAAGAGCATTCTTTGGCAGTGCAATTGAAATAATGAGGCTTGCAATTGTCAGGCTGAAGATTTGACCAGTGAACCTCATTGTTCCCAATATGCCTGAGGCGAGTGAGAGATTTTTGGTTTTCACAGACCCCATCACTGAGTTTGTGTTTGGTGCACTGAAAAGACCAAATCCTATACCTATGATTGCTAGTGAAAATATTATATTTTCAACATTTAAATTGAGAAAATAGAGCATCAGGAATCCGATACCAATAATGCTTGCGCCCATTGCGGCTATTTCCCTGGAACCGTAAAAATCTGAAAGTTTACCAGATATGGGTGAAAATATCACCATTAATATTGGCTCAATTGATAAAATAAGGCCTGCATGAAAGGGATCTATACCCTTAATAATTTCCAAATAAATGGAAAAAATAAAAACTATGGAAAATGTGCCCATATAGTTAAAAAATGCTGAAATATTGGAAAATGTAAAAGTTCTGTTATTTTTGAAAATTTTTATATCTATAATTGGCGTTTCATAAACGATTTCATGAATTATGAATATGAAGAATAGGAAAAGTCCTGAAATCAGAAATAAAAATGTTAACATTGTTCCATATATATCCATGGTGGTAAGGAATAACACTATCAGAACCAATGATGATGAAAATAAAACTGCACCAACTATGTCTATTTTCTCCTCCTTTCTTTGATCAATCCCCTTGAGGGTAAAAAAGGATATGGTCAAAGCAACTATAGAAATGAATAAATTCAAAATGAATATTGATCTCCAACCGTAAATCTGTATGATTATTCCACCAAGAAATGGTGCAAGTGTAAGACCCAGATAGACTGACATTGCGTTTATTCCAAGTGCTCCACCCCTCTTTTTTTCAGGATATATGGATGTTATTATTGCCGTTGAATTAGTACCTATGAAGGCACCACCTAGACCGGATAAAAATGAGTACATTATGAGCTCATAGATATTTTCAGAGAAATAGATTAAAATTGATGATACGATGAATATTATGAAACCAATTTTGAATAAAAATGACCTACCATAAACATCAGAAATTTTCCCTAGGACCACCATGAATGATGGAAGGGCGATTAAAAATGAAAGTGGAACCCAAATAACATCATAAAACGATGCCCTGAACTCTGCACCTATACCAGGTACTGCAAACGTAATTACTGTGGAAGTAAATGGTGTAAGAAAGGCAGCCAATGACGTGGTAAGAAGAATTAACCTTCTGTTCATCCTTCTTTAATTATGCTTAAATGTATAAATATTTATTCCATCACATTCAAAATATTTATTAATCAATTTAGAAATTCCAGATTATGATTGATTCACATACGCATATTCAACTTGCAGGTTATAATGATCTTGAACAGATGGGAATTTCTGGCATAGAAAAAATAATTTCTTGTACTGTAGGGTCTTCCATAACTATACAATCGTTGTACGAAGAGGTGGATAAATTACTTAACGTCTATATGAACAATGCAAAAAATAATGGAATAGAACTTTATTTGGCTGTTGGCATACATCCAATTAACATTCCACCTGATTGGAGAAGTGGCCTAAATAAAATTGAGGAATATTTTACACTAGATAGAGTGGTGGCAATTGGTGAGGTGGGCATAAATTCAGATAGAAAAATTGAGGAAGAAGTTTTCAAGGAAATGGTAAAAATGGGAAAGGCCTATGATTTGCCCATAATCGTACACACACCATTCACAAATAGAGTGGATATTGTTAGAAAAGAAATTTCAGTAATTGATAATGTGGGTATTTCCCAAGAGCTAGTTGTAATAGATCATATAAATACCGATATATATCAAATTGTAAAGGAGAAGGGTTACGGTATGGGTCTGACAGTAAGAGAGGGAAGGCTTACGGCAGAAAATATTTATAAAAATATTGAAATATTCAGTGATGGAATGTTAAATAGTGATCTTATAAATACGGGGCCAAGTGATTCACTCTCTTTACCAAAAACAATAAAATATTTAAAGTCAAAAGGCATTAATAAAGAGATTATTTCAAATATTTCAGAAAAAAATGCACTAAAAACATTTAGAAAAATTTAATTAATAATTCATATTTTAAAAATTATGTTAGAATCCCTTGGACAGTCCTTAAAGGAAACAATTAGAAAAATTACTAAAGCATCATTTATAGATAAGGAAATTGTGGAAGATGTTGTAAGAGATATACAACGTGCACTTTTAAAGAGCGACGTAAATGTACAACTTGCTCTTAAAATTAGTCAAAGAGTACAGCAGAGGGCTTTAAGTGAAAAGCCTCCTGAAGGAATGAGCCCTAGAAATTATATAATAAAGATAATTTATGAGGAACTTACTTCCATTCTTGGAAATGGTAAGGATATAAAGTTAAAGCCTCAAAAAATAATGCTTGTTGGCCTTTACGGCCATGGAAAAACAACTACCGCTGGTAAAATTGCAAGATTTTTTATGAGGAAGGGGCTTTCAGTTCATTTGGTAGCATGTGACGTACACAGGCCAGCAGCAATGGAACAACTTGAGCAAATAGGTATGGCTTTAAATATACCAGTATTTTATGAAAAGGGGGAAAATAATGCAGAGCGTATAGTTAAGGACTTTCTTAAAATATACAAGGGAAATGAGGTGGCAATCTTTGATACGTCAGGAAGACATGATCTTGAAGAATCACTAATAATTGAACTAAAATCATTAAAGGAAATTATTAAACCTGATGAAGTTTTTCTAATACTCGATGCAACAATTGGTCAAATGGCAGGAAAACAGGCAAAATCATTTAATGATGCTGTGGGAATAACAGGGGTAATATTAACAAAAATGGATGGTACTGCGAAGGGGGGTGGTGCATTAAGTGCTGTTGCTGAAACAGGTGCACCAATAGCATTTATAGGTACTGGTGAGCATCTTGATGATATTGAAATTTTTGACCCAAAGAGGTTTATTTCCAGACTTCTTGGTTTAGGCGATCTACAAACACTATTAGAAACTGCAAAGGAAATTGAAATGGATGAAGAAAAGGCTGAAAAAACAGCTGAAAAACTTCTATCCGGGAAATTTAATTTAATGGACATGTACGAAATATGGGAACAGATGTCCAGGCCTGGTATATTGCAAAAAATTTTCAATTCTTTACCTACATTTTCAATTCCTGGCACTGAAAAGATTGATGAAAACTTTATGGAAAAATCTGAGGAGAAATTGAAAAAGTATAGGGTAATACTTGATTCTATGACCTATGAAGAACTTGAAAATCCTGAAATTATAAAGGGTACAAGAATAGATAGAATTGCAAGAGGTTCAGGAGTTAAACCTGAAGAAGTGAGAGAACTTTTGAAGGAATTTAATAATATGGTAAAGGCAATGAAAAACATGAAGGGAAATAGAAAATTAATGAAAGTTCTTAAAAAGCAGTTTGGAAAGGAATTACCAGGATTAGACAATCAAGATCAAACTACCTAGAAATATTGTTATAATAGTAACTGGAACACCGACAGCTGAAAATTTTAGCCATGAGATTTCAATTCCCCATAGAGATGCTATTTCAAGAACTATTATATTAGCTGCTGCACCTATTATTGTTGCATTTCCAGCCAATGTTGAAGACATTGCAAGAAGCAGCCAAAATTTACCATGGGTAATGGGTGAAATAAGGAGAACTGCAGGGACATTGCTTACAAGATTTGATATGATTGAAACAAATGTAACGTAGGTAAATGGTGAGGAAAGACTCATTCCATAAGAATTGAAAAAGTTAAGCATTTCATCAAGTATCCCTGATACTATTACTCCCTCCATCACAATAAATAATCCTATGAAAAATAGTATTATCCCCCAATCCACCTCCTTTATAATTTTCCTAGGATCTATATCGGAAATAAAGGGTGATACAAAGAGAAGTATTGATGCGCCAACAAATGGTACAATAGCTATGTTTTTTACAAAGAAGAATGATGTAAGAATAAGTGTCATTGTAATTATGCCAGAATAAAACAATTTATTATTTTTTATTGCCTTATTTTTTTCAAGTATTTTTAAAGATATTTTCATTTCATTTTTATAAAATACATATATAATAAACATTGAAATTATAAGGGAAATTATACTAACAGGAAGCATTTTTTCAAAATAATAAAAAAAAGGTATGGAACTTTTTATAGCAATATAGGCATTTTGTGGATTTCCTATTTCAGTTGCAACACTTCCAATGTTTGCAGAAAAGATTTCTGTGAGAAGAAATGGTTCTGGATTAATATTATTATCCTTTGCAATTTTTAGAATTATTGGTGTAAAAAATAATACAACTGCATCATTTACAAAAAGCGCAGAAAAAAATGCTGTGGATATTGAAATAAAGACAAATAGTTTACCAGATGTTTTACTGATCCTTGTTATGTTTAATATTACCCAATCAAAAAATCCTGAAAATTGAAATATGGATACCATGGACATCATTCCAATAAGGAGAAAAATTATGTTTAGGTCTATTGATTGTAAAGCTTGATCTATTGAAACAACTCCAAAAATGATCATCAAAGATGCACCTAAAAGGGAGGCGGTTGGTCTAGTGATTCTTGTTCCCTTTTTTCTCCTTATTGAAATAAATACATAAGTTATTAGGAAAATTATTAATCCAATTAAGAGCATTATAGGTGTAAAAGTATTTTAGATTTAATAATTTTTATATGAAAAAAATAAAAAACATAATCTTAATATAAAATAGATTAATAAATAAATGATGTTAAAAAATGTTAAAACAAAATTTCAATATAGTCCATTTATTTTCAGGATTTTGGAAAAATTAAATAAAGGAGCAATTTGATTTTATGACAATCAACGGTAAGTGGGAATGGAAAAAATTTCTAGGGAAATACTATTTAAAATATGAAGGGAGAGTATTTTCAATAATAAATACAAAAAAAATATACACAAACTCTTATTGGGACCTATTTTTACCATTTATTGAAATGTTTAATGAACCTAGAGTTATTATGATAGGATTAGGAGGTGGCACTACACTTTATCAAGTAAGAAAATTTTTTAAAAATGTTCATTTTGAAACAGTTGAAATATCCATGAAATCCTTTGAAATGGCATCAAAATTCATTGACATGAAAAATGAGATTGTTCACATTTGTGATGGATATGATTTTGTTCTTTCATGCAGTAAAACATTCGATATTATAATACTTGACGCATATGATTCTTCAGGTATACCAATAAAATTTTTGGATAAGGAATTTATTGATAATATTGCAAGAATTCTTAATAATGGAGGTTTCTTCTTAATCAATTATGCTCTAACAATTCAGGCTAGAGTTAGATTAAAAAATTTTCTAAATTTACTTAGAACATATTTTAATGTTTATTTGATTGGACCAACATTAATAGAAAATAATATTGTCATCGTTGCTTCAAAATATGAAAAAAATGAAATATTTGAAAAATTGAATAAATCAAAATTGAGAAAAAGATTAATAAAAAAATTAATGTCTATGAAAGAAAATATTTAATTTATAAATTCTATTTCCTGTTATGGAAGGATTTGTTGATAATTTTGAAAATGTGAATGAAATGGAAATGGATGGAGGAGCAAGAATAAGGTGGTTGATTACCCATAAAAATGGTGCAGAAAATTTTTCAATGAGATTAATCACCATACCAAAAGGGAAGGAAACTCCCTCTCATTCTCACGATTATGAACATGAAATATTTTTGATTGAAGGACATGGTACTGTTCTTTTAGGCGATAAGGAATATGATATTAAAAAGGGGGATTTCATATTCATACCACCAAATTTATTCCATAGGTTAAGAGGAAAAAGTGATATGAAAATAATATGTGTGGTACCAATAAAAGCCGCAAAATTAATCCTTGGTGAATAAAATTGAAAATGATTTTTAGAAAAAAGGAAATTTTGGACATAATTGTGGCTACAATAGTACTTTCACTTGCATTTACATTTGCATTCTTTTCTTTCAATAGAACACCTCTTCAATTTTTATTTCTTTATTCAATTTCACTAGTTGCAGTATTAACTGGTTTTGTTGGTCATGAAATGCTACACAAATATGCTGCATTTAGATACAATTATTTTGCAGAATTCAAAAGATGGGATATAGGCTTACTTCTTGCACTTATTACAAGCATTTTTGGAATTGTTTTTGCAGCACCTGGAGCAACTAATATTTACGGTTTTTTGGACAGGAAAACAAATGGTAAAATAGCTGCAAGCGGGCCACTTTATAATTTAATATTAGGTATATTCTTTATTTTACTTTATTATGCAAGATTGCCTTTTTCAGGTATTTTTCTTTTTATTGGAACAATTAATATATGGCTATCATTCTTTAATCTTTTACCCATACCTCCCCTTGATGGTTCAAAGGTAATAGGCTGGAACATTCCATTTTATATTATAATGCTTTTAGTATCAGGATTTTTCACCTTGAAGTTCATCTTTGGTATTTGATTCAATTTTTTGAAGGATTTTTATAGCTGTGTCAAATGCATCATTGAGTTTTTTGAGATCACTATTTTCTATCGCAGATATTGTTTTCATAAAACTTTTTGTTATTTCTTCTTTTAAGGATTTACATTTTTCTCTACCAAGATCTGTCAATTCAACATAATATGTTCTTCTGTCCTTACCTTTTTTTCTTCTTACTAATCCTTTCTCTTCAAAATTATCTATGGCAAATGTAATTAAAGAATTTGAAAATCCTGTTAATTCTGAAAGGCGTGTTAAGGTAGGGTTTAATTCATCTGAAATTTTCAAAAGTATAAAAATTTCTGAAATGCTCAAATCTTCATAGATTTCTATTTTCCTTATTATATTGCCCATAATTTTTTTAAGAAGAAGAAATTTTTCCATCACCTCATTTATTTCCATTTTTATCACCATTCTTTTTTTCATTTTGAGGTATATAATGTTCCTCATGTACATACCTGCCACCCATCAATGCAGAAAAAATTGCACCAAAAATAGTAAGGACAAGTGCTATATATATGGAATAAGCTAAACCCTTCATAAATGAAGGACCTATTAAATAAGGGAAAAATGAACTTGATGATAAAGCCTGTCTAAGATTTTCTGGTAATGAATTTACAAGTGTAGAAGGAAGACCATTCAATGGATTTACTCCAAGGAATGCACCAAACAGTATTCCAGAAGCGGGAATTGATGATAACAAATTTATTATTTGTTGTGGTGCATTCATAGAACTAAGTGTTGATCTCATTGCAGAAGGAAGATCCTCAGAGAATATTGTTATGGCAATTGAAAAAAATATTGCCATGCTTATTGTTGATGATATATTGTTTATAGTCATTCTCATACCATTTGCGGAAGCTCTATCCCTTGAAGATACAGCATTCATTATTGCTGTAGTATTTGGCGATGCAAATAGACCTCCACCTACACCATTCAGAAACATTATTACCTCAAATTCTACTAAATTGAAATTGTAGGGCAAAAGTGTTAAAAGGAAAAGGCTTATTGCAATTATTATCATACCAGTTGTTGCAAAAATCCTCGCACCATATTTATCGGTGAGTGCACCTCCAATTGGACCAAATATCACCATGCCAAGCATCATCGGTAACATATAGACGCCTGCCCAAAAGGGTGTTTCAGTATAGGAATATCCATGGAGTGGTAAATAAATACCTTGTAACCATATTATAACAAGGAACATCACTGCACCTCTCCCTAAACCAGAAAGGAATAGACTTAAATTTCCAAATGTGAATGGTCTAATTTTGAATAGTGAAAGATTGAACAGTGGATGTGTGGATTTTCTTTCAAAATATATGAAAATAAACATAAAAATTATACCAAAAATGAAGGAGAGAATTACCCATGGATTATCCCATCCCATCTGTGAGTTTCCATATGGCTCTAATGCATATGTAAAACCGAGTGAAATTAAGACAAGAGAAAGAGCTAGTGTAATATTCCCCATAATATCCATTGGTATTTTTTGTTTTTCAGACACTTCCTTAAGTTTGAAAATTGACCAAAAAGTTCCTGCTAGAGCAAAAGGTATGTTTACTATGAAAACTAAATGCCAATCATAACCAGCCAGCATACCACCAAGAATGAGCCCAAGAAGAGAGCCAACTATAAAGGCTATTTGATTTATTCCAAGAGCCTTACCCCTTTCATTTACTGGAAATGCATCTGTAATCAGAGCTGTACTGTTAACCATCAAAAATCCACCACCTACAGCCTGCACCATTCTTAAGATTATAAGAA
>JAVZSA010000015.1:0-24970 GCA_038880255.1 Thermoplasmata archaeon
GGCGCTAATTAGGAAAAAAATTTTAAAGTTGTAAAATATATTGAATAATTGGCAGATATTGAATTTAATTTCATTCTGCTATTATGAATAAGTTTAATGCATATGTTAAAGTATTATCATTCGATAGAATAAGAGAAGAGATGACAAGAATAGGGGTGGCAAAAGAAGGGCAAGAAATAATGGAAAATAAAGCAAAATTTTTTATATTAAAATTGGAGAATATCCCAATAAGGGATGCCATAATACTTAAGCAAGAATCATTAAGTTTAGGAATGGACTGTGCTGTAGCATGGAATGTTGTATCTCTTAAA
The DNA here is from genome assembly GCA_038880255.1 of Thermoplasmata archaeon. Taxonomy (GTDB): domain Archaea; phylum Thermoplasmatota; class Thermoplasmata; order Thermoplasmatales; family ARK-15; genus ARK-15. Next base: position 312 of record JAVZSA010000015.1, read on the forward strand.
GCCGAAAAAACAGATGCTTTACTTTTTGGGACAAAAAAACAGTTTGATTTTTTATCAAAAAAAATGTTTTTACAACCATTTAATGGTAGAGAAATTAGCGAAGAAATTAATGAAGCAATATCAAATTTTGAAAATGATTACTATGTTTGGAAATTTAGGGATGATTCATTGAATTTAGATTCTGTAAAAATAATGGGTATATTAAATGTTACACCTGATTCATTTTACGATGGAGGAAAGTATATTGAAAAAATAAATGCTATTAAGCATGCAGAAATGATGGTGGAAGAAGGGGCAGATATTATTGACATTGGTGCAGAAAGTACAAGACCTGGATCTAAACCAATTGACGCAAAAGAGGAAATTTCACGTTTATCAAAAGTGATTGATGATGTAGTAACACTTCCAGTTCCGGTTTCTGTTGATACATATAAACCTGAAGTCGCTGAATTTGCTCTTGAACATGGGGCCAAAATTATAAATGATGTCTTTGGCCTAAGAAAGGAAGGTATGATTGAAGTTGTAAAAAGGTACAACTCTGGAATAATAATATTGCATATGAAGGGCGAACCATCAAGTATGCAAAAAAACCCTGAATATTCTGATGTTATTTCTGAAGTAATATCGTTTTTAAGAGAAAGAAGTCTTGAAGCAATAAAAAATGGTATTAGGAAAGAAAATATTTCCATTGACCCAGGTATAGGATTCGGCAAAAGGATTGAACACAACCTTACAATATTGAGGGAACTTCAATCATTTAAATCTTTAGGTTTTCCAATTGTGGTTGGTGTCTCCAGAAAAGGATTTATTGGAGAAATACTTGGAAAGGATGTTAATGAAAGACTTTTAGGATCAATAACATCTGCACTTTTCGCAATAATAAATGGTGCTTCTATTATAAGAGTACATGATGTAAAGGAAACTAAAGAAGCTATAAAAATGCTAGAGGCTTTGAGAAAATGAAATGCCCTATATGTTATGCAACACAAAAAATTTTTGAAAATGAGATTGTGCATGTTTGCCCCTATTGTGATGCTATTCTTATATATGATGGATCCTTAAAAAAAGTTGACTTTTTCCCCTGGTGGATAAAAAATAAAATGAAATTATCTGAAAATGAAGGGATAATTGTAACTGAAAATGAATTATTTCATTTTCATTATGAAGGGAAATGGATCCTTAATAATTATTATGAAATGGTAAAGAGTGATAATAGGAAAGGTGATATGGATAGAACTGTGATTGAGATTTATGGAAAATTGCCTATATTTGCACTTCCAGGAATGAAAATTGGAGTAGAAAAAAATGAGGATATTATAATCACACATCAAAGAGGTTCAACAATCTTTAAAAGATTCAAGGAATGACCTAACATTTTCTTTATATTGTTCTATGGTCCCTTCATTAACTATAAAGTAATCCGCTAGGGCTATTAAATTCCCTAATCCCCAAGAAAGTTCCCTATTTTCTCTTTCTATAAATTGGGAGAAGTTTTTTATATCATCTTTTCTCCCTCTCTTTAATATTCTCTCATACCTATTCTTTTGGGAGCTCAATATAGCAACAATACTTATATCTTTTCCAAGATTTCTCTTAAAAAATTCAACTTCTTCTATATTTCTTACACCATCTATGATAGTTTTTTTACTAACTATTTTTTCTAATGTTCTCCTTGCCCATATATCCATTCCATGTTCCTTTCTTTCTTTTGAGGCTAATTCTCCTACATTTTTTTCATTCATCTCTAATCCCAATGAGATTGTATATTCTCTAACAACATCCCCCATACTTACAACATTCCAACCCATAGTTTCCGCTATCTTTTTAAATTCTTCTTTACCTGATCCTGGCATTCCAACTAAAAGAATTATCATTCAATTATCAAGAAAACAAATGAATAATAAAAAATATTTCTTATCCCCCTCCAACTGGAGGAAATATTGAAACTATATCATCATCTTCAAGTGATGTTTCAAAATTGTTCAAATACAATATATTTTTTCCATTTTTTAATATTATGACTCCTTTTTTTAGATTATTGGATTCATAAATTGCATTCTTAAAATCATCACCATATTTGTTGATTATTTTTTTCAGTAATTGATCAATATTTTTTGCTTCCATAGTTTCCTCGTTTTTTCCTGTTATCTTTCTTAGTGTTGCAAAATATTGTACCTTCATAAAAAAAATTATAACTGGAGGGATTTTAATTTTTCCTGAGATGGAACACCCTTTTCATCCCAGCCTCTCGCCATATAATATTCTTTTAAAAGTTTATCAAGCGGCACAACACTACCTTTGTTTGGGCCATATGGCATAGGTTCTTTCAGTAATCTTGGAGGCAATGTATCGTCCTTACCACTAAAACCTGCTTGGAGATCGTAAACCCTTTCAAGATTCCAAATCCTTTCTCCTGCTAACATCATTTCTTCCACTGAATAATCAAATCCTGTCACAACATTAAGAAGATCCTTATAATCATCAGCACCTAAAGCAAATGAAGTAAAGAGACATAAACCGGATGAATCAATTACTGCAGTAAGGTCTTGAAACATTTTCGTATATGCTCCTTTTCCTTCAACTTTTAATGGATCTAACTTTTCAGGTATTCCTAGAATCTCTGGAGATATCATATATCCCCTAACATGACAACCTCCACGATTACTAGTAGCATACTCAAGGGCATGGCCATAGGCACCCCTTGGATCATAGGCAGGTAGTTCTTGTCCTTTTGCTGTCATAGAAATCTCTGGGTGACCATATGATTCTGCAAGCCTGTAAGATCCTTCAGCCAATTTGTTTCCAAATCCAGTTCTATGTGCTATCAGTTCAGGGAATTTTACAAGTGCATCTGAATTTCCCCATTTTAACTCAATACCATCAAGCTCTTTTTTATTTATTAGCCCTTTTTCATAAAGTTCCATTGCTGCTGCAAGGGTACCACCATATGATATTGTATCTATCCCGTATTTATCACAATAGTAATTTGCTTCTATAATTTTTTCAAAATTAGATATATCAAGATTAGCACTCATTGACCATAAAGATTCATACTCAGGACCTTCACTATCTAGATTATCCAGTTTAGTCACTCTCCCACACGCAATTGGACAAGCAAAACATGCTTTATTTTTTATCAAATATTTTTCTGCCATGGATTCTCCACTTAGTTCATTTGCATGTTCCCATTGACCATATTGAAAATTTTTAGTAGGATAAAGACCTTGAGAATTTATTATATTTACAAGAACAGCAGTACCATAGGTAGGTAATCCCTGAGACGTTACTGGATTTTCTTTGATTTTCTTTAGTTTATCTTTTAATATATTTGTAAATTCGTCTTTTTTAGCGATTGTTACTTTACCGCTTCCTCTAACTGCAATTGCTTTTAATTTTTTAGATCCCATTACTGCACCAACACCTGTTCTACCTGCTGCTCTATGCTTATCGTTTATGACTGCCGCAAATCTAACTAAATTTTCACCAGCAGGACCAATACAAGCTACTTCCAATTTCTCATCCTTTAATTCATTTTTGAGCATATCCGTTGTCTCATGTGTATCTTTTCCCCATAAATGTTTTGCATCCCTAATCTCTGCTTTTCCATTGTTAATATATAAATACTTTGGCGATTTGGCCTTTCCTTCAATAATTACCATATCAAACCCAGCGAATTTTAATTCAGGTCCAAAAAAACCTCCAGAATTACTTGATGCAATAGCACCATTTAAAAATCCTTTGGTTACAACCATATATCTACTTGCAGATGGTGCAGGAGTACCTGTTAGAGGACCTGTAGCAAAAATAAGTGCATTCTTTTCATCTAATGGATCTATTTTTGGATTTTTTGTGGTTTCAATATAATATTTTGTAGCTAGACCTCTTCCACCAATATATTTTCTTGCCCAATCTAAATTTAGATCTTCAACAGCTATTTTTTCTGTAGATAAATTTACTCTTAAAACCTTCCCTACATATCCACCTACCATTATAATCACCGTTAATACATTACATTAATAATAAATAAACATTTTTATGCTTTCATGAACATATTTTTTCAATTATTATTTTTACTTTTGATTATATATATTTTGTTATTCAATATCATATTATTCGGTATAAGGACTTTTGTTCCATCATCTTTTATTATTTCTGTAAAAAGTATGCTAATATCATTAACTATCCCCGTATCACCGAGTAATGTGACTGTATCTGTAATTTTCATTGGTCTGGCTATTAATAAGAAAAGACCTGCAACTGCCTGCCCTAATACCTGTTGTGTTGCAAATCCTATTACAATACCAAGAAACCCTCCTACTGAAACCCCTGCCAATCCGCCTCCCACTTCTCCTGCAATCGTTGTGATGAGAGCTCCTACACCAATTAATAAAAAGACATTCTTGAATGCTTTTGATACATCTTCAGTGTATTTTGCTTTTAGCATGTAATAGATTAGGTCTGCGAATGCCTTAATAATGAGATAGCCAAATAATATTGTGAGCGATACGTTTATATAAACATAATATGACTGCAATTCAATTCCATATTTTGGTAATAATACAACTATTATAACCTGTAAAATTGCAGAAACAACAATAAAAATTGCAATGTATGCAATAAATTTAAAAAGTGCACCAATATAACCTCCTCTATTAATTTCTTTCATTATATGAAAATAAACAATATAATATTTATATTTTTCTTTTTTTAATAAAATATTAATTTAAATAATTATCAAAAAAAAAATTGGAGAAGAAAAACTTAATGGCATATTATCTTTCCATAATTCAATAAAAACAAAATCCTTTATTTCAATATCAACATTTCCCTTACATATATTTTTAGAAATTTTCTTTTCTATTCCATTGGATACCATCTTTATAATAAATTCTCCCTTACAATTTATAATTTCAAATTCTAAATCTTCGTTTATAAATACTGCTGGTGTAAATGTATTCTTCGTTATAGAATATGCACCTTTTTTTAAAATTTTTATGAATTCTTCCTTACTGTTCGTTCTAGGTGACACTATCAAATTTTCGTTTAACTTATTTATATATGGAATATGAAAATCATTTCCTGCGACAGGTAAAATTCTTTTCTTATTTTCAATTAATTTTTTCCAGAAATGATATGCTTTTTCATTTTCATTATTCCAAGGGCCATTCCAAATTTCAATTGCATCAACAAATTCATAGGATTCTTCGCCCCATTTCCATAAATCCTTTTTGAACGGATGATTAATGATAATAAATGCACCATTTTCTTTTGCTTTTTTAGCTGCTTCTGTAAAATTTAATTTTGGATTTGGTACAAAATTTTTAAAATATTCACATTCAGGGTTTATAGTTTCTTTAATATTAATGAAACTTGAATGTCCTTTTTTCTGTCCCCATTCCTCAGATTTAATTATTACATCACTTTCATAATCTGGAACTGTATTATGTTCAGTCAAGGCCACATAAGATAATCCTAGACTTTTAGCAATTTTTTCAATTTTTTCAGCTTTTAACATAATATTTTTTATTATTTGTCTTTCAATAGGCCAAACATATTTATGTATAACACCTTCACCGCTCAAATTATTTATTGAATATCTTGAATGTGCATGTAGCTGTGCATAAACAATTTCATTCATTTTTTATCGCATTTTGTTTCAATGGAACAAATACAAATAATAAAGCAGTAATTAATGTAGAAATCCCACCAATGATTCCAAGAGCTCTAATATAAATGTTATTCATTGTGGGCATATAAATAAAAGTTATCCAAATACCAAGCACAAAACTCGAAAGTCCTGATGGGATCCTTTCTAACAAACCTTGAACTCCAAAATACATACCTTCACGTCTGTAACCAGTAATTATTTCATCCTCATCTATTATCTCTGAAAGTATTGCATTTGGAAGTATGAAATAAGAGGTAAGTCCTAAACCTGCAAATACCATTAAAATTAACATTTGTAATATATTGCTAACTACATTTATAATACCCACTATTGAAGTAAACATCATAGCAATACCAAGAATTGATGTAAATAAAATAAAAGACTTTTTTTCACCATTTTTCTTTGTATACCAAACGAGAATTGGTGAAAATATTATTGTAAATATTACTGCAGTAAGTGTAAATATTCCTATATAAACTTTAAAATTTGGGTTGTTTGGCAAAACTATATTTTCAACATAATATCCTAGTGAAGAAAGGAAAAAATAAAAACCAAACTGAAAAAAGAGATATGCTATAATATATTTATTAAATGTTTTATTTTTAAATGTTTGTATAAATGCCTTAACAACAGAATATTCTGTAGGAATTTTTTCGTTAGTTACTTCTTCCTTTATTGCTAAAAATACAACAAAATATGAGATTAATGTTATAATGGAAAGTATTAAACCCACATCTGATAAATTAAGACCAAAAAAAAGTAATATTGATGGTAGAATTGAGGCAAGTATTATGCCTACAATTGAAAAATATGCTGAAATAGTAGTCAATATTACCCTATCATTAGATTCCTTGGCAATTTCAGGTATTAAGGCCAAATAGGGTAAAACTACATAAGCAAAAAGAAAATTAAAACTAAGTAAATAAAAGAATAATAAAAATGCCATTAATATTCCTCCAAATGGAGGAAACCATATTAAAACAAAAAAAAGGGAAAGGGGTATGAACCCAGTCATTATAAAAAATCTTCTTCTTCCTATTTTAAATCTAACTTTATCACTCCAATTTCCTATAAATGGATTTGCAATAGCCTGAATAAGTGTGCCTATAAACATAGCAATTCCAACAATGGAAGCATCCAATATCTTTGTACCCTGAAGAGGAGAATAAAATATAAAAATATAAGTAGAAATGAAAAATGCAGGGATTGTAACACCCAGCTGACTCATCCCATAAAAAATTTTTTTAGATTAGGGTAATTTTTTCATAATTAATATATATAAATTTTATATTTAATATTTTTGAAAATTTAATTTAAAATATTACAAAATTTTAATATTGAATATTTTTCAATAATTACACCTCATAATAAAAGAATTTCATTTGATTTTGAAAAATCTATCATAAATATGAAAAAATTTTTAATTATGTTCATATTAAGTAAAAAAGGTGGAAATCGATCTTAATATTGTAACAAGGGATTTGCTTTATTTAGCTCTATCGAAGATTCTAAAAAAGAAAGGTATGAATGAAATGGAAATCTATGAAATCACTGATTATCTTTTATCATTTTTTGGTTTTGATGATTATATTGTGGATAATATTCTTACACCAATAGATAGGGATATTTTTTATTACCTTGAGGAATGTGGTATTTTAAAAACAGAATCCATGGAGGTAAATTTATTGAAGGGGAGGCAATGGAGGATACATATGTGGGCATATAGAAAAGAAAAAATTAAAGAAATTATTGTATCGAAAGAAGTAAAGGAAATAGATGATCCTAAAAAAATTTATGAAAAAATATTCAATGAGAGGATTGAGTGATGATAAATTCACTTCTTTTAGTTATAGGAGAGAACTCTATAAATCTGTTTAAAGAATTTAATATTGAAACAATAATTCCAAAGATATTTATAAATAATAAGAAGAGCGAAAATGTTTTCAATTTACCTACAAATCTTATATACATAATTGAATCAGAGAAAATTACTACAGATTACGATGATAAATTTTTGGATATCATGGAGGATTATCTTTATTATGACCATTATTTTATTCTTTCTGATATTTATGATAATTTTAGCTATTCTTCAATAAAGGTTTTTGGAAAACATTTTAGGGATAAAATAACAGGAATTTTTATTGTTCCTTTTAGTTTTGAAAATATAAGTAAGGGTAAGAAAATAGAAAATTATATTTTTGAATTAAATAATATTTATAAGAAATTTTTTATTTTTAAAGATGATTACCTTTTAAAAGCTTTTACTAACGTACCTATGAAAATGCTTCCAAAATTAAAAGCACTTTTAATACAAAATTTAATTACGAACATATCTGAGTCATTGGATCTAGAAGAATTAAAATTTTTAGAAAAAGGGGAATTGGGATTTGGAATTAGCATAAATGAGAGAATGGATAAATTACCAGATTCTTTAATGGAAGCTTTAGAATCACCTTGGATAAGTAAATCACATCAAAACTTTTTTATAATTTTTAATGGAAATTTAAACAATGAAGATATTTTACCAGCATTAAAAATTATGGAAAATAAAAACTATAGATTTAAGATAAATAAAAGTAACAAAGGAAGGACTATTTATATTACAGTGATATCCTACTAGAAAAAGATTATATTTTAGAAATTAATATTAATTTTGATGATGGAAATATTGGAATATAGTAAAATTAAAAAAATTTTAATTCCCACAAATAAAAATCCATTAATGAAAAAGGGAATAGATTTTATTACTAAAATATTCCCAGATGCAGAATATTATTTGGTAGGTGTAGTTGATATAAGTGGAGAATCCCTTCTCCTTTACTCCAGTTATTCAGCAGAATACCTTGATATTCTTGAAACACTTGAAAAGGAGGCAATTAATGAGGCTGTAGAAATACTTAAGTCTAAAAATTCAAAAATAGTAGATTCAGTTTTGTTGAGGGGATATCCTTCAAAGACCATATTAAATTACGCGTCTAAAAATGAAATAAATTTAATTTTGCTTACTACTAGTTCCAAAGTGGGCAGTGAACAAATAAAATTGGGTTCAACTGCTAAAATTATAATAGAGAAGAGCAAAATACCAATACTTCTAATTACACCATTTTCAAAATGTAATGAGGTAAAAAGCATTCTTAATCCTACAAGTGGTAGCAAATATTCATTTAGAGCAAGTATGCTTTCAATAAATTTTGCCAAGCATTTTAATGCAAAAGTAAAAATGCTTCATCTTGAAAAAATAAAAAATATAAAAATGCTAAATATTATTAAAGAGTATGCGTCCAATTTAAATGTAGAATTATCAATTGAAGAAGTAATAAATGAAAATTTAGTTCATAGAATAGTGGAGGAATCAAAAGCGCATGATTTAATGATAGCATCTAGAGGTAGAAGAGGCTTCGCATATAAATTTAGGTACTTTTCACCTGAACTTGCACTTGGAAGGCTTGAAAGAGAAGTCATAGAACTTTCTTCTGTACCAATAATGCTTGTTAATGAATAATTCCTGATGTTTTCAAAATATTTTCCAAATTTTTAAAATATTCCGTACCTTCAAGATCTCCTATTCCTTTGTCTACCACATAACTGAAATATTCAATACTTCCTAAACATTTAACCCTTATTTTTTTACATTCTTCTTGAATTTCTTCATTATGCCCCATATTAATTATTATTCCTTTAATAGATATTTGATTTTTTGCAATATCTATAGCTCTTTTTGTTACTTGCCAGCTTATTTTGCTTGGAGCTGTAATAAAAATTATTTCCCCCTTTTCGCGAAATATTTCAATTGTAGAAAGATATTCATCCCCAGTACCAGGTGGCATATCAATTATTAAATAATCCAAATTTCCAAAATCTGTAATTCCTACCATTTCCTTTATTATTTCATTTTTACTACTACCTCTCAATGGAGCTGCTCTTCCCTGCATAAATATATCTAAAGACATTACTTTTATATTATTCCATTCCACTGGAAAAATTCCATTTTCACTTTCTATAATTTTAATATTATTTATGCCTAAGATGAACGGAATTGAAGGTCCATGAAGATCTAAATCTAATATACCTGTTTTATATTTTTTAGAAAAAATATAAGAAATTTGCCAAGTAAGGTAAATGAAAGAAAAACAGGGTATGGTGTTGTTGAAGCTCCAAGAGGTACACTTATACATAAATATGTAACGGATGAAAATGCTGTGATTAAAGATCTTGATCTTATAGTAGCAACACAAAATAATGCAGCTAGGATGTCACTTTCAGTTGATAAAGCAGCAAAAAGTTTTGTAAAGGGAGAAAAAGTGGAAGAGGGAATGCTTAATATGGTAGAGATGGCTTATAGAGCATATGATCCCTGTCTTGCTTGTGCTACACATGAAGCAACAGGAACACATATATTTGATTTGCACATAAGGAATATCACTAGAAAAATTATAAGAACTATGGTGATAGGTGAGTGAAAAAAGTTCTCATAATAGGCGTGGGGAACAGAATTCTCGGAGATGACGGTGTTGGTTCATTGCTCGTTGAAAGAATTTCAGACTTAGTTAATGATAATATTGATGTTATCGATGCAGGCATATCTCTTTATGAGCATTTGTGGTCTTTACAGTTTGAGGAGAATTTACCTGATATGATATTAATTATGGATATAATGAATGGAACTAAACCCGGGGAATTGCATTTCATTGATTATACTTCATTGAATAAAAACTTTTTTTCATCACATCTTTTTCCCGATACTATATTTTTCTATAATATAGCAAAAAGGGGAGTAAAAATAAAATTTCTATTATGTGAGATAAAAGAATATGAAAAAATATTCACTGAAAAATTATCTGAAAATGGAAAAATATGTATGGAAAAAATGGAAAAATTTATAAGAGAACTTTTGAAATAAATTAAATTTTTTCAATTTTATAAAGTTCAGCAAGTTTTTCAGGTTTTGTAATATCAAAATATAAGTCAAAGATATTATCCAATTGTGACTGTAATGTCATCCAGTAAATTCTGGCCATCATCATTTTCATCATATATTTAATACTATCTGGCGGATACGGTATAACAGGATTTTGATAATCTGCAATAACAAATGTCCCCTTTCCATATCCAACATCGAAAGGACAGTTTATCCTTCCATCATACTTTGAATCGATACCTTTAATAATATTTGCTACTACCTTTGCCTCAAGATGTGCAGCTACTCCTGTTTTTGATGTGGGTACTGTATTTACATCACCTACCGCAAATGCATCATCAAATCCTTTTATTTTCATTGTATATTTATCTGCTTTAATGTATCTTTCTTCTCCCAAAACATTTTCTGGCTCATATACAATATTTTTAGGTCCTCTGCAAGGAGGTGCTATTATGGGAAAATCGTATTTTATAGATTCACCTTCAATAGATTTAATTTTTTTATTTTCTATATCTATTCCTTCCAGATCAAAGTATGTGTAAACTTCAATATTTCTTTCCTCAATAAATGGCTTTATTATTTCATTCATATTTTCTGCTGGGTAAGGCGTGGCAAATGGTGAAAAAAATATTAGTCTTGTTTTATTTTTTAAACCTTTTTTATTGATATATTCTTCTAAGAGGAACATACCTTCTAACATTGATGGCGGACACTTACAAAATGGTGAAGCTTGACCAAGAACTATAGTACCTCCCTTAAATTTTTCCAAATTCTGATAAATTTTCATTGCATCATTTAAATTATTATGATAGTTTCCAAAACTTTTTGATATTACATCAAGACCTTCAATGTCTGAAGTATCGGGATAGATCCCATTACATACAGCTATATAATCATAATTGTACTTTTTTCCAGAATTAGTTGACACATATCTATCATTCAGATTTATTTCCCTTACTTCATCCTTTATAAAATTGATTCCAGGCTTAAGAAGTGTTTTTATTTCTTTCCATATCTTTCTTTTTGACCCTTTAAAGGCAATATACAGATACCAAGGTTGGTAAAAATGATATTCACTTTTATCTATTAATGTAATATTATAATCTAATCCTGCAAGTGAATTTGCGAGTATTACGCCCGCAGCGCCACCACCAACAATCAAAACATTTATCATACATGCATCACCATCATATTTCTATGGCGTTACTCACTAAATCCATAAGTCCCTTATGTAAAAGGGGAACTTTATGAAATGAAATAACAAATGGAAACTGTGCCTTATCTATAGCACAGGGTGAAACCATGTAATGAGCATTTGTTTTCCAAGAAAAATAGACTGCTGGCCATCCTGCCCATGCTCTAAATTCATTCCATTCTTTTTCATCTGCCAAAAGACCTGCTCCAGCACCACAACAGAATGTTTCTTCTTTTGTAAATTTCGCCTCCACCACTTCACGAACGACATTTTTCAATATTTGTCTAGGTTCATTTACTAAATTACCTCCTCTGGCATAATTACATGGATCATGATAAGTGTACAAATCATCATTTTTATTCTTATCTACCTTTATTGTGTTTCTTTCCATTGCTTTCCATGTAAATTGATGAATATGCATTAAATTTATACCTTTTTTAGCTAGTTCATACCTAACATAATTGTTGGCTGAACGCCATCCATGTCCACATTCACCCCATAATACAGTTTTTACCCCAAGTGAAACTGCTTCTTTTACGACAGCATCACCAAAATCCCTCAAATATTTTTCACTTGCAAATAACCCAAAATTCGCAGCTTCTGTCGTTCTAGATGAAATGGTCCAACTTTTCCCTAAAGTATTTAAAACCTTTGCATAACCCTTCATTGTATCAGTATTAACAAAAAGGTCTGTAGAAGAGGGTATCAATAGAAAATCCGCCTTTGAATTTAAAGGTATTTTTATTTCTTTTCCTGTTTCTTCCTTAAGGTCATCTTCAAGGAAAGCAGCAACATTGGCGATTGACTTTTCATTTAAACCTAAATTATTTCCTACTCTATATACCTGTGCCAGTGTTGTCGCAAGGTATTCTGGCATTAATCCCATAGATGTTAATATTTCCCTTACATTTCTTGTTATCTCAGATTGATCAATGCCATTAGGACAAAAAACAGCGCATCTCCTGCATTCAGTACATTGATAATAATAGGAATAAATCTTCGAAATATCAACATTAGTTTCCTTTGGGTGTTTATAAATTTTTCGAACAAGTTCAGCTCTGCCTACTGGTGAATTATTTACATCTCCTGTTGATATAAACATATGGCATTTATCTATGCAAATTCCACAATGGGTACAGGATTCCATAAAATTTATTAAAGGTTTACTTTTTCCCAAATTTAAAAAATTTTCCAAAAAATATTTGCTATCCCCTTTTTTTGTCAAAAATATTTTTTCCATTTGTTCGACACTTGCTAACCTTTCATTTATTTTGTATGACCATTCTATACCCTTTTGTTTCTCTAACCATTCTTCACCTTTACCGCTTGGTGATTCTAAAATTATATCTCTAATATTATACTTCATCATTTCACCTCTCATGGAATGTTGTGTAAAGAGTAGGATTTGTAAAAAATGAGAAAGGATGTATAAGCTTGCTCAATGGTATATAAATAACCAATGTACAAGCAAGTGTAAAATGAACAAGAAAAATAGGCTGAAATGGTATTGAAATTGGCTTTAATATAAATAGGGATAAGATAAATTGGCTTACTTGATTATATGCAAAGGAAGATGGTAAAAGGAACCTAATTAGCATTCCTGAAAAACCGAATGAAAGAAGAAGTAATATTGAAAAATAGTCGTCAATATTACTTATTTTTCTTAGATATTGGTTTAAAAGTCTCCTTAATAAAAGATATAGACCGGATATAATGAATATTGCTCCAAGAATATTTCCAACATAAAATGAGATTGTTTCAATTGTTATTTGAGATACACCCGCAGAAACTAAATAGGGTTCTAGGAATAGATCGAAATGTGCCAATATTATTATGGCAAGAGAGTAATGGAACATTAATGAAAAATATCTCATTGTTCTATCATATTTCATTGTTGGAAAAAGAAATATTCTTTTTAATATATTTTTTAAAGCATCAATTATATTTTCTTGTCCGGGATATGTAAAGAGATAGGGAAAACCAAGATAAGTTCCTGTTATTCCTTTTCTTGAAAATATCCATTTCACAACAATATAAATAATTCCAAATAAAAAGATAATGATTGATATATAAAAATATATAATAAATATTATTGAAATTTCATTCAATACTCTCTACCATCCTTTCAGCAATTTCTTCTATCTCTTGTACTTTTATTTCATTCATATTGTAAATTATTCCAATACATCCTTTATCCAAGCATTTTATTGTTAATGAAAAATCTAAGGATTCAATTGTTATTTTTATGATAGGTTGAAATTTTATTCCGCAAAATCTAGAATACAATGATCCAATTGAATTTAAAAGTGTATAAATTACACCACAAAGTAATGCTGTCGAATCCGCCTGTTCAGGTGAAAGTGATTTCGTGTAATATTTGATCAATTTTCCATTAGTATCAAATATACCCGCACCAATAACCCCTTTCCTTTCAGCTAATTCTTTGAAATTCATTTTCCACCCCCCTCCCTTAATAACATTAGTGATCTTAAATCAAGATCGTCCATGCATTGTGAATAAAATGGTAATCCTGCTTTCTCAAAGAATTTTTCCCAGCCTATTCTATCAATCCATGCTATTATTCTCTCACCTTCTTTTGCCTCCTTTTTCCATGTTTCTATAATTTTTAATACTAATTTTACTGTTAAATTATATCTAGGAGGATCATTGGGTAAAAATGGTATTACTACCCTACCTATTTGTGTACCAGGAGGTAATGAAGATGATTTTCCTCCTACAATTATTGCATGACCATCTGTCTTTTCTGGTGTTCTAAAAATTATACCACTGCAAGCTCCAACACAAAGTCCACATCCTATACATAAATTTTCTCTTATTTCAATCGTTTTTTCCGCTTGTTTAAGCTGTATTGCACCAACTGGACATATCATAGCAGTTCCCATTAAATCGCAAGATTTCACATTTTCAGTGACTATTGGAATTTCTGTATGTATTCCCACAATACTTATATCAGCAAGAAATGCCCCTCCACAAGCACTAGGGCATCCTGAAACTGCCACTGTTAACTTTGATGGCAGTTCTTCTTCATTGAAATATTTAAATATTGCATCACCTACACTTTTTGCAATGGATGGTGCATCTGTAGCAGCTAGTGCGCAATGGAAATAGCCTGCACAACTTGTTATATTCCATAAATGATTACCCCATCCACCAACTGGAAACCCAAGATCTTCAAGTTCTTTTTTTAATTTTTTAGCATCCTCTAAAGTCTTTGCAAAAAATTCAGGATTAAAAGCTCCAGTAAATCTCATATATCCATCAAAATATTTATCAGCAATTTCAGCAAACTTTCTGATTGTTTCTGTACTATATCTAGCATTAGATGTTGAAGAGGCCCTTATTGTGTATATTTTGTTATTATTTGATATATGTTCTATTATACCTGGTTCTACAATTCTATGTTCTTTCCATTTCCCTATATTTTCTTTTAAAATACTTGGCAAATATTCCACATAAGGTCTAGGAGGACCTTCCATTCTTATTCACCTCCTACAGATTTATTCAATTCATCCAACATTTTTGTCTTATCTTCTTCGCTCACTTTATAAAATATGTTGTTCCTAAGATCTTTAACATTGTATGATTCTCCCTTTAATCCTATGGCATTAATAAAATTCTTCATACCTATTCTAAAAATCATATCGCCCAATCTTTCCTTTCTAGCGGCATTTTCAACATATACATTTACTATTTTTTCAATCAATTCAAATACTTCTTCGAAACTGTGAAATTTTCCAAGCAATTTAGCTGTAAATGGACCTTTCTTGCCTCTCAATTTACCACCAACGTAAACCAAAATATTCCTTTTATCCCCGGGTAATATAGCACCCTTTGAATTTACCACACACTTCATACACTGTATGCATAATGATTCATCAAATTCTATTTTATCATCAATTATCCTTATGGCACCTGTTGGGCATCCTGTTTCTATCTTTTTCTTTTCATCTTCAGTTAATGATTTAATTTTATCTTGAACTATTTTTGGAGAACCTTCCCAACTTCCAACTACAGATATATCACCTTTTTGAGTGGATCTTGCACAATCTAACGGGCATCCAGATACCTTTACCTTCATTTTATGAGGAAATGTGGGGTATTTTGCATAGTCGCCAAATCTTTCATAAAAATCGTCCCTAAACTTTGGAGCATCAAAACGTGCATATTCACAGAGTGCAGGTCCTACACATGTAGTGGTATTTCTAAATGCATCCCCAGTAGAACCCACTTCCATACCAGAAGACCTAAATTCAGTAACAAAATCCCTTATTTTTTCTTTAGGAATTCCAGGGATTTCAAAATCCTCACTTGTTGTAATTGCATGAATCATAGATACACCATACTTATCAGCAAAATCAGCTAAATTTCTTAGCATTTTGCTAGTAACAAAATTTCCGGATGGGAGATATATTCTTACAACATTTGCACTTTCACCTATATCTGGTCGACTTGTTACTCTCATTAATATACCGGTTGGCACACCAGGAACAGAAACATACCCTCCAGTGGTCCAAAGGTCTCTTTTTAAATAAAGTGATGCTGCATAAAGTTTAAGTGGATACCTTGTTTTTTCTGTTTCTTTGATATAACTTGGCCAGGGACCTTTTTTTAATTCTTTTAAAATTTCTAAACCTTTAACAACTTCTTCTGGATCTGCCATTATTTTTCACCTCTAAAATCTTTGACTGTATATTCAGTAATAATAACATAACCACGTTCTTTTGCAAATTTTAATAGATTTTCCCTCTCATTTTCACTTATCTCAACATTAAGTATTGGTATTTCACTTTCATTGGCATCAATTCTCTTACATTTTCCAATTGTTGTAATGCAATTTGGACATACCTGATCTCTACTTAATAAATATTTTAGCCTTTTTTCTCTTATCGGAGACTTTAATTCTTCTTCTTTAAATACATCTATTGCATAGCCACAATTTGGACAAACAGCATATATCATTTAAACACACCCCGTAGGTTTAGGAGCACCAGCCAATCTACATGCACCCTTAGCGGGGCCTGTGGGAAATAATTCATAAATTTTTTTCAAATCAAAACCTGTATTTTTTACTAGCATTCTAATAGGTGGGCAGCTATCATATTCCATATAATAATTTCTCAGATAATTTAGTACTTTCCAATGTTCTTCCGTTAGACTTTCAATACCTTCCTCCTTTGCTATCGCCATAACAAATTCAGGACACCAATCCTTAGGATCCTTAATAAAACCATCCTCATCAACCGGTATCCTCTTTATACTTCCATCATTCAATTTTACTTCAACAAACCTTTCTTCTCCCATTTTATCACCTCTTTACCACTAAATGTAGTAATTAATTGAAAATATAAAAATTTTTTGATATCCTCAATTTAAAAAATTAAAGTAATTTCAAAATTTTAAATTTATTAATAAAAAACTAAATATTTATTTTAAAAAATTAAGATTTATAAATTAATTACTAATTCTTTTCCCAAAGGATTTCAAAATGGTTTTTATTGGCAAGAATACATTCCTTAGCAATTACGTCTATACCATATAATTGCCCATCAGGTTGAGTAATCGCTAACAATAATTCTTTTTCGTCTACTATAATCATATATTCATAAAATGATTCTGTGATTTTATATTCAATATTTGCCATTTTCATAAAATCTATACAATCCTGCGAGAAATTTCCCAACACCTTTATTTTTATATTTTTATTTAATGAAATATTCCCTAAAGTATCCATACAGTTTAATGATCTTAATGGTCTATGCCCAGCAATCAATATTTCATTTTTTGCATTATTTATCATTTCTTTTGCCTTAGCAAGTACCATATCTTTACCTTTTATTGTCCATATAAATGAAATTGATTCATTCCCTTTAAATTTGAATTTTTCTTTAACTTCATTGTATGCCTTTTCCATCATTTCCATTTTTTGCATGGTTTCTTTCTTATATTTTTCAATGTATTGCATCAACGAAATATCAGGATTTATTGGCCTAAATTTTAATGGTTTGCCAACTGATCTCTGGACAAAACCTTTATTTTCTAATGATGAAAGTACTTCATAAATTTTAGCCTGAGGTACATTACTTGAAAGTGCTATCTGCCAGGCTGTTGATTCACCTAATCTTAACAGAGTTTCGTATACTTTTGCTTCATAATTATTTAGACCAAATGTATATAGATAAATTATAAATTCGTCTTCTTTAATGTTCTTTGATTTCATAATTAATTATAGAATAATAACATTTATTTACTTTTTTTGGAAAAAAATAAAAAAAAATTATTGTTTTTTAGAAAATTTGAAAATACTAGTTTCATTAGTTGCATCAATGTTCTTATTTTTTAGCAGAAAATAAATCGCTAGACAGGATAATCCAAATCCAATAACTATAACAATTACGCCAATCATTCCTGCAGTTGCTGCATCCATTTTTATCACCTCAGAATGGTCCTTGAGCCCCAGGACCTAATGCCCATAAAAATCCTGGTATTGCAAAAGTATAAAGAGCTGCGAACAAGCACATTACACCAACATATTTTTCCGGTAATTTTCCAGCTAAGAAAAACCCAGCCATATTCATTGTTACAAACCAAACAAAAGCTATGCTGAAATGATAGTACCAGGTACCCAAATCGTAATTAGGAAATCCATATATCCAAAAAATACCATATGCAAGTGTAATCCAACCAACAAGTATTGCAATAGGGGCCATAACATTAGGTTTTACGCCTAAAATTTGCATCAATCCTACCATCATAAAAAATAGCCCGTACATCGTAGCAAGGCCCGCCACATAGTTAGAAATTGGTCCTAGCAAAGAAAGTGCCTGAAACATCACAACATTTATGATAAAAAATACGCCACCAATAAACGCAACAATTCCTGTAGCTACAGCTGAAATTCTAGTTCTTTCAGGATTTAGATGTAATGCTCCAAATGCTGTAAGAACGAAAGCTCCTGCAAACATTAAAGGTACTATTGCTTTCCCCATTACTAAAGGGTCTGTCATTTTATCACCTCAAGTGGTAATTACCACTAAAAGTAGTAATAGCATTGTTTTATTTAAATTTTTCACCAGAAAATTTAATATTATCCAATAAATAATGTATTCAAAAATGGATATATATTTTCTTTTAGAATTATCCGTTATAACATTTATGTTAGGTATTTTAGACAGTTCATTTGGTCAAGGATATGGCACTATAGGAACCCCTTTACTTTTGTTTCTTAATTTAGGACCGAAGGTTGTTGTACCATCAATACTTTTTTCCCAATTTATTGTTGCCTCAATTGCTACATTTATGCATCATAAATTAAACAATGTAAATTTTAAAACATTTAAAACACATGATGCAAAAAGATTTTACGTATTTTCAGTTTCAGGTCTTATAAGTGTTATTTTGGCAAGTGTTATTGGTGCAACTATTTCCTCAATATATATTAGATATTATATTGGCATAATGGTAACAGTAATAGGTATCCTTGTTCTGCTAAATTTAAAAGCAAAATTCACTTGGTGGAAAGCTTCTATTATAGGCATAATAAGTGCATTTAACAAAGGCTTAACTGGTGGTGGATTTGGCCCAGTAGTAACAGGCGGACAAAAAATCATAGGAATTAATGGTAAAAGTACGGTAGGAGTTACACTTTCATCTGTTGCTATTATTTGCATCACAGGTTTTATAACATGGACAATTTTGAATGGATTACCACCTATTTATATTTTAATCGCAATGGGTATTTCTGGAGCTATATCATCATTTATAGGCCCATACATTACAAAAATTTCAAACGAGCAAATACTAAGATTTTTACTTGGTGGTATAATATTGGTTCTTGGTATAATAACATTATTAGGAATTGCAAAAGCTTAATTTATGCCCGAGCCGGGATTTGAACCCGGATCTGAGGCTCCGCAGGCCTCCAGGATAATCCAAGTTACCCCACTCGGGCTAAACCTTAGTTAACATTTTTTTCCTTTCTGCTGCAGTATATCCCGTTGCTTTCTCAATAAAAAGATTATATTTAGATATTGTCTCTTTGTAAAATTCTTTCTTATCATTTGATTTTGTTTCCACAATTAATTTATTTTTTTCATATTTTACTTTTATGAATTCTAGCGATCCATAGGAAGATATAATAAAATTTCCCTCTTTTTTAAAATTCCCAAATATTGTAATCATAAGTTCCTCCAATTTTTTCTCATCAATTCTATGGTTTTTCTTGATTGCATATTCTCTCATGGTAATAACCTCCTTACATTTCTCGGATAAGGCACAGCATATTTTATGTGTTCAAGACCACCTATCCACCAAACAAGTCTATCTATTCCTAACCCAAAACCAGAATGAGGAACAGAACCATATTTTCTAAGATCAATATACCATGAATAATCATCAGGATTTAGTCTTTCTTCTTTTATTCTTTCCAAAAGGATATTCAATTCCCATATTCTTTCACCACCACCAATTATTTCTCCATAGCCTTCTGGGGCCAATAAATCATGGTTAAGTACAACTTTTGGATTTTTTGGATCTGGTCTATGATAAAATGGTTTTATTTCTTTTGGAAAATGTACTATAAATGTAGGTTTTTGAAACTTTTGTGTTATTGCATATTCCTCATCTGCCCCCAAATCTGAACCGTAATCTATATCCAAACCCACATCTTTTCCCAATTTTATTACATCAGCATATTCCATTCTATCAAATGGTAATGATAAGGATTCTAACTTTGAAATATCTCTTTTTAAAAATTTTAATTCTTCTTTATTTTTATTAAGCACCCTTTCAATAATATGCATTATCATCTTTTCTTCAATTTTCATCATTTCATCATTTCCTAACCATGCAGCCTCAGCTTCACAGTGCCAAAATTCAGTCAAATGCCTCCTGGTCCTTGATTTCTCTGCTCTAAAACTGGGTGCTATAGTATAAACATTTTCTAATGAAAATATAAATGTCTCTAGATAAAATTGTGAACTTTGAGTTAGGTAAGCCTTTCTTCCAAAGTATGGTACTTCAAATAATGTAGATCCACCTTCAACTGAGGAACTTACAAACATAGGTGCCTGAACTTCATAGTAACCTTCATTCCTAAAAAATTCATGAAGAGATTCGAAAATTGTAGATCTTATCTTAAGAATTGCTGTCATCTCTCTTGATCTGAGCCATAAATGTCTCATATCCAGCAAAAATTCATCACTTTTATCCTTTGTAATTGGAAAGTTCAAACTTGGGCCTACAAGTATAAATTTTTTGGCTAAAATTTCATAACCGCCGGGTGCTCTTTCATCTCTTCTCAATATACCTTCAACAATCACTGAACTTTCTATATTTGAAGATTTTGCATTTTTAAAATCTTCATCGCTTACTTCATCCTTTGAAACTGTAACTTGAATTATTCCTGTTGAATCCCTTACTATAATAAAAAGAATTTTTCCACTTTCTCTCCATCTATATACCCAGCCTCTAGTAGTTACCTTGGATTCAACTAAATTTTCATTCATTAATTCCTTTATTTTTTGCATAATTTCCTCAAATGTTTTCCCCATATAATATTTTTTTATTGATTTTTTAAAAAAATTTATTTAATCTATTATAATATTATGACACAATGGATATTGGAGATTTTATCGATTACATTGCAAAAGATTCGTTAAAAACTCTTATGCCTCTCGGAATAAAAAGAATTAGACTGATTGAAGATTCTTTGGATCATGAATATTTACTTTTTACTGGACAATTATATCAAATAACTCCCTACCTTGAAGCTTTAAGAGATATAGTTGAACGCTTTGAACTCATTGAGGAAAAATTCTTTAAAATTTATCCTGTTATTAAAGGAATAATATGGAATATTGTTAAACCAAAGGAAAAAGAAAAATATTTTAAAATTGTTGTTAATGCCTATAAAAATTTAAAAAAATATATTGATATTGGTTATGATTTCTCAATAGATTATTATTCAGGAATAATTTTTTATGAGATGGGGAGTAAATATTTTGATGAATATGCGAAAAAAATGATTTCAATAATAGGAAATAAAAACCTAGTTACATTGGATCCTCATACTACTTATGCACTAAAGGTATTGTACAAAAGAATTGATAGTGGTTTTAATTCTCAAATACACCATTATTCTGAATTTATTAAACCAAATAATTTGAAAGATTTTGTTGACCATGAGTCCTGTTATCTTAATAGATATCTCAATATTAGTCTTATCAATGATGCTACAAAACCACAGCATTCAGGAAAAGAAACTGGGTGTTGTGGTGGACCAATAGAACTCATTTCACCTAGACTTGCAACAGAAATAGCAAAAACGAGAATTGAAGAACTTCTCTCAACAGGAAAAAGAAAGGTACTCGTATGGTGTCCAATCTGTTTGTCAAATTTATCTAGACTTGGATTAGCTGAGGTTTACGATGCCTTAGAAATATCTCAATGAATTGTTCTTCTATATCTCCTTATGAAATAGATTGCTATAATGACAATTAAAATAAATCCAAAGGCTTCTGCTATTATTTGTGGCCAAGTTAAAATTCCAAGGGGTATATTTGTAGAAATTAGATTTCTAACATAATTTGTTGTATTTTCTTTCTTAATTTTTTGATTAAGTAAAACTCCCGAATATGTTGAATAATTGGTATATATTGTAATAACTTTATTCAATATTGTTGAATTTATTTTTACTATTACCATATCTGAAGATATTATACCTTCACCAGTATATGCCATAATTCCTGTTTTTACTGTTATATAAATATGAGTCCAAGGTAAATGTATAAAATTCAAAAAGGATGCATTTCCCTTATTCAACATTTGTAAATCTGTAAAATTTAATGCCGGAAAACCATTAACATGGTTTAAATCTGCATTGACTGTGTAATTTGTTTCTCTTAAGTTTCCAGGAATTACTTGGTAGCTAAAATTTATTCCGTTAATACTAATAATTTTATAAGAAATATTTACAATTCTTTGAGATGATGAATTTTCAAAATACACATCTGTATAATTCAAATATGCATTTTTAAAGAACCAAGGTGGTAAATTTTCCTGGGTAGCATTTATTGAATATGTAGGCAACAAAAGAATTGCTACAATTACTGTTATAACAATTATTTTCATAAATAAAAAAAAATAGTTTAGATGGGCATTCCAAAGTCGTATTTTGCTAAAACTTCTTGAGCAGCAGATAATCCAGTACCAAGTTTTACATTGAAACCATTTTTCTTTAAAGACCTTTCAATAGCACCCACTGAAATCATTACTTCAGAAGAACTTACACCACCCATATGACCTATTCTGAAATATTTTTCTTTAATTTCTGGTATAAGGCCACCGGCAAATACTACTCCATATCTTTCTGCATCTTGTAGGAATTGTGCTTGTTTAACATTTTCAGGTAAATACTGAACGGAGAGTGTATTAGCATATGAACCATTTGGTATCATTTTAAGTTCGAGAGCATTTATTGCAGCTCTAAAACTCTCACCTATTATTTCATGTCTTTTTATTCTTCTTTCCATTCCTTCGTTGATTATGTCCGTAAGACTAACATTAAGAGCAGTAATAAGATTTACATTTGGTGTTCCAAAATAACCAGGTTTAAGTTCCAGCATATTTCTAAATACATTTTGCCATTTCCTTAAATCTGAGAAAAATGAAAGTGGTGGTACTTTTTCCATAACCGATAAAGCCTTTGGACCAACTACACCCACCGCAAGTCCCGGAGGAGCACCAAGAGCTTTTTGACTTGCTGTAAATGCCACATCTACACCCCAATCCATGTGAAACTCTTCTCCACCTATCGAACATACTCCATCCACTACAAGGACTGTATCAAGGTTCTTGAAATGTTTAGCTATTTCCTTTATATTATTTCTAACACCTGTACTAGTATCTACATGAGTGACTGTAACAAGATCATAATTATTTGTACTTACCTTTTCATATACAATTTTCGGATCTGCAGCATCACCTAATGGTGGCTTATAAACATCCAGATTTTTTGTAAATCTTCCAAAAAGATCTACATATCTATCTCCAAAATATCCTGTGTTAACAACAAGCACTTTGGAATCTCTCTTTATAAAGTTTACACTTCCTATTTCCATTGCTAAAGTTCCAGAACCAGAAAGTGTAAATGGTAGACCTTCTTTTGCATCAAAAACCTTCATTACCTTTTCTAAGGTTTCTTTAAATATTTTCAGAAACTCCTTCGATGTATGTGCAATTGTAGGCATTGAAAGAGCATTTAAAACATTTGGTTCATACTCTATTGGTCCAGGTATCATCAATATTTTTCTCATAAAAGATTGTAATAATTTTCATTATTTAAATTTTCTACTATTAATTCTTTATTTTTTATTTAGATTAAATATTTGTATATTAGATATATTTATAATTTTCATTTAAAATAATGCTTTCTTTTTATCTGTCTTTTTATATAATGCTAATTAAATTATTTAATATATTCAAAACCTCTAATATTTTTTAACAATAAGCCAATTCTTTCATCATGAACAATATTTCTCTATATTTACTTTCATTACTAAAAATTTGTCTTACTCATTTCATACAATAATTTTTACATCCTGCCAATAACTTATATCCTGATTTCTTGTTTTACCTACTTTTTTCTTAAGTTCTTCTTTTTTTGTTTAGATCCCCTTATATTTTCCTGGCTGTATTTTTACTTATTTCTATCATATTTCCTATTTATTGAAGCATATAAAATATCTCGCTAATATCATTTGCTAATTCTTCATAAAAATTTTTTATTTTGTATTTTACAAACATTCCTTTAATTCCTTCAATCCTATAATAATCAATTGCTGATAGCATACTGAAAA
>JAVZSA010000016.1:0-23461 GCA_038880255.1 Thermoplasmata archaeon
TTATGGGAAGTAAAGTGTGACAACAAATAATACTATTGCAAGGGCAATCAGAGATATTCTAATATTTGTATGAAGGCTATTGTTAAGAATCGAAATTCCAAGTATAAAGAAGAAGAGAAAAATTCCACCCAGTGAATACAAAATCTTACCAATTTGGTAATATAGGATTCCTCCAGCAAGTCCAAAGATAATACCTATCCAGAGTAATAGAAGGAATATTAGAATAAAAAACAGTGCCACATCAATATTAAAAATGATCTCCATCAATCCCCTTCTCTGAGGTCCATAGTATTGCTCAGGCATTTGAGGAGTTGCCTTAGTTTCCTGTGTTTCTTTACTTGTTTCTTGTATTTTAGGCATAATAGATCACATTACCATATTACGAAATTATGTTTATAAATTTTTGTATTTTAAAAAACAAAAATTTAATTACTAATTATACCAATATCTTTTTCATCAGGTGTCATAATGAATCAGAAAGAAATATACAAAAATCTGAAGGAAAAAATCATAGAAATACTAAATCAAGATGAGAAGAGTATATCATCAATATCAAAACTGCTAGAAGCACAGGGAATGAAAATACATAGACTTACCCTAACAGGATACCTGATGGCTCTAAGGGATTTAAACATATTAAGGGAGAAGGAGATACAACCATCAAAAATATATAGTGTAAATTCCGTTGAAGAGAAAAATATATACGATTTAATTGGAGGATTTTTAGCTGATCATCCTGAATCTGGTGATGTTTGTGTTTATATTTTATTCAATCTTTTTAAAAGACCTATACTAAAATGGGAAATTGATAAATGTGGAGCGGGAAAGCCAGAATTTGCGGAAAAAGTTTATGGGGAGGAAAGAAAAATTTCACTTGAAATAATGGAATCCTTAGGAATACATATTAGTAAAAATATGCCGGCTTATATTCCAAAAAAGGAATATCCTGAGGAAATAAAGAATATTTTTATGCAGATGATAATAGATGGATATAACCTTCAGAAATATGTTTCAAGTAAAAAAACACAGTTAAAAATAGATTCTATTTAATTATTCCATAACCAATTAGTCTCCATCTGTTTTGAATTTTTCTTCCTATAGCCACCCTTTGATTCTTTTCTGCAATTACTGGATATTTAAGATTTATATCAATTGAATCTGATCTAGCACTCTTTACATTACCGACAGTTGTAGTAGTACCCACACTTAGCATCAAGGCTTCGCCAGTTCTAATTTTTTCTACCTTTAATTCTTCAATATGACCTACAACATACTCAAGTAAATGAACATCAATTGTTAAGTCAAGAAGCAATTCAGGAAGTGTTCCAGGTTTTCCTGCCATTCTTCCAATTAATCCATCCCCTTTTGTCAATGCTGGATCCAATTTTGTACCTATTGCAATAAGTCCTCCTGGTCTTACCTCTTCCCAGCTTTTTCCACCGGAATAAAGTGATATTACTTCAGCATAGATCGGTTCCCAAACAATCTTTCTATTTTTTGTTACCTGGAAACCGGGTGAAATTTCTATTTCATCCCCTATCCTAAATTTCCCTTGAATAAGTGAACCACCAATCACACCTCCTTGAAGCTTATCTGGAGGTGTTCCCGGTTTATTTACATCAAATGATCTTGCAATATACATTCTTGGTGGCTTTGATTCATCAAATTGAGGTGTTTTTATTATTTTCTCTATTGCTTCTATCAAAACATCTATGTTTGTGTCATGATGCGCACTTACGGGAATTATTGGTGCATTTTCTGCTATAGTGCCCTTTATAAATTCCTTTATTTCAGAATAATTTTCCCTTGCCCTGTCATCTGTCACAAGATCTATTTTATTTTGTACTATCACTATTTGATTCACACCAACAATTTCAAGGGCTTTTAAATGTTCTCTTGTTTGAGGTTGGGGACATTTCTGATTGGCTGCAACAATGAGTAGAGCACCATTCATTATTGCAGCACCAGAGAGCATGGTGGCCATCAATGTTTCGTGGCCAGGAGAATCAACAAATGAAACAACTCTTTCAAGAATAAGTTTACCACCACATTTTAGATTTGCTGATGAAACGTATCTTTTTTCACCATTTTCTTCACAAACATAGAACGCTGCATCTGCATAACCAAGTTTTATTGAAACTCCCCTTTTTATCTCTTCACTATAGGTATCAGTCCATGTTCCTGTTAAAGCCTTTGTTAATGTTGTCTTCCCATGATCAACATGTCCCACCATTCCAATGTTTACCTCTGGTTGTTTGGGCATTTCGATCATGGTTGACCTTCTTCCTTCTTCTCTTCAATTAAAGGTTTTTCTCCATATTCTACAATTACAGTGTTAATCTGAACTGTTTCACCAGTAATTGTATTACCTCTCAACATCTTTTTCTTTCTCATACCCTTTTTCTTTGGATGAAATCCAAAACCGGAAGAAAGTAAAACCGCCTTTCTTATTCCACCTTGTATTTTTGGAGACATTGGAAAGCCATCTTTATCTGTGCCCCCTGTTATCTTTAACTTATAACCATCCAATCCAATCATTGAGCCTTCAAATATTTCACCAATCTTTTTACCAATCAAGGAATCTGCGGATTTATCAGTAACTTCTCTCTGAACACTTTTTCCAGTTTTTGGATCCGAAATAACTATCCTAAAATTTGCCATGAAGAATATCACCTTTATTTTTTCTAATATTACACCCTAATATTTTAATATTATTGAAATTTTCGAACGATTAAATGTTTATTTGCATTACAACCCTATTTTCATAGATGATCATAAATGTGGTACCTTTAATATTATTCTCAGGTATACCACCTATTACTATTGTATCTCCCGCAGTAAGTTTATCACTATTCACATAATTATTTAATTTAACATATATATTTTGAGTTCCTAAGGTTACATTATATACATTATTTTTCATATTATTAATTAATATTTTAGAAATATTACCATTATTTAAAATTAGGATATAGAATGGTATAGGTAAAGTTCCATAGGTAATTTCAATGGTAATATTATTACCATTAATTTTATATGTACCATTTAGATATATATTCCCAGATTGAATGCCATTTAAGTTTTGAAATCCATAATTTAATATAATTATAGTAAGAATAAATGTTATTGATATTATAAGAATTTCAGATACTATTGTGGAAACCCCTCTTTCGTATTCCATAATTAATTTAATTTAAATGATATATTTAAAAATTGCTGGAAAAAATTTTAATTATTCAAACATATTCATAAAACATGCATATATTTAGAAAAAAGGATGAGAGAAAAGTAATTGAAAATTATTTAGAACAATCAAAAAATTTGATTGATGCATCAAAAATACTTCCTGATGCTTTTAATGCTTTAATGAATCTCGATTATTCTTCCCTTGAAAATATTGAAAGAAAAATAAAGGAAATTGTAAATAGGGAAAAATCAATTAAAAAAGAAAATGA
Organism: Thermoplasmata archaeon; assembly: GCA_038880255.1. GTDB lineage: Archaea > Thermoplasmatota > Thermoplasmata > Thermoplasmatales > ARK-15 > ARK-15. The sequence continues at coordinate 3,456 of JAVZSA010000016.1, forward strand.
GAAGATGCTTGTTGAAGGCCTACTTTTCCCAGAGGATAGATTTTTATTCATATCTCTTTCTGAAAAATTGGATAAGGTAATAAATAAAATAAATCAATCAATAAGGGCAATGAATGAAAGAATGCTGCCCCTACGAGGTGTTAATTTTTTAAAAGATTCTGAATTTAAGGACTATGTGGATATGACTGTTAAATCCATTGATAAACTTAATTATTCAATTGAAAAACTTTTTAGTAATTCTGAAGATCTAATAACAATATGTAATGAGGTGGAAGAATTGGAAAATAAAATAGATGAAATCAAGTTAAAAATTTTAAAGGAATTACATAAAATTGAGAAAGATTTGGATTTTTTTACAATATTACAGATTGAAAATATAGTTCATAGAATAGATGAAATTAGTGATGAGGCAGAAGATACATCTGATATTATAATATTAATGAAATCCTTATCATTACCATAACAAAAATAGCGGAAATTAATGGTGTAACAGCCCAGGAAAATATAAGTTGATTTACTTTTCTCAAATTCAATTCATTATAACCCTTTGAAATTCCAGTACCAACAAGCGATCCAATAACATTTTGTGTAATTGAAACAGGTAAGTGAAATTGTGTAAAACTTTCAAGAACAAAAAAAGATGAAAAATTTGTGACGATTGCTCTTTCTCTTGTTAAACGAACGATTGATTTTTTTACAGTTGAATAAGTGATATAATTAAAAAAAATTGTACCAATAAAAACACCTAAAATTATGGCAATGAATGAGCTAAACCCCCTGTCTATAGCGTATAAAAAGCCAAATGTGTTTGCACCCAAGGAATAGGATAGCATTGCACTGGAGAAAATGAAAAATATGATTGAATATTTGGAATTTAAAATATTTCTTCTTCTTTTTGAAAATTTTTTATAAATATAATAACTTATTAGTATTGAAATTAAAAATGATACAATCCAGGAAAGGAATATGATCCATATAAAAACATTTAAAGTTTTATAATATAATGCAAAACCCATTAAGGCACCTGAAAAAACCATACCTGCTGATAGTGGAACAGAAAATATAGAGAAAAGAATGAAAATTATAAGTGTTGAAACCAAAATATAAAGTGGTACAATATTGCCAAAAGTAATAATTGAAATTGAAATGAGCATTTTTTCTCCTTCAAGTATAAAACCCAATGATATGAAAGATGCAACAAATATTGACGCGAAAAAACCTCTCATTATACCTGAAGATCTAAGTGGTCCTAAGATTAATGAACTATTATTACCTGAAATAATAAGTGATAAAATTAAAACCAAAATATAATCTATTTCCACAAGATGTAAAATGACAATATAAATTTCAAATTTTTCATTTTTTAACGAATTTAAATTAATTTAAAAAGTAAAAATTTTTTTCAAAAATATATAAAATAAAATTATAAAAATATTTACAAAAAGTCTTCCAGTGTCCCTTTTTTCTTTTTCTTTTCATTTTCGAAAAGTGTTGTTTGTCTCTTGCCTGAAATCAAAGCATTTTGATCAAGTTCGAAAACCTCTGTGATCCTTGATAATGTCTCTGCAATTCTTCTTGCATAATATTCATAATCAGGTTTTTTATTGAATGGTCTACCATTTATATATGGTTCAACTTCCTGAGGACTTTTTCTATCATTTGTAACAATCCATGAGACCTTCATACCAGGAACAAATTCATAACCAATTTCCTGAAGTTTTCTAGCTGCTTGAACATTAGGCATTGAATCAGGGTTCTTATATTGTTTAATATCTCTTACAGTTCTTGAAATAACCAATTTTTCCAATGGTACTTGTCCTTTTTTTACTTGCTCTATTATTTCCTTTGATCTCCTTTTTGCTTCATCCAACTTTCCATCTAAAATTAACTGAAATATTTCCATTAGTATTTCACTTTGTAAATCAAAGCTATCCGTTCTTCTTGTTTCATAACCCCTTACCACAATTGTGCCAGCCTCATTTGGTGGATATACAACTTTACCTACATATCTTTTCTTTGCTCCATGGGAAAAGAATGGTTCGAGAACTTGTTCAAATTCAAATATTAAATTTTCTTTTTTTGATATTTCTTCTGCAATTTTCTCACCAAATTTCACTGTTTCTTCTATGTTTTGTTTTGGTGATATGAAAAAAACACTGTCAGTATCACCATATACTACCCTTATTCCTCTCTCCTCAAGATCTTTAATAACACTTTTTACAGTTTCCCTACCGAATGAAGTAATACTTGACCCAATTTCCTTATTTGTAAATCTATAAAAGGATGAAGCAAAAACACCATAAAATGAATTCATAAGTATTTTAATGGCTTGCTGTAGGCCATTATAATACTCTTTTATCTCTCCTTCAGATCTCTTCATTTTTTCCTTTATTTCATCCCTTTGGTTCATCAAATTTTTAAGTATTTTGGGTATCAAACCTTCTTTTATTTCCTTTGGCAAAAATTTAGCTCCTGATGGACTTACAATCGTACCATCCTTGCTCAATGTGGTGAAACATATATTATATTTAATTATGATTGAGGGATACATGGACTTAAAATCCAGCACACAAACCCAGTGATAAAGTCCAGGTTCTATAGTATGTACGTATCCCCCTTCTATTCTTTCTTCTTCCCCTTCTTCCTGTGACATCATCAAAGGTACACCTATGAAATTTCTATCAGCTTCTCTGATCAATATTGAGTCAATAAGAGTAGAAGCTCCAGAATTCATAACATCATCAAGTGGCAATTTTGAAACGGATGAAATATCTTGATACTTTCTTAAGACCTCAATTTTTAACAATATTTTTAGTGCAAGAACAGCATCATTTATACAATATTCTATAACCTTATCCCTATTAATGTTCCATTCCTCATCCATTTTTGATCTATCAACATCCATTTTCTCTTCACCAAGTAATTCCTTTGCTACAGCATTTAATGTTTCTTGTTTTGGCCTAATTTCCCTTTTTACATTCCACCAAGCATCTGCCACAATCCTGCCATGTACCCTCCAAAACTGGCCCATTATTCTTTGTGGCTCAGAGCCGTCCCTACCTATTGGGAATCCAATTTTTAATTCCCTTGAAATTTCTATTATATAAGGAATATCATATCCATCAATATTATATCCAGTTATAACATCAGGATCTTCCCTTCTTATGAATTCTATAAATTTTTCTATGATTTCTTTATTAGTATTCCCTTCAATATGATTTGTTCTTATTTCACCCTTATCATAAATGGCAATACCCACTGTAAAAATTTTTTTATCTTTTAAGGAATTTTCTATGTCAAAGGAAAGTATTTTAAGATCTGAAATAAAAGGATCAACATTCCTTATATCTTTTACTTCCAAAACAATATTTGTGGTATACTTATTATTTTTTATTTCTTCCCCATCAACTTCTATACAGGATCCAAGATCAAGATCATAAATAAATCTGTGGTGGAATGGTATATCGGCAGCAAGTACTTGGCATCTTTCTCCAGCTATTTTTCTGTAGTTTGGCACTTTCCAAGGTGCATGCAAAATTACTTTTTTACATTTTTTTATTTTGCCATTAACCCAAAGATCATAATCATCCATGGATATTATTTCAGGATCTTTTTTCCATAATTCTATCAAGTCAGCTGGAGGTTCTACCAAATAAAAATATGGTTTAAAATTTTTATACCTTAAAGTAACACTTTTCCCATTATCACTTTTACCAAACAATTCTATTACAACATTTTTTTCATCAGATCTGTCGTATGATCCTGAAAGTATGCGCATTTTAACATTCATAATTTTTAAATCAATAGAAAGTTAATTAAACTTTCCTATGGAAATTTTAATATTTATTGAGTGATTATTTTTTTTCATGAAGATTGAAATTGACGGTTGGAAATTTAACCTTAGGTTTTCCGCCTCACACTTTATACCATTTCATGGGAAATGCTCAAGATTGCATGGCCATGACTATGGTATTAAATTGGTTCTCGAAGGTGATTTGGACGAAAATTATATGTTAATGGATTTTATAGAATTAAAAAAAGCAATTAGGGAAATTATTGAAAAGATTGATCATCATGTTCTTTTACCTAAGAAATCCAAATTCATCGACATTCAAGAACTTGAGGCAAGGGTAATAGTATCCTTTCAGGATAAAGAATATGTTTTTCCAAGCGAGGATGTTTCATTTATTGATGTTGAAGTTACCACAGCAGAGGAAATTTCAGAATACATATTGGAAAAGCTATTGTCATCAATAAATGTTCAAAAAAATATAAGGAGTATTATGCTTTGCGTTGAAGAGGGACCAGGTCAGGGTGCATGTACTGAAAGGGTGTTTTTATAATGAAAGCAGTAGTACTACTTTCAGGAGGATTGGATAGTTCTACTACATTGGCGATTGCAATAAATCAGGGTTATGAGGTATATCCAATAACATTTAAATATGGTCAAAGACACTCAAAAGAGCTTGAAAGTGCTAAGAAAATTTCCAATTACTATGGATTGAAATTGAAGATAATAGATATTTCTCTAGATAAAATAGGAGGCAGTGCTTTAACTGATAATTATGATGTACCTGAGCGAAAAGATATTTCTGAAATAGGGGATGAGATACCCATTACCTATGTACCAGCCAGGAATACCATATTCCTTTCAATTGCATTATCTTATGCTGAGGTTATTGGTGCTGAAAAAATATTCATTGGAATAAATGCATTGGATTATTCAGGATATCCAGACTGTAGACCTGAGTATGTTGAGGAATTTAATAAATTATCAAGGCTTGCAACAAAGGTAGGGGTGGAAGGAAGACCGATTGAGATAGTAGCACCTTTAATATTTTTGAAAAAAGGAGAAATTATAAAAAAAGGGATTGAATTGGGCGTACCTTATGAATTAACTTGGTCATGTTATAGGGGAGGAGAAAAGGCTTGTGGTAGATGTGATTCTTGTCTTTTAAGACTAAAGGGATTTATGGAGGCAGATGAAAAGGATCCTTTAGAATATGAAGAATATCCAAAATTTTATCTTGAGTATTTAAGGGAGAAAAAATGATACTTGGAATATGTTATATATGTGGTAAACCTGCAACGCATATTTGTAAACTGTGCGGTAGACCAGTGTGTGAAGACCATTATGTTCCATCATTAGGTATTTGTACAACTTGTTATTCTTTAAAGAAGGGGAAGAGACTTTAATTTATCAATGTCAGCTATATAAAGTTCCCTTATATCATTAATTCCATAATACAGCATTGCAAGTCTTTCAAGTCCAAGGCCCCAGGCAAGAACCTTATCCTTTATACCAAGTGGAAGAGTCACTTCCGGTCTAAATACACCAGCACCACCAAGTTCAAGCCATTTTCCACCTGTGAATACATGAACTTCCACACTTGGTTCTGTGTATGGAAAATAGGATGGCTTAAACTTAATTTGACTATAACCAAGAGAACTGTAAAATTTATGAAGTGTACCTAAAAGCATAGAAAAATTACTATTCGGTTCCACCATCACACCTTCAATTTGATGAAATTCTGGTAAATGTGTTGAGTCCATATTTTCTCTCCTAAAAACCTTCCCCACCATAAATACCCTTATCACCTTTTCATCTTTATGATCATAAAGATATTTTATGGAATTTACAGTGGTATGTGTTCTCAATATATTTTTAATAGCAAGATTCTCATTCCATTCATATTTCCATCCCCTAGATATGCCCCCACCATTTTCATGTATTTTCTTAACAGTTAAAGCATAATCGGGTAATTTTCCAGAGGAATTAATATAAAATGTATCTTGCATATCCCTTGCAGGATGATCTTGTGGTATATACAAAGCATCCATGTTCCAGAAGGCTGGGACTATATAATCCCCATCAATTTCAGTAAATCCTAAACCGATGAAGATTTTTCTTACTTTTTCGATGAATTGTGTTAATGGATGTTCCCTACCCATTTCCGACAATGGTGCAAACATCCTAATATCATATCTTTTTAATTCTTTATTTTTCCAAACTCCAGTTTGAATATGTTGAGGAGTTAATTGTGTAATTTCTTCTTTAATAACAAGATCCTTTTCATCAATGGATTTTCCAATCTGTGTGAGAGTAATCATTCTTTCCACAACATCCCTTTTTTCTACCAATCCCCTCCTAATTAATTTTCTTAAACTTTCATTATCAATCGTTTGAAAATTCTTTAAATTTTCCATATTTTTATTTACAATTTCAAGTGCTTTTTCAGAATCTACAATTGAAATTTTACCATCATATATATCTATTCCATTTCCCTTAAGTTGAGCTATTCCTATTGAAACAGTATCCTTTCCTAATTCCTTCTTTAAATCCTCTATGTTTGAAACACCAACTTTCATTAATTTTTCCAACATTATTTTTTCAGGCAAACCAAACCTAATTGCCTTTTCTCCTTCATCACTTAATTTATAATCTGTTTTTAATATTTCTTCAATTTTAACTACTCCCTTCATCTTTAACCAGGATGCTGCATTCATTATTTCAACAATTGAAAGGTTTAATCTATCCATAATTTCCTTAATTCCAGCACTTCCACCTAGTTCTTTTAAAGCCTTCACAAGTAATTTTTCATTGTTACTTAAATCCATTAAATTAATTTAAATGCAGAATAATATTTTATTTTTTCTAAAGCTGAGGAAAAGGATTAATAATATGTAATTTTTTTCTTAATTTACATGACTTTCAACAAGGCAAAAAAGATGGAACTCCCAAGAATAATTTTAGCAGGTCATAATGTATTGGAAAAGATAGGGGAGGTAATTAAATCTCTTAACTTTGAAGGCCTTATTTTAATAATCACAGGATCAAAAACCTATGAAGTTGCTGGAAAAAAGGTAGAGGAAATAGTATCTAAGGATTATCATGTTGAAACATTTATAACCGGTGATGCTACATCTGAGAATGTGAAAAAAGTTAAAGAGAAAGCTAAAGAGGGGAATTTCAAACTTCTTTTAGGAATTGGTGGTGGTACCAAGATAGATATCGCTAAAAAAGCAGCCTTTGATCTTTCAATACCGTTCATATCCATACCAACTTCAGCATCCCATGATGGTGTTGCCAGTCCAAGGGCAACAATAAAAGATTCTGATGGAATTATTTCCTCAGAAGCATCTGTACCAATATCAATAGTTGCTGATACCTCCATAATAGTTAAGGCACCCTATAGGTATTTAATTGCTGGTGCTGCCGATGTAATTGCAAATTATACAGCAATTAGGGATTGGGAACTTGCATATAAATTAAAAGGTGAGGAATTCTCTAGTTCTGCATATGCAATATCAAAATATACAGCTGAGGAAATGTTGAATTATGCACCATCATTAAAACCAAATGATGAGGAATCTGTATGGGTAGTAATAAAGGCCATAATTTCTTCTGGTATGGCCATGAGTATGGCAGGGTCATCCAGACCCGCCAGTGGAAGTGAACATTTGTTTACACATGCTGTTGAAATGTTAGCACCAGGAAGGGCATTGCATGGAGAAATTGCAGGCGTTGGAACAATAATTGCAAGTTTTCTCCAAGGCCAGGATTGGAAAAGAGTTAGGGAGGCACTAAAGGTGATGGGTGCACCCACTAAGGCAAGAGAAATTGGGCTTACTCCTCAAGAAGCCATTAAAGCACTTACAATGGCGCATACTGTGAGGAATAGATATACAATACTTGGTGAAACGGGAATCTCTTCTGAGGCTGCAGAAAATGCATTAAGGGCTACCGAGGTGATCTAAATTGGTGACCATTGCTCTAGTGGGAAAAAGGATGGCTAAAAAGGATTTCGTTTTTCAATTTTTAGGAAGTGCTTTGGAGTGTAGGGATTGTGCTTTAAAAAATATTTGTTCGATGCTATCCCCTGGAAAATATTATAGGATCACGAACGTAAGGGAGAAGGAGCATTCTTGCAAAATTCATGATCTCAATAGTGTGGTCACTGTGGAAGTTGAGGAAATGGCAACTCCAATTGCAATAGAAAAGAAGATGGCCATTGAAGGTTTAACTAGTCAAATTTCACAATCTGATTGTAAAGAAATAAACTGTAAATATTTTGATTTGTGTTATCAACCATGGTGGAGGGAAAATCAAAAGGTAAGGGTAGAAAAAATAGGGGAAACAATTGAATGTCCAAAGGGTAAAAATCTAGTCAAGGTTTATGTGAGGTGGTAATAATATTAATAGGAATCGTGGGTAAACCTAATGTGGGTAAATCCACATTTTTTTCTTCTATTACACAGCATATTGTTGAAATTGCTAACTATCCATTCACAACAATTCAACCACATTTGGGCACAGCCTATGTAAGAAAAGAATGCCCACATAAAATAATAGGGAAACCATGCAATCCAAGAAATTCCATATGTATGGATGGTATAAGAATGATACCTGTGAATGTGATGGATGTGGCAGGTCTTGTGCCAGATGCTCATAAGGGCAAGGGCCTTGGAAATAAATTTTTGGATGATTTAAGAAATTCCGATGCATTTATTCATGTGGTGGATGTTTCCGGTACAACAGATAAGGAGGGAAATATAATAGGTCCAGGAACTGGAAATCCTATTGAGGACCTTGAATTTGTTGAAAAGGAGATTGCCTATTGGATGTCAGAAATAATATCCAGAAATTGGAAAAAAATATCAAGAAAAATAGAGACAGCAGGGATGAAACTTGAATCAATTATAGCCGAACAATTATCAGGGCTAGGTATTGATGAACAGCACATATATTCAGCACTTCAGGAAGCGTCCTTTGGTCCTTTAGAAGATTGGGGGGAGAATGATTTTCTTTCTGTATCCATTGAAATACTTAGAAAAGCAAAGCCCTTTATTATTGCAGCAAATAAAGCAGATATTGCAGATAAAAAACTTCTAGAAGAATTGAAAAAGAAATCAAAATATCCTGTGGTGGCAGTCTCAGCCGACTATGAACTTGCCCTTGTGAGAGCTGCGAAATCTGGACTTATAAAATATATTCCAGGAAATGATGATTTTGAAATCATTGACGAAACAAAGCTTAACCAACAACAAAAAAAAGCACTTTTAAAAATAAAGGAATTTATAAAGATCAATGGTGGTACGGGGGTTCAGAAGGTCTTGGAAGAATTAATTTTTAATCAACTTAACATGATCGCAGTATATCCAGTAGAAGATGAAAATCACTGGACTGATAAGAGTGGCAACGTACTTCCTGATGTATTTTTAATGCCTTCAGGTTCTAAAGCAATTGATCTAGCATTTAAAGTTCACACAGATCTTGGTAATAATTTTATTAGAGCAATTGATGCAAAGAAAAAATTCATACTTGGAAAAGACTATGAATTGAAAGATGGTGATATAATTAAGATAATTGCAAAATTGTGAAATTTTAATAAATTATTCATTAAATCAAAAGAAACTTTTTAATTGTATCGTTTTTTGCATTTATTTCAAATGAATTCATAATGTTTTCAATATCGGAAAAGGTTATTTCAGTATCAAATATATAACTTTCAAGACTTTTTAAGATAATATCATAATCTATTCCTAATGTTTTTGAAATCAATAAACTTGCCTCTTCTTTTCTTTTACCGTTTCTAAGATCCATTGAATTTTCTATAAATCTTTTTTGAAATATTTTTATTTTATTATCTATTTTTTTAGAAAGTGTAAGAAGGCCACAACATAACATATTTTTTTCCATGTATATTTTTTTTCCTCTATTTATTAGAGAAAAATATGGTTCCCATATTGATATACCTTTCAGTTCATCTCTTAAATATGAATCTTTCATTTCCTCAGGTGATGAAAAATATCTTATTTTTGTTGATTTTGAAAATTTTCTTGAAATTATATCCATGGTGGAAAGTAAAGTAGAACCAATTGCACCATCTTTTTCTGTGTATATTATTCCCGAACCCCCTCTGGCACATCCATTTAGTACAACTATGTTTTCATCAATTAGATGGAAAATAAGACCTGTTGCAACTGGAGCAAATGCAATGTCTATTTTTTCAATTAAAAGATCTTTTAGTTCTTCTAGAGAATTATTATAAACTAATACTTTTACATTGAACTCATTAATATCCTTAGCGGTAAGTAAAACAGCAGCATACTCTGAAGATTTTAATATGCCAACATTCATATATAAGTTCCTATTTAAATCCACCATCACAGTTCTTTCACTGATTCTTCTTCTTTTAATAAGCCCTTCTTTCTCCATCGAATTTAAAATTTCCGAAATATAAGACTTTGAAATACCAATATTTTCCCTTAATTCCCTTTGTGTAATTTCCCCATTTTTTAGAATTTCAATTATCTTTTCTTTTATTTTTTTCACATGTTTAAAATGTGGAAAAAATATTTAAATTTGCCAGTTAGATTTTTTTTACTTTAAAACACTTTAATTTTTTTATCCTGATAGGTAAGCTAAATATTAATAATTGTTTATAATTTCCTTAATTGATATAATATGACTAGAAAAGATGAATTCTCAATAACTCCATGGGAGGTAACAGGAAAGGTGGATTATGAAAAACTAATAAAAAAGTTTGGCACATCACCGTTAGATGATACAATTATTCAAAGAATAGAAAATATTGCAGGTACTTCTCATATCTTTTTAAGAAGAAAAATATTCTTTTCCCATAGGGATTTAAATTTTGTACTTGATGACTATGAGAAAGGGAAAAAATTCTTTCTTTATACTGGAAGAGGGCCAAGTGGTCCAATGCACATTGGACATATAATACCATTTATAATGACAAAATGGTTCCAGGATAAATTTGGTGTTAATGTTTACATTGAATTAACAGATGATGAGAAATTCTTGAACGATGAAAAAATAGATCTTGATTATTCTAGAAAATGGTCATATGAAAATGCTCTTGATATAATAGCCCTAGGTTTTGATCCTGATAAAACATTCATTTTTCAAGATACAGAATATATTAAAAATATTTATCCCATGATAATAAAAGTTGCCAAAAAGTTAAATTTTTCAACAGTTAAAGCAGTTTTTGGCTTTAAAAATGAAACAAATATTGGCATGATATTTTATCCTGCGATACAAATAATACCAACATTCTTTGAAAAAAGTAGATGTTTAATACCTGCTGCAATAGATCAGGATCCATATTGGAGAATTCAGAGGGATATTGCTGAAAACTTCGGGTATTACAAGGCAGCAGCTATTCACAATAAATTTTTGCCACCCTTAACTGGTCCAGAGGGTAAAATGAGTGCTTCAATGCCTGAAACCGCAATTTATCTTGATGATGATAAAAATACTGTAAAACAAAAGATAATGAAATATGCATTTTCTGGAGGCCAAGCAACAATAGAACTTCACAGGAAGTTAGGAGGAAATCCCGATGTTGATGTTTCATTTCAATGGCTAAAATATCTTTTTGAGCCTGAAGATTCAAAATTAAATGAAATAGAAGAGAATTATAGATCAGGTAAACTATTAACTGGAGAGTTAAAGGAATTATTGATCAATAGAATAAATGAATTTCTGGAGAAGCATAGAATAGAGAAGGAGAATGCTAAAAAAACAATAAAAGAATTTAAAGAGACTGGAAAACTTGCACAAAAAATGTGGAATAATATATTTGAATGATGTAAAGTGTTTTGAATCTTAAACATTTTTTAATGAAAATTTAATTTTTAGTCGTGATTAATGAATAATTATTGTCATAAATTCCTTCTGTTAATATTTTTTAAAAATAAAAAAATTAAAAATTATTTGACAGAATTCCTTAAATTTTAGAACAATCCTACCAATATTTTTATTGCTGAAACTAGTAATATCAAGGAAAGAAGAAATCTTAGCCAAGAAGGTTTTGCGATTTTAATCGAGAGTAAAGCTCCCAAAATTGATGCAATAGCTATCACTATAATGGAATAAAATAAAACATCCAATGGAACGATTGCATGACTTAAAAAACCAAAGAAACCAGCAATACTTGCAAATGTAGCAACCAATGAGGTGGTACCTGAGGCCAATTTTGTTTTATATCCTGACATTAAAAGAAATGGTACAAGTATTCCTCCACCACCAATTGCAAGTAGCCCACCTATAAAACCTGAAAAAGCTGATGAGGGAATTCCTATTAATCCAACTTTCTTTCTGCTTGGCATAGAATTTGATTCGATTTTTATCTTCGAAATTGTCCATATACCTAGTATAATGAGTACTCCTACAAGAAAATAAAGCAATATACGTTCTGGAATATATATTGCGAAATATGCCCCAAAGAAAGCGAATATTGCGGCTATTATAGATAATATCATTCCTTTATTCCAATCAACACTTTTTGCCTTTGCAAATGGAATTAATGCAAAACCACTGTTAATACCATTTAATAGTATGGCAAGGGGGAATACTGTGGCCACAATTCCATAATGTAAACTCTGAAATGTGGATATGAATACAGGTGCTGCTCCTACCCCAAGCATACCAAAAAGAAGTGCACCAAAGAAGTTTATGATAGTAACAATTATAAATTCAATGATGAACATTTAATTCTTCACCTCATTTGACTTTTGTGGCTTTAGAATTAGTTCCAATATAAAGAATACTGCTGTAAAAGCCGCAAAAATCCATAGGGTTAATGTGAAGCCCAAATTTTTTAAAGAGGCTAAATATCCAACCAAAGGCATAAGTACTGACATTATCATCATACTTGAACTAAAGAATGAAGTAGAAGTACCAATTTCTTCAGGTTTAAAGGTAGTGTTTGCAATTTGCAGACCTAAAGTCCAGGCGATTCCATCAGGAATCGCAGTTATTAAAAATGCAAGAATGAAAAAAAAGATTGAAACAAAACTAAGTGCAAGGAAAATTGCAGAAATAAGTGCTATACTTACAGCCAATATCATATATGGTCTTTTATTCATTATTGGTGACTTTAAGCGTATTATGAATCTTGTTAAAACATCGCTAACAAACATTGCAGCAAATAAATAAAATATTGTGGAAGCAGTTAGACCTAGAACATTACCATACACTACACCATATGAAAGTATTATATAAAATGGGATTGTATAAGCAAATGCGGCTATGACCGCCATATTATATTGCCTATTTTTAAATAGAGATCTAATACTTGTGTTACCACTATGACCTTTTACCTCCATATATTGAAGTGAATATTTACCCCTTAGTGAAACAACAAATGGAATTGCAAGAAATGCTAATATTGAGAACATCATAAATATCTGTTTTATTCCTAAATGAAGAAGATAACCGGTGGTGAATGGTGCAACAATTAAAGCTAATGAGACCCAAAATGAAAATGATGCCTGTTCTATCTGCCTCTTTGCTTGATCCTTTGAAGCCATCCCTGCCATGGTCATGAATGAATCCATTACAAGACCTGTTATGAAACCATCAACAAACATAAGAGTATAAACCTCAGCAAATCCAGTAACAAATATATATAGTGGCATTGTAGCGCCTAAGATTGCAAGTGATATTATTTCTAGGGTTTTTAACTGACTTGGCCTAAATTTTTTCATTAGAAATGCAGCAATTGCAAATGCTACTGTAAATAGAGCAAAACCAATACCTATTTCGAAGGAATCCATTCCAAATACCAATCCAAGTGAACCTATGGATGTTTGATAGAACTGTAATAAATATCTTCCAAGAAATGCTGCTATGATAATTAGCCATTCAGCACCACTTATTATTCCGAAATCTAATCCTACTTTTCTCAAATTTATGTTCATATTTCCTTTTAATACATTTAACTATTTAAATTTATTGACCAGTCAGTCAATATTAATTGACCAACCGATTAATTTAAATAAATATTTGTTATACTTATTATTATGAAAGGAAAAAATGAAAAAATGGAGAAAATATTGAAGGCGGCAATATTCTACTTTTCTAAAAAAGGTTATGATAGGGCTACTATTGATGAAATTGCCAGGAAGAGTGGTGTTAGTAAAGGAACGGTGTTTTTTTATTTTAAGAAAAAAGAAAAATTGATAGAAAAAATATCTTTATTATCTGTACCACTTGATCAAATATATGAGATAAACCAGAGGAATTATTCAAATCCAAAGGATATCCTTAAAGATTTTGGATTACTTTTCTTAAATAAATACAATGATCCAAATATGAGGAATTTACTTATTATGACTATGGCATTTAAAAATAGGTATACAAACATTGAAAAGGCTTTAGAAACTTTATGTTTTCAGGAAATGGACAAAATGTTTAATCGTGTAGAGAATCTTTATGGAAAAGAAATACCATTTACAATGAGAAGAGCATTTTTCGGTGCTCTTATGTGTTATGTAATTTGGTGGAATAAAAATATAATGGGGCCATCGGAATATGTTGAAAAACTTGTTGATCAAATATTGTACAATGTAAAAGTATCTCGAGAGTAATTAAATAAATAACTAAAAAAACTACACATAGATCTTTATTGGACCACTATTTTACTTTATTTAACAGTTAATAAAATTTTAATAAAATAACTTAAAATAATTAGAAATTTTTTAGAAATTATGAAGATATTTAATTTATGGGGCCGGCCGGATTCGAACCGACGACCAACGGGTTATGAGCCCGTCGCTCCACCTGGCTAAGCTACGGCCCCTTAAAAATCTATAATGTTCCATTCATATTTAAAATTTACATTTGTAATTTTGGTAAGAATTTAATTTATAATATTAAATATAAAAATTTTCAAATCGATAAAAGATTGATAAAAAAATTTTTAAATTGAATAAATTAATTATTAAGTTATTTATTATTTATTTTGTTTTTAAAATCTTCAATAATCATAATGAATATAGCTTTGAGACAAATTAAATAATAATTTATGTTTTTGTAATTAATTTATCATTTATGCAAATTTTAAATATAAATAAATTTGATACTAGAATGGGATTATATTTGAGGTGAGTATTTAATGAAATATTTTCCATATGAATTTAGAGAAAATCAGGAAGAGATGTACAAGTTTATTAAAAAATATGTGGATGATTATCCAATTTGTATTCAAGCGCCCACAGGTTTTGGAAAAACACCAATCACACTTTCATCACTTTTGGAAAAAGGAAGAAATATTCTTTGGGTAGTAAGAACTGGGACTGAAACAGATCGCCCTATAGAAGAACTAAAAAAAATAAATGAAAAACATGGCACAAATTTTTTAGGCATTAGTTTTAGGGGGAAAAGGGATATGTGTTTACTTGCAAGAGAAAAAATAGAGGATCGTGATTTAACCTACGATGACATATCCTTTTTTTGTCAAAAAAATATAAAAAAATGTAAATATAAAAAAAATTTAGAAAAATTTGAAGCTTTACCAAATGAACCACTGTTATATTCAGAAATATTAAGTTTTTCAAAAAAGGAGAATATTTGTCCTTACTATTATCAGAGAAAAATTGCACCCTTTTTGAATTTAATTTCAATAAATTATAATTATATTGTAAATGAAAACATGCTTTGGTCATTAAAAAATATATTTTATTTTAGTGATGCATATCTTGTTGTGGATGAAGCACACAATTTACAGTTTACAGCAATGAACCTAAATAGTGATTCGATTAGTACAAATTCAATACAAAGGGCAAAGGATGAATTACAGATGATTGATGATCCTTCTTCCGTTTATAATATATTAGAAAAATTGAATCTAAAATTATCTAGATTATTATCAAGAAAAAGGGAAATTATATTGGATTTCGATAAATTTATTGAGGATCTTGATGAGAATGAAATTGAAAAATTGATAAGGATGGGTGAAATGGTAAGGTCAAAAAGGATGCGTGAAGGTAAAAGACCCACATCCTCAATATTTCATATCGGGGATTTCCTTGAAAAATCCATATCATTGAAAGATGAGGAAGGCATTGCATTTTTCCTTAGAAAGGAAAAGAAAAATATAATTATGGAAAGATGGGATATGAGATCTTCAGAAATACTTCAAAATATATGGTATAGGTTTAGGGGTAATATATTTATTTCAGGCACAATTGCTCCTGTTGATGCTTTTGCCAATGTTATTGGTCTTAAAGAATACAAATATTTAGAAATTCCATCAAATTTTAATGAAAATAATGTGAAAAGCATTATTGTAGATGGTGTTTCCACTAAGGGTGAAAAAATTTCAATGGAGATGAGAAATAAATATTCAACAATCATTAATACATTTTTAGAAGAATTTTCAAATAGGAATGTTGCTATTTTTTCTGCAAGTTACAGGATACAGGATTCAGTAATAGATATTGTTAAGAAAGAATTTTGGCCTAGAATTTTTGTTGAGAGAGAAGGAATGAAAGGAGATGAATCTAGAGAAATATTGGAGAAATTTAAAAAAGCAGCATATTCAAACAAAAAGGGCATACTTCTTGCAACAGCATTTGGAAGGTTTGCTGAGGGAGCGGATTTTCCAGGCAAAGAATTGGAAGCATTAATGCTTGTTGGTATACCATTTGAAAAAATTACATTAAAAATAAAAACATATATTGACTACTATGAAAATAAGTTTGGTAAAAAAATTGGTAGATATTATGCATATATTATACCTGCACTTAGAAGATCATCCCAATCTCTGGGAAGAGTAATTAGATCAAGTAGTGATAAGGGGATGTTCATTCTTGCTGATGAAAGGTATAAAAATAAAATTTATTTTGATCTATTACCAGATTTTATAAAAAAGTCATCAATAAATGTAAAGTATGATGAATTTTATAAAAAAATAAAGGAATATGAAAAAATTTTATTCGTATGATTTTTCTTTAATAATTACCCTATTTACAAGCCAAAGGTATACTGAAAGAAGAGCAAGAGAGATTATTATTGATGAATAGACCCAAATATCTGATATTTGCATGATTCCATTTAAGAAATTCTCAGCCTTAATCCCGGTATCCCCTGTTATTATAAAGTATGGATATCTTGAATAATCATTGAGAAACTCACCCAATGGAATGGCAAAGAGTGAAAGGATAGAAAGAACAAGAGAAGTGTATCCCAATTTTTTTCCTTTGCAATAGTAAAGCATACTTATTAAAAGGAGTATCCATAGGAGGGAAATAATAATAATGAATATCACAAAAAGGTAAAAGAGGCTATTTTCAGAACCTGATGAGGAAAATGGACCAAACAGAACTGATGCTATGTATGGTGAATATTGATTAAGTTCCCATGCATAAATAAAACCTAGAAATGATTCTATTAGCATTGTGGGAATAGAAATGTAGAGGAATAATGAAATTAATTGGCGATATTTTTCATCGCCTTTTTTCCAATAGAGATAGCTGTAAATACCTACCATCATAAGTGAAACCATTGTCAAAGACCCAAATATTCTATGGAGAGTAAAATCTGGATATAAGGGATTTCCAAATACATAATAAAGGGATCCATTCAATGCTTGTTGCATACCATATGGATAATCTATGAATGAGAAAATCATATTAAATCCAATAGGGACCATTATTGTACCTATTGCCATTATTATACCAACAAGTAAATGTGTTCTTTCCTTAATCTTATCCCAAGTAAACCAATAGATTCCTATAGATGGTAATGCAATTAGTATGCCAATTATAGAAATCGTAATAGGTATAAACAAAATTGTTGTAGCATAAAATGTTAGTAAAGGCCAAAAACCACCTAAAAATACAGTTATCCAGGTTGCCCAAACCCCGGCAAAAAGATCTGAAATTACCATAAATTTAAAAATTTTTTTAAGTGCTGATTTTAAATAATCATCCTTTCTTTTTATCTGTATATATTCTATTATTGGTATTAATATGGATATACCAAGTATTAAATTCACAAGAAATAGATGACCTATGACCGCATAACCAAGTAATATAAATGAATCAAAAACGCTGTTCATTTTTTATCCCTCCTTACTCTCATAAAATATATTATGGCATAACTTCCGAAGAATAGTATTGCCAGTTCCACTGCAATTATAAGTGCTGAAAAGCCGAAAGTTATTTGGTTTGGTGTGATTATTTGCCAATATTGAATTAAGCCATATATTGCCCATGGATGCCTACCAGCTTCTCTAACTGCCCAACCTGCTGAAGCTGCAATTAACCCAAGGATTGGAGCTGCGAAAGAGGAGTACACAAGAAAATCTTGTATTGATATTCTAAAAATTTTTTTGAACAATTTTTGTAAGTATGAGGAATAGGAAGCAAAATAAATTATGGCAAAAATAAACAATATTATTCCAGAGATTACCATTGACCAATACACATAATATCCCCAAGAGGCGAAGGCTCGTGCATCCATAACCGATGAAATAACAGCATTTGGATCAATTGAACTATTTGCTAATCCCAGATAATAATTGAATCCTGGAAAAGTATAATTTGGATTCCCATAAAGTAATATACCCATAATTGGATCTTTACCCCCAGCATTACCAAGACCTTCAAATGCAACAAATTTTAAAACATTATATTGGTAAACAATTCTGCCCATAAAATCTCCAGAAAATGCCATTAAAATTGAAGCCACTGAACCCACTCCATAACTCACCCTGAGTAATTTCATTCTATAGTTTCTCTCATTACTCCTTTTCAAATAATCAAGAGCGATAAAAGCACTTGCTTCAAATGATGCTATTATTATGGTTGCAAGAACAGTATGTATAAATGTGGCATAAAGGTCAGGATTTTCTAATGGTATTATTGGATTATAAAATATTATTCCAATTTGATTGGATAATGAATACTGTATTAAAGCAAGAGTACCTTTATTTTGTAATGCAACGTACAAATTTGCAAGAGCTGTTTGATTCACATAATTTTGGCCAAGTGATGGCATCCATGGGAGTATCTTTGAAACAAGGTCACCTGTACCCCAGGGTACATTCATAAATGAATTGGCTGCAAGTATAAGATATGCTGAAAAATTTGAAGCAAAAAGTAAAATTATTCCAAAAGAAAAATGTACCCAAGATGGTTTTTTAGAATCCCAGGTGAACAGGTAAACTGCTAAAAATACTATTTCTATCATAAAAGCAAAAAGTTCTATTACAAGAGGAGCGAAGAAAAATGAACCAATTGCAACAAGTGTACCTGACCAAATTTGGACCAGACCAAATTCAACTAATGTTCCAGTAGCAGCACCTATTGCAAATGAAATACCCCAAACGGTACTCAATTTTTTTGCAGCATCTAAATACTCTTTGTTATTTTTTCTTATCCCCAAAAATTCATAGGTAAGCACTAGGTATGGTAGGCCTACAGCCATTAAAAGAAAGAATCCATGAACATAAATACCCAATATTGTCATTGGTTCTGCAGCATTTGCATTGTTTATCAGTGCAGTTGTTTCCCCTAAAGAAAATGTACTCAAAAATACTATGGCAGTAATCAATAATAAAGGGTAATGTTTCATAATTGAATATTGGTATACACAGATATAAATTTTTTTCTTAAATGTTTATTATTGACTAAATCTTTTCCAAAAATATTATATTTTTGTTTAATATAAATTATATTTTGAAAAATAAAAATTATTCTTTAAATTTTTTATTTTTTTCAAGATTGAAGTGTCATAGATTGAAAAATAAAAAAATGACAAGAATATTTGTTATTATAGAATCATAAAGATGAATAATATGTTTGGTATAGAGAAAAAAAATCAAAATACATAAAAATTATTCAGTTATTTAAAAAAAATAAAATGTTAAGATTTCAAAGCAAAGATGGAAAAGATTGAAAAAAATTTATATATATTTGATGAAATTTTTTATTTGATAGGGGGCGTTATATTAATTAATATAAAGATAAAAAAGTGACCAGGCCTATGGAAAGTAGGCAAGAAAAATCATAAATAAAGTTTTTAAATTTAGCAAATTGTAATGAATATCCTCCGTACGAAAGGAGGCTACCCCATATAGCAAGAAGTTTTAAGGCAATAAATGTAAAAGAAATTCTGTCAATAGATGCTATTATTCTCTGTACTTTATCCACCTGAAAATACCTGAAGTAGTTCTATTTTCTCTTTTCCA
>JAVZSA010000017.1:0-23160 GCA_038880255.1 Thermoplasmata archaeon
GTAGTTAATCTTATAATAAATTGAGCAACCCAAAATCTTAAAAATAATTTATTTTTTAATAATAATTCTTTCATTAAAAGATAAATAAACGTTGTATTTAAAAATTTTATTAATATTTTATTACAAAGTTACAACATCACTATATTTTTAAAATTCATTAAAAAGTATTTTAAATTTCATTGTATTTTTTAAAATTTATTATTTAATATTAGATATAAAAGTATGAATGAAATCAGTAATATTAAATAAAAGATTTAGATTTGTGTATTTATGAGCACCATTAAAAATTACTTAGATTTGGGCAAATACAAAGAATCCTTATTGCTTGTTTTTGGCGGAGTAGCGGGTGGTGCTCTTGTAATACATCCGTTCAATTATATTTATTTTTATTCAATTATTTTTCTTTTCTTAGTAGTTATGGGTACAAACTCCATTACAAATTACATTGATAGGGATATTGATGCAATTATGGAAAGAACTAAAAAAAGACCTTTACCAAGTGGTAAAATAAAACCACCTGAAAAGGCTATATATTTTGGTACTGTGCTAATATTAATAGGAACGGTAGGATTTTTATATTTCTCCCTTTATTATTCGATAATATGGATAATTTTTGGCATACTTTTTGATCCAATTCTTTACAATTATTTTACAAAAAGAAAAACACCTTGGAATATAATAATTGGTTCTTTTGCTGGAGGGGCTCCTGTGATGGTAATATATTCCTCTGTATCAGGTCATTTCTTCGATCTATTACCATTCCTTCTTATGCTTACAATTATCCTATGGACACCTATGCATATATGGAGCCTGGCTATTAGATACAAAAATGATTATGAAAAGGCAAATGTTCCTATGCTCCCAGTTGTAAAAGGAAATAGGTTTACAATTAAAATAATCACAATCTCATCTATAATTTTAATTTTTATTTCATCAATACTTTCTTATTTTGTTTCATTTATATCTTTTATTTTTATATTGCTTCTTGACATTTTTATGATTTATATGATTATAAAATTAATTAAAGAACCAAAGGATAAGAATTCATATCTAGTATTCAAAATATCCTCACCATATTTAGCAATGCTTTTTCTTATCATACTCCTGCACGCAATTTTTAGTTTTCCATGAAAGGAAAGATATAAATACTAATTTCAATTGAAAGATTTAGGTGATTTAAATGGGATTAATAAGTGAAGAAGATAAAAAATATTTAAAAGAAGAATTCGAAAAAAATTTAAAGGATGAGGTAAAGATATACATTTTCACTGTAAAAGATAATTCATGCAGGTATTGTAAGGAAACTGTGGAAATTTCACAGGAACTTGCCACACTCTCCGATTTAATAGAAGTGAAGGAGTTTGATTTATCCAGTGAAGAGGCTAAAAAAATGGGTATAGAACACGCGCCTACAACAGTGATAACGGATGGTAAAAATTATGGTTCAAGGATTAGGTACATTGGTATTCCAGCAGGTTATGAATTTTCAAGTCTTGTAGAAGATATTATGAGTGTTTCAAAAAGAAAAGTTGATTTTGATGAACATGTGAAGGAACACCTTGATCAAATTGATTCCCCAATAAGAATTCAGGTATTTGTTACACCAACATGCCCCTACTGTCCCAAGGCAGTTAGAGTGGCTCACAAATTTGCCCAATATAACGAGAACGTTATAGGAGAAATGATAGAATCAATAGAGTTCCCTGATTGGGCCGACAAATTTGGTGTTTCAAGTGTTCCACATATTGTTATAAATGAAGATGTCCAGTTTGTGGGTGCATATCCAGAGGAGAACTTTATAGAATTTGTAATGGAAGCATATAATAAAACCAAGTCCTAGGGAAAAATTTTTCTTATACCATTAATTTTTATATTTGTATGCTAGGTTTAGTTAGAAAAAGAAGTGGGGATTTCGTACTTTATAGTAGGGAAAAGATAATTTCTGCTGTGAAAAAGGCTTTAAAAGAGACAGGTGAGGTTGAGGATATTAATAGTGAAAGTGAAAAAATTGGTGAAATTGTTGAAAAAAAATTAATAAAAAGGTTTGAGAAGGAAATACCTGGGGTAGAGGATATACAGGATATTGTTGAAGAAACATTGATGGAAAATGGTCTTGTAAAAACTGCAAAGGCATACATACTTTATAGACAGAAAAGGAAGGAGATTAGAGAGATAAAATATCTTTTTGGAATCAAGGATGATTTAAAATTAACAATAAATGGTGTAAAGGTTCTGGAATCAAGATATCTTTTGAGGGATGAAAGTGGAAGAATTATTGAAACACCCAGAGAAATGTTTTGGAGAGTAGCAAGATATGTTGCCCTGGTAGAGATACTCTATATGGATGATGTTTATGATATTAACAAAAAACAGAAGGAAAAAGATATAATATCGGTATATACACCAAAAAAGGTTCAACTTTCACCCTATGAAAGGGAAATGTTGAAACATGCATATTCATGGATGAATAAAGAAAGATACATGAAAGTATCCTTTGATGAACTATTAAAATTACTTGATGAAAGATGGGAATATGTGGAGGATTATGCAAAAAAGTTCTACGAAATAATGGTAAATCTTGAATTCATTCCAAATTCACCTACCTTGATGAATGCAAATACAGTTCTTGGACAACTTTCAGCATGTTTTGTTATTCCAGTTGAAGATTCTATAGAAAGTATTTATGATTCACTTAAATATACAGCACTAATTCATAAATCTGGAGGTGGAACTGGATTCTCCTTTTCAAAATTAAGACCTCAAGGAGATATGGTAGGTTCAACAAAAGGTGTAGCCTCTGGACCTGTATCCTTTATGCAGATTTTTGATGTTTCAACAGATGTGATAAAGCAAGGTGGAAAGAGACGTGGAGCAAATATGGGCATTCTGCGCATTGATCACCCAGATATCATACAATTTATCAATGCAAAGGGTTTTGAAGGAAAACTTAAAAATTTTAATTTAAGTGTTTCAATAACAGATAACTTTATGGATGCATTGGAGAACAATGGAAATATAACACTTATTAACCCTAGAACTAGAGAAAGTACAGGAGAAATTCCTGCAAAACAACTATGGAATCTTATAATTTCTCAGGCGTGGAAAACGGGGGATCCTGGAGTTATTTTCATTGATGAAATAAATAGGCACAATCCCACACCTCTTCTTGGCGAAATAGAAGCAACAAATCCCTGTGGTGAACAACCATTATTACCATATGAATCCTGTAATTTAGGGTCAATAAACTTAAGTAAATTTGTTGAAAATGGAGCAATAAATTGGGAAAAATTGAGGAAAGTGATAAAAATTGCTGTAAGGTTCCTTGATGATGTTATTGATTCAAATAAATATCCTCTTCCACAAATTGAGTATATGACAAAACAAACGAGAAAAATTGGCCTTGGTGTAATGGGTTTTGCAGAAATGTTAATAAAACTTGGTATACCCTATGCCTCAAATGAGGCGCTTGAAGTTGCAGAAATGGTAATGGAATTTATAGAGAAAGTAAGTCATGAGGAAAGTGCAAATATTGCAAATGTTAAGGGTACATTTTTAGCATGGGAGAATTCCGTTTGGTTTAAAAAAGGGATTAAGATGAGAAATGCCACAACAACAACAATTGCTCCAACTGGATCAATCTCAATAATTGCTGGAACATCCTCAGGGATAGAACCATTATTTGCTCTAGTATATATTAGACAAATACTTGAAAATACTGAGATGTTAGAGGTAAATCAACTTTTTGAGGATGAAATAAAAAGAAGAGGTCTTTATTCAGATAGTTTAATGAGGGAAGTAGCGAGAAAGGGATCCATACAGGACATGGATCTACCACAAGAATTAAAAAGGTTGTTTCTCACAGCTCATGATATTGATTATAGATGGCATGTGCTAATGCAAGCTGTATTTCAAAGGCATACAGACAATGCTGTGAGTAAAACAATAAACATGAGGAATGATGCAACTATTGAGGAGGTGGAGAAGGCCTACCTATTAGCCTATAAGCTAAAGTGCAAAGGCATAACTGTATATAGGGATAGAAGTAAAAGGGAGCAAGTGCTATATAAAGGTGAGGAACAAAAAGAAATTGAAGAACTTATTGCAAAACATCTTGCATATAAAAAAGAGGAGATTACACAATCAAAAATTGTTGAAAATTAGTAGAATTTAAATATATTTTTGTTATTAATAATAAGGAAGCGGGGTGGGGTAGCCAGGAAATCCCGACGGGCTCATAACCCGTAGATCGGTGGTTCAAATCCACCCCCCGCTACTCTCTATCTAAAAATTCAAATCCATAATCTTTTATTAGAACAGTTCTTTTTATTCTAAAACCATATCTATTTTTAAAATAAATTCCTGGGGAGAATATGAAAAGACTGTTTCTCTCTAACACATCTTCACTGTTGGGATATATGTATGGTGATGAAAAGCCGCCTGATGGATATCCAGTATAATGGGGATAAATTATATTTTTTTCTGCAATATAGTTCCTCACAACTTCATCTAATAGATTACATTTTATTCCACGTTGAAAATATTTGGTAGCTATTTCAAAAACTTTATTATAAAAATTCCAGGTTTCTAAAATTTCATTATTTGTTTCTGTAAAAATTACTCTGGCTATAGATAATTCATACCCTTTATAAATTGGAGAAATATCTACCTGAACAATATCTCCCTTTTCTATTTTCTTTTCACTTGTTCTTGAAAATGGTACGGAGGTCATTTTTCCAGATACAACAACTGTAGGATAAACAAAATCCTCCATTCCTCCCTTAATTAATCTATAGTCTATCTCAGCCCTAAGCTCATTTTCCTTAACACCAATACTAACGCTTGTGGCTGCATCATAAAATGCGTTCATCAAAATTTTAATCCCCTCCATAATAACTGGTATCTCTTCGTCAAATGGCTTTTTAAAAAATTGGGATATATTCATTAAATCAAAATTTAGATTTCCAATTTTTTCAATTGTTGAATATGCCTTCCTATTTTCAATTATTTTTGACAACTCCTTTTCAGGATCAAATGTAATAATATATTTTTCATTTTCTATGGAATAATCATACTGTGCCTCATGAACTATATATATTATTTCTCCATCCTTAAATATCATATAGTAGAAATTTTTTGTTTTTGAAATCTTTGAAACGTATCTATTATCGGAGGGAATTATCAATATTTTATCACCAATATGGTTCATTATCGCCTTTCTTCTCAATTCCATTACATCCATAATTTTACTCTAATTCATTCATATATATTTTTTCTACGCTTATTCCAAAGATTCCAATTATAAGGATTTTTAATTCTATTTTGGTATTTTTTGAGAAAAACTTATATAATGGTAATACTATGATGACAATTGTCAGACAAAAATATGAAGGTGATCCTATGGGATGGGAAATGTTACTTAATGAAGCATTTGAATTTAATTCAAAATTTTCAAATTCGGAGGCAAAGATATTGGTGGCAGGTATAGGAGGTGCAGGTTGTAATACAATTAATACACTAAGTACATTAAATTTAAGCGGTGTTGATTTACTTGCAATCAACACGGATAAAGTTTCAATTGAAAGGTCTAGAGCTGATAAAAAGTTATTATTAGGAAAAAGATATGTGAACGGTCAATCCACAAGTGGCAATATTGAACTTGGGCAAATGATTGCAGAATCCTCCATAACTGAAATTAAGGAAATGTTAGATGGATATGATATTATCTTTATATTAGCAGGTTTAGGTGGTGGAAGTGGTGGTGGTATAGGACCTGTAGTGGCACAACAGGCAAAATTAAATAAAAAATCACTTGTTGTATCAATTGTAACACTCCCCTTTAAGGCGGAGGGAAAAAGAAAAATGGAAATTGCTTCAGTATCACTTGAAAAATTTTATCAAAATTCAAACACTGTCATTGTGCTTGAAAATGATAGATTATTGAACATAGTTCCAAATTTACCCCTTGAAAAAGCATTCAAAATAATGGATTTTCTCATTAGTGACATTATTAGAAATATTTCGGATGCAATAAACAAACCTTCAATGATACATATAGATTTTGCAGATCTTTTAAAGATTATGAAGAATGGAGGAACATCTACAGTAATGTATGGTGAAGGTGAAATCAATGGTTTAAATGAACTTGTTAATGAAACCTTAAAAAACAAATTTTACAATGTTGATCATACATCTGCTGATGGTGCTTTAATCAACATAGTAACCGGACCGCATATGAGTCTTTCAATGATGAACGAACTTGTAGAAAAATTGACAGAGGGCATGGATGATGAAGCTGAAAAAAAGGTAGGTATAAGAATTGAACAAGATCTTTCAACAAAGGTAAGGGTAACAGCCATATTTACAAATGTTAAGTATTTAGGCAGAGTAAGAGAGGTGGAATTGGTTAAGGAGAGTTCTTTTGCCGGAGTTGATCCCTTATTTCCTTAAGTACACCAATCAGGACATGATATTCCCAGGAAGTAATTCCTGCCCTACCAATTATTTTTTTTATCATTCTATATGTATTCTTTTTTTTATGTTCTGGATACCTGGTCTTTTCTATAATATCAACAAAAATATTGTATAATCTATCCAAATCCTCCCTTTCAGCCATCCTAGGTCCTTCAATATTTAAATTCTTTTTAAATATTTCATAAAAAATTATTGCGGCTGCATGCGTTATATTCAATACTGGATATTTTTCACTTGCCTTTATGTGCAGAAATATATCCACTTTTTCAAGTTCTTCATTTAACAATCCTATATCTTCTCTCCCAAAAACTATGGCCACATTTCCATTATATTTTGAAATTATTTCCGCCACTTCCTCTGGTGATTTTGGAATTCTAAGAAAATGCTTCTCAGACATTGTGCTTATTCCACTTGTACCTATAACTAAATTCATGGACTTAATTGCTTCATCAAATGCTTGAACAATTTTTGCATTCTTTAAGATATTATCACCATGCATCGCATATTTGTATGCTTCATCATTTATCTCTGTTTGTGGATTTACTAGTATAAGATCTTCCAAGTCGAAATTTTTCATTATTCTTGCCAATGAACCTATATTTCCTTGATATTTTGGCGATACAAAAATCACATATATTTTTGGCATTAATATTGGAAATTATCAATCATATTATAAATTGTTTCTAAAATATTTTTATAAAATAAAAATCAATTAAAAAACATAAAATAGATAAAAACCATACAATTCAATATGGTTAATTATAGAGAATATACTTTAAAATGGAAAAGTGGCGAAATAACTACAACACAATATACACTTTATGCAATTCAAATTGCTGTTGTTATATTACTCTCTTGGCTTGGTGTTGTACAAACACCAACCGTAGGACCTGGTATTGGATTTCTGTATTGGGCTTATCCATTTTTTATAGTATTTACTTGGTGGTGGGGTCTTTGGGGTGTAATTTCAGCATTTATTGGATGTTTTATTGGGGCTGGCCTTTTAACAGGTCTTCCACTTATACCCTCCCTAGCATTTAGTGTTGGGGATTTTGTTCCTGCACTTCTAGTTCTCTTACTATATAGAGGATACCTGAATAGGATAGGTATAGATCCTTTAGGTAGGGATATATTAAGTAATAAAAAGGCATTGTTTTGGTTTATATTTTGGGTAATGGGAATAACGAACATTTTTGGAGGTCTCTGGGGTGTTTGGGTACTTGTATGGCTTGGTTTTGTTCCGCCAAATGCATATTGGTTAGGTGCATCATTATGGATAATTGGTGATGCTATTGTACTTATTATTGCTCCATTCTTATCCAGAGCACTAACACCTATTGTAGAGAGATACGGTTTGGTAGCAAAGGGTCTTATTTCGTAAAGTGGGAATATGACGAAAAGAGAAAATAGGGAAGGAGAAAAAAGGTATGTAAAGACCATACTATTTAATGCTAGAGCAAAATCCATTTTTGTAAACCTTCATCCATTCACAAAATTTTTCATATTTTTATTAATCTCAATAGCAGTAATTTTTGCAATGACAAAACATTATCCTGATTTATTATTTTCATTTTTTGTTTTGTTAGTTGTAATTCTTTTTCTTGTAGAGTCTGGAACAATAAAATATCTTGTAAAAAGCTATTTGGTATTAATTTTAATTGCACTTTTAGTTTTACTTATATGGTGGCTAATATTTAATCAAGTTGGAACACATTTGATATTTTCCATAAAAATTTTAGATTATGATTTTAAAATCACAAAGGAATCTCTGTACATAGGGCTTGCAAAGGTATTTGGTTATGGATCCATGGCATTTCTTACACTCCTAATACTAATGACCACTAGAGATGTGGATATTGTAAATGCATTTAATCAACTTGGAATTACATTTAAAAAATCCTTTTTCTTATCATTAATATTCAGGAGTCTAAACATTATGGCAGAGGATTTGGAATCAATAAGGCATGCCCAATTTGCTAGAGGTGGTAGATCAGGAAGAAAAAATCCATTCTCAAGAGCTAAGGAATTTGTTTCTTTATCTGTTCCCTTAACAGCATTAATGATAAAAAGGTCAGTTGAGATGGGCCAAGCCCTCGAAGCAAGAGGTTTTTCTAAATCAGGTAAATTGTCAGAACCAATTATAAAAATCTCTCCAGGCCCAATGGATTATTCATTAATCATAATTTCATTTTTACTTCTTTATGTCTCAATAACTATGAATTTAACACAAATTTTAGGTGGTGTACAATGGTTGAACCTGTTGTAGATATAAGAAATATTTATTGGAGATATCCTACAATTGGTGAAAAAGATAATATCTTTAAGATTGAAAATTTAAATTTAAAGATATACAGAAATGAATTTTTTGGCATTACTGGCCCAACCGGTTCAGGCAAATCAACAGTTTGTCAAATAATTGCTGGACTTATACCTCATCAAATAAAAATTCAGCATGAAACTATTGATAAGTATTTCAAAGGTGAGGTTTATGTTTTGGGCGAACTTATTTCAGGATTGAATAATAAGGATGGTGTTTATGTTCTTACAGGTAAAAAATACACAGCTCCAGATGTGGGTTTAGTAATGCAGGACCCAGAAAGTCAATTTCTTACAATGAGTGCTCTATCAGAAATAACTTTAGGTTTACAAATGATGGGCCTAAAAAAGGATGAAATTTTAGAAAGAGTAAAGGAATCACTTTCAATTGTTGGTCTTGAGGATCTTTTTCCAATACTTGATAAGCTTCATCCTTCTGAACTATCCGGGGGCCAGAAACAGAGATTGGTGATTGCAGGGTTTATTGCAATGAAACCCAAAATCCTGATACTAGATGAGCCAACTTCTGATTTGGATTCTGCAGGCAAATTGGAAATAATAGAGGCAATTTCAAATCTTAAAAAATTAAATGATATAACTGTAATCCTTGTTGAGCATGATACGGAAATACTTAAAAAGTTTGCAGATAGAGTAGCAGTAATGTACGATGGTAAAATAATTGCTGTTGACAAACCAGAAATTATTTTTTCTTCAAAGGATCTTAAGGAATATATTGAAATATCAGAACTTGAAGCAATCATAGAAAATGATGAGGATTTTTTAAAAAAGATTGATGCAGACATTGCAAGGAGTTATAGGCCAAAAAGAAGTGAAAGAGAGTTTAGGGAACCTATTATTGAGGTAAAAGATCTTTATTACCAATATCCAGATGGTACAAAGGCATTAAATGGCATAAATTTAGAGATAAGGAATGGAGAATTTGTGGCATTAATAGGGCAGAATGGATCGGGTAAAAGTACATTTTCAAAGGTAATATCTGGCTATCTTAAAGGTTGGGAAGGTACAGTCAAAATCCTTAATGAAGATATTTCTAAGAAAAAGGTAAGGAACAAAATACCAACAGTTGTAGGTTATGTTTTTCAAAACCCGGACCATCAAATTTTTAATAGAAGAGTAGACGATGAAATTGCCTATGGATTGAAAAATATAGGCCTAGATGAAAGTGAAATTAAAAGGAGGGTAAAAGAAACATTGGATAGGGTAGGTCTACTAAAAAAGATAGATGAGGATCCTTTGTTTCTTAGTAGGGGCGAGAAAAGAAGACTGGCTCTTGCAAGTGTAATCGCCATGAAACCAAAAATACTCATTATAGATGAGCCTACAACAGGCCAGGATTATAGAATGTCCAGGGAAATAATGGACATACTTACGGAAATGAATAAGGAAGGTACAACAATAATAGTGATCACCCATGATATGAGACTTGTAGCTGAATATTGCAGAAGAGTATTGGTAATGAAGAGGGGCAGGATAATTTTTGATGGAAAGCCGGAAAATCTTTTTGAGAATGAGGATTTATTAAATGAATCATCATTAATTTCTCCAAGAGAGGTAAAACTTTCAAAAAGATTGATGGAAAAGGGAATAATGCAAGAACTATTGCTTAGTGCTAGGGAATGGCTTGAGTTTTTAAAGTTTGAGTCAGAGAAAAAGAGGTATGTTTTTTTAAGTTTTCAAGCTATGAAAATGCACACAAAAAATTTGGCTAAAGAAATACTTTCAAATTTGGGTAAGCCAGATTTGATTGTATATATAGAAAGGGGAGGAATGATCATAGGTAGGCTCATGAGTGATTATCTTGGTGTTAAGGATCTAATTGGTATTAGAGCCTCCTATTATACAGAGGTAGGAACACCAAGTACTCATGTTATTTTAGGGGATATTTCAATAGATATTGAAATTAAAAATTACATACTTCTTGTGGATGATATTGCTGATACTGGGAAAACCATATTAGCTGTTATGGAAAAATTAAAAAAATACTCTGAAAAAATTAAGGTTTGCACAATTGCATACAAGAAACATTCAATAGTGAAACCAGATTTTTATTCTTATATTGTTGATAACGATACTTGGGTAATATTTGAATATGAAGAAAGGGAGACAATAGATAATTTTACCATAAGGAATAATGTGGATGGACTTAAATTCATTGAAGAAGCCTTTGGAAAGTGAAAATATAAATATGATCAATTAATTAATTTCTATGATATCTATGATGAACATAAAAGATGAAATAAAAAAATGGCTTACATCAGGTTCTGACAGTAAGGAAGATGTTCTTGACATGGTTTGGTCATTGAAGGAAAATAATAACTTGATAATAGCAGAACACCCCAAAATACCATTTGTTCTCTATATTTTTATTGATGAAAAATTTGTTAGACTTATGGCGAATACAGAGGTGGACACAGCTCTACTTGATCCAACTGAAAGACTTGATATATACAGAAAACTCCTAATTCTTAATGATAGAGTTAATTTGGTAAAATATGTTATAAGTGGAACTGATGAGGAAATAGTTCTTAAAGCTGATCTTGACCAAGGTACATTTAGTAAGGATGAATTCAAGGAAGCAATAGAAGGTATTATCACATCACTTTATCTTATGATAAAGGAATTAAATCTTGAAGAAGAATTTAATAAAATGGTAAATGATAGAATAGTTTCAATGATTCAGGAAAAAATAAAGGAGGGAGCAACAGAATCTGACCTATTACTCTTTTTAACAAAAAAGGTGGGCTTGGACAAAGATTCTGCAAGAAAAATATTGGATGAAATAGTTAAAAAAGAGGATTATTCTGAGGAATATCAGTGATGCATTATGGATGATAAGGAGATTGAAAATTTTGTTGATGAGCTTTTTAGGGAAATTGATGGAAAGATAAGTAAGGATGAACTTAGAAAATTGTTTAAACTATGGTTATCATACAACTATCCGCCAGAAACTGTTAAACAAAAAATACTTCAAAAATACAAACCTGGAAGAATGATGAAAATTGGGGAATTAAAGGATGAAATTAGGAACATCAATATTATTGGAAAGGTAATTTCCATTAAAATATCGGAAAAGGGCGGGAGAAAGATTTATTCTGGAATAATAGGTGATGAAACTGGTACTATACCTTTCACCACATCTAGAGAGTTAAATATATCAAAGGGTGATGTTATAAAGATTACAAATGCATATACCGGATACTTTAACAATGTTCTAAGGCTCTATTTACAACAAAATTCAGACGTTGAAAAAATGGAAAATTATGATATTGGTCAGATACAAATAATGCCATCAAAATATACTCTTGATAAAATAAATAAGAATTCAAAAAATGTGGAGGTGAATGTGAAAATACTTCAGGCAACAAAAAAGGAAAATAATGGTAGAATAAGAATTTCTGGGGTACTTGCTGATGAGACAGGTGTAATGCCTTTCACAGCATGGAATAAGGAAATTGAAGAAGGAAAATCCTACAATATTAAAGGAGCATACGCAAGAGAGTTTAGGGATAAATTGTACCTTACAATAGGTGAAAATACTGAAGTAAAGGAAATTGAAGGAATAAATCTTGAGGAAAAAGTAATAACAATTTCAAGCGCAATTCAAAAAGGGCTAAGTGTTGGATGGTTTGATGGTATATTTCTTGATGTAAGTGAAGATACTGGTCTAATTGCAAGATGTCCTATTTGTGGAAAAATATTGAAAGGCAGTGAATGCCCTGACCACGGAAAGGTAACTCCTAAACAAGATATATTGGGGAAGGCTACTTTTGATGATGGTACTCTTTCTGGAAAAGTAATTTTTTCAAGATCGAATATGGAATTATTGTTGGGAAAAAGTTTTGATGAAATTGTAAAAATGGTAATCTCTTCCCCTGGAATACCTGTTTTAAAGGAAAATCTTGAGGATAAAATATTACTTAAACCATTCAGGATAATGGCGAAGATTAGTATGAAGGAACAAAATTTCATAAATATTACACCAATTAAAATGAGGATGTTGGGTAGAGATGATTTAAAAACTCTAAAAGAAAAATTGTTGGAGATGATATGATGGCAAGGGAACCCGCTCTTAGAATTTTTGCATTTGAATTCAACGATAGTATGTTTCTACCAAAATCTGGTCAAGAGAGGGAAACGAACTATATTATTACAAGAATGGGAGCTAAGGTAAACAGAGTTTTTATTTCTGGAATACTTGAAAATAAGAATATTCTAAATGAAAATACATTCATTACTGGTATTGTTAATGATAGAACAGGTAATTTTCACATTTCAATTGATAAAAATTATTCACCCTATAGGGTTTGGACATTTTTTTTAAATAAAGAACCACCTGTTAGGTTAGCCCTCGTAGGTAAGGTAAGATCATATGGGGAATCAAAAAATTTGGATCTTAGGGTGGAGTCAGTAATAGAATGCGATTCATTTATTGAGGAATATTGGCAAATATGGGCCTCATTAAATCTCATAAGGAGAATTAATCTAATGAGGGATATAAAAAATGAATCGGAAGAAAATTTGAAAAAAATGGGATATATGGAAGATGAAATTGAAAATGCGAAAATTGCATTCGAAAATTTCAAGGAAATAAGGATAGAAAAATATGTTGAAACATTAAGAAATATTTTTGGAATTGAGTCAGGTGCAAGAGATCCTGAGGAAATAATTCTTGAACTTGTTGGTAAACTTGATTTTGACGGAAAGGGTGCAAAATACGAAGATATTGTTGAAAATGCAAAAAATGAAAATCTTGATAGGGCCCAGATAGATGAAATAATAAATTCCCTTCTTGAAAAGGGATTAATCTATGAACCATCTGTGAATTTTTTTAAAAAGTTATAAGATTTCTTAAATTACCTATATCAAGAAGACCTATTTTATCATCAATACCTAAAGCATTAAATGAGTATGGATCTTCCTTTTTAAGTATTGGTGATAATATATCACCCGCTAGTATGTCAGATCCTGAAGAATAAATGCTTGGTGATGGTAAAACAAGTATTTTTTCATTGTATAGAAATGAGGGTATTGTAATTATTCCACCTGTTGGATCCCTAATTTTTATTGAAGGATGTTCATGGCCCATTATTAAAAAACCATCATATTCAATTTCCTTATCACCATGATTAAATGTGTATTTCCCCTCCCTATAGCTCCTATGCAATGGAATGTTGTATTTTTTCAATATGTTTTTGAGAAAATTATCATGGTTACCTCTTACAACTATCAAATCCGCCCTTTCCTTTATGAACTCTATTATTTCAATAATTTCATCCCATTCCTGCTTTACATTACCTGAGAATTCATGCTTAAAATCACCGTCAACAAGGATTCTTGAGGGTCTTATATTATCAATTATATTTTCAAGAACATTTATTATCCTTTTCTTCTGAAATTTTGGAAGAAAAAGTCCCTTTTGTGCCATTACCTCTTCATAACCTATATGAAGATCACTTAGCACAGCCATATCTAAATCTCTTATATATGCACAATAATATTTTGTAAGAACTATACCATCTATATCCTTTTTTTCCACAGTAATAAAAACATTTTTTACTATTAAAACTTAACATAAAAATATGAAATTGGGTGGTTTGGGCGAAAGAAAAATTATTGAAAAACTGATGAATCTATTTGGAACAATAGTTGAAGATGATTCGTTTTATTTTGAGTTTGGGGATTCATTCATCCTTGTTACAACTGATATAATAACAAAAAAAACACATATTCCTGATAATGTATCTCCAGAAGACGCAGGATATTTTTTCGCAGCCCTTAATTTAAGTGATATTGCAGCAATGGGTGGTGTACCATTATATTTTATGGCAGCTTACTCAATTTCAAGAAATTTCGATCTGGATTATTTTCTTAGATTTAATATGGGTATTAAAAAATGCCTTGAAAATTACTCTGTAAAGATGGTGGGGGGTGATACAAAGGAGGGCCCAAATTTTACAGCTTCTGGAATTGTCATTGGAAAAACTGAAAAAAATTTAATTATGGAAAGAAAAAATTTTAAACCAGGTCAGGTGGTAGGTATAACAAATAACCTTGGAAAAAATGGGGCTGGATATTATCTATGGAAAAATGGAAATAATAATGGTGCTAAAATTATGCTTGATATTGAGCCTAGAATAATTGAGGGAAGGGAACTTGTAAAATTGGGTGTAAGGGCTGCCATGGATCTTTCTGATGGTGTTTTTTCATCAATTTCACAGATAAAGAAACAAACAGGAACAGGATTTAAAATATTTTTAGATCAAATACCAATACATCCTCTTGCAAAAGATGTTTCCAAAAATTACAATATACCAATTGAAGAAATTTCCCTTAACTTTGGTGGCGAATATGAATTAATTTTTTCTGTTCCACCAGAGTTATGGACAACTGTGGAAAATGGAATGAAAAGTAGGGGTTTTTCCATTTCTAAAATTGGTGAAACCTGGGAAGGTGAAAATTTATTAATAAGTAATGGTAAAGAGATAATGATTTATGAGAAAGGATATGAACACTTTAAATGAAGCAAAATATTATGAAATTGAAAATGGGAAGCTAAGATGCACCCTTTGTCCACATAAATGTATTATTGAAAATGGAAAAGTTGGCATCTGTACTGTGAGAAAAAATATTAATAATAAATTGTACACGCTTGTTTATGGAAGAATAA
The DNA here is from genome assembly GCA_038880255.1 of Thermoplasmata archaeon. GTDB lineage: Archaea > Thermoplasmatota > Thermoplasmata > Thermoplasmatales > ARK-15 > ARK-15. Next base: position 15,476 of record JAVZSA010000017.1, read on the forward strand.
GTTCAATGGCAATGGATCCAATTGAGAAAAAACCACTCTTTCATTTCCATCCAGGATCCTGGATATTTTCAATAAGCACAGTTGGTTGTAATCTTAAATGCAAGCATTGTCAAAATTGGGAAATAAGCCAGGCAATGGTAGAAAAAATTACGCTTGACTATTATTCACCAGAGGAAATTGTTAATATTGCAAGAGGTGAGGGGTCAAATGGTATTGCATTTACCTATAATGAACCAACAATATGGTTCGAGTATACACTTGATGTGAGCAAGATATCAAAAAAATATGGAATGTACAATGTTTATGTTACAAATGGATATATAAATGAGGATCCATTAAAAGAAATTTCACCATATTTGGATGCAATGAATATAGATGTGAAGGGATTTACAGATGATTTTTATAGAAAAATTACAAGCGCAAGATTACAACCAGTGCTTGATACTGTGTCTCTTGCAAAGGATTTGGGCATACATGTTGAATTGACATATTTAATAATTCCAACACTTAATGATAATCCAGATGAAATTAGAAAATTTTCAAAATGGGCACATGAAACGTTAGGTGAAAATGCAATTGTTCATTTTTCACGATTCCATCCAGATTATTTGTTAAGAAATTTGCCAGAAACACCTTCGAAAACATTATACAATGCATATAAAATTGCGATGGAAGAAGGTATTAAATATGTTTACTTGGGAAATTTATGGGAAGAAAAGTATGAAACAACATATTGCCCAAATTGCGGAGCACCTATTATTGTTAGATCTGGCTATAATATTAAAATACTAAATCTTACTGAGGATAATAGATGCTCAAAATGTGGAAAGGAAATACATATGATTAGGTAGGATTTTCTTCCGAAAAAGTTGTTGAATACCCAATAACTTGAAAAATGCCTTTAATTATATCCCTACCGACATCAGGACCCTCATAATCATGTATGACATAAACATTTTTTTTCTTCCTTGCCCTAAAGGATCCTATTATTTCAGTACCGCGAAAAATTACATATTTTCCAGGCTTTACAAATCTTTTTATGTACTGGTATAAGTACCTGTATAAAATATCCTTTGGATCTAAAATAAATTCATAGTTCATTTGTTTCTCCTTAATCAAATTCAAATCCTTTTCAGGCATTCTAAAGAGTTCATCGCCAAAAAATACATTTTTTAATGGATATTCTTGAGTAAGTGAATCAAGTGCCTCAGAAATTTCCCTCTTACTAATTTCACCACCTGATAACAAAACAAGCCTGTTTACGTTTACAGCACCAAATATTTCTATCATTTTTTTAACATATTTTTTAACTGCACTCTCATGATCAAGTTCACTTTCCACATATAATATATCATCCTTTGGCCCTTTTACTATATAATTATTGTTGAACAATTCATCAAGGATTTCCTCTGTAATTTCCTTCCCAAGTGGTGATTCTTCAACTATGTAATCCCTGCTCATAAAGCCTTTACCTTTAAGCATATTTATGATTGTTTTATGATTTTTACCAAGATTAAAATTTCTTATGGATTGATATATGCGCACATTTTCAATTGATGCATAGGTAATTATATCTGGTATGCCTTTTGTAAGGTATAAGAGATTGCTCCTCTTAAGTCTTTCAGGTGAAATATAATGCCAGGATCTGATTGCAGCCTCAAACTCTGACCTTATTCCAAAAAGGTCAGATTCAACAAATAGTGGAGTTTTTCTCCTTGTGGCAACATTTATTCCCTGTTTATAAAATACATACTTAAGAAGCCTTTCAATGGAATATGAACTTTTTACTACATTTCCATAAACATAATATTTACCAGAATGTTTAAATTTTAATTTCTTTAATAGATTTATTTCATCGTCATTCTTTGCATCAACAACTATTGTCTTTCCAAAGTAATCTGAGTAATTCATTATCAATTTGATGATTTTTTCATAATCACCATTCATATCCACAACAAATACATGATCCCATCTGTTCTCTAAATATGCAGCTCCTACAATTTTTCCGTCGATTAATAGAAAATAATTATAATCTTGTCCAAATTCTTGTATTATTTCATTTCTGTATGGTAGAAGAAATGGATCATCAATGTCCATTAAAATTTCTTTCCCTTCATCTTCCACCTTTTCAAATTCACCATAATAGTATGTGCCCATAACATCAATTTTATTCATTTTATCAAGAATTTTTTGGAGATCCTCCCTATTAATACCTGTAATCGATTGAATTTCCCTTTCATTTAATGGTCCCATAAAGTTTAAAATATTTTTTAAAAGATCATCAATTGTACCATATTCAATATCCAGGTAAGAAAATTTATCATTTGGTTCTATTTCTTCATTTTCTTTATATTCCCTTTGCAGAAATATATTTTCTTCTAGAAAATTCAAATGATCCTGTATTTCTTTTGATGCGTATGAAATTTCATTCGATAGTTCTTCTGCTGTTATTCCTTCCCTTGCCTTAATTTTTCTTAAAATATCATCAAGCACATATTCATTCTCAATTTTCTTAAACTTAAAAATCCTTGCATTATCCATATGTGTGAAAATGTATCTCCCAGCCAAATATTTGCCATATATTATTTTTTTATTTTTTCTTAAATTCTCCCATTCAATAAACGAAAAATTTTTTGATCTAATGAATGCTTGATAAGGAGTTGTTAAGAATAAATAACTTTTCATAACAGATTCCACATCTTTTAATTTTTCTGTTAACTTTTTAAACCTATATTTTCTGATATCATCCTTCATAATTGGCATTTCTTTTTTAAGATTTTTTAAATCCGATACAAGCATATATTGTTCTTCATATCCTGGAATGAAAAATCCTTTTGCTACTATTCCCTCATTTATCATTAAAGATATTATTTCTTTTACATTTTCCTCAGACATGTTCAAATAAAATGATATTTCTGAAAGTGTTATTGGCCCATAATAACCAAGTATTTTTTCTATTACAAATTTTAATGCCTTTGTCTTTTCTTCACCATTTACCTTTCTCCTTATCCACAGAATTTCATTTTCAATTATGTCCTTCCTTCCAACTAAATAGGATTTTTCAATCTCTCTTAAAAGATCAAAAAATTGTTCCCTTTTTAGTCCTAATGCCTTTTGTGCCTGACTTGTGGTCCTATTATCAATGCTATTTAAAACATTTTCATCAAAATTAATATTTTTACCATATACTGTATAATAAAATGGTAAATATTCCGGTAGTGTAAAAACAGGCCTGTCTGTATAGGCTGATACAATCTTCCCTTGCCTTAAAAGTTCTAAAGCCATTGATTTTAATTCTTCAAATTGAATTTTCGAATGTGAAAATATGTTAACACCTCTCTGTGATAGAACATCAGCTGCACCTACTTCTTTTATGAATTTTAATATATCATCTTTGTTAGAAATACTGAATTTTTCAGAATAATATTTTTTAATAATTTCTGGAGAAAACATGAATTCGTATTCCAATGGCATTATCTTCCTTAGAATTTTCATATGTATTTCCTTGAGCAAAGAGGCCCTGTCCTCCATTAAAACAATATCGGATATACTTGAAAGAATTACACCATTTGAGAAAACAGATGGGTCTGTACTGTATTCCTTTATTTTTAATTCTATTTCATCATTTTCTATCTTTTTCAGAATCTCAACAGCATTAGGGACATCCATAACAATGTTGAATATTTCATTGTATGTTTCCTCAAGAACTGGAAAATCCTGAATCTCAGAAAGTAATTCTAATAATTTATCACTTTTTAATTGTTGCTTCGTTACAGAAATATCCACTCCTTTGTATTTTTTTAATATCATGAATGACCTCGTGGCACAATGCCTGAACCTTTGCTTGAAAAGTTCTGTATTCTTTATTGCCTCTTTTAAATCCCTTTCAAATGTTTTGGAATTTACAAGATTAAAAATGGATTTAAGATCTACCTTCTTTGTGGAGGTGATCATAAATGCATCATCTGTCACTGTTATCCTTGTATTTGTAACATACCTGTTTGCAATGTTATGGGCAAATACCCTTGAGAGAGCATCATTAACACGTCTTCCATAGGGAAAGTGAAATATTATGTTATAAAGGCCGGCAGGATCAATGTATCCTTCAACAAAAAGAGAATTATTCCCTGGAACAAAATCTACCATTTGTTCTTTGATGTATTTATAGATACTTAATGCGCCTGAACGATCTAGATAATAATTATTCATTAAATAATCAATAACATTTTCATTATTTTTTATCATATTTTCAATAGTTTTTCTAAATTTTCCCACTTCTATACTTAGATCAAAACTTCTTGGAAGCATTTCACCTGTCCATGATGGAACAGTGGGTCTTTTACCCTCTACCCTGTTTACATATACCCTGGTACCCCTCAACCTAATGAATTCGTAGGTCCTTGATCCTAAAACGAAAATATCCCCCTGCTTTAACCTTTCAACAAATTTTTCACTTAAATCACCAATTGGTACATTGTTTTCATCAATTACAACATAATCCGCTTCCTCAGGTATTGTTCCCATATTCATAAAATAAATCATTCTTGTTGACCTTTTTTTACCAAATTTACCTTCTAACTCATCATACCATATCTTTGAATAAAACTTTTCACCATAGGTTTTACCAGATAAATAATCAATTACCTCCATAAATTTTTCAAATGGTAAATCATGATAACAATAAGATCTTCTAATGAGTGAATACGCTTCCTTTATATCCCAAACATCCTCTAAACTCATACCTACTATTACTTGCGCTAATACGTCCAGAGAATTTTTTGGCACAAATACCCTATCTATGAAATTATCATATACAGATTTTGTTAAAACAGTACATTCTATTAGATCATCCATATCAAAAACTATCATTCTGCCCTTTGATACTCTATTAAATGCATGACCAGATCTGCCTATCCTTTGTAGCCCCTTCGCAATACTCTTTGGGGATCCTATCTGTACAACTATGTCTATATATCCAATATCAATACCAAGTTCAAGACTTGTGGATGAAATTACACATTTTAATTCACCATTCTTTAACATCTCCTCTACCCTGAATCTTACACTTTTGCCTAGGGAAGAATGATGAGCCTCCAAACTTTTTATACCCCTCTCCCTTAATTTGAATGATACATGCTCAGTTCCACTTCTAGTGTTTGTAAAAATTAACGTTGTTCTATGATTGTTTATTATATCAACAAGTATATCGTACATCTTTTCATTTGCTATTTCAAATGGTGTATGAACAAGGTCTGGAACTGGTGTTATTACCCTAAGATCCAATGCCTTTTTAGCCTCAACTTCTGCAATATAAATATCCCTAATTTCACCATTCTCATTATAACCCGCAACAAACTTCGCCATTTCCTCAATTGGCGATTGTGTTGCTGAAAGACCTATCCTTACTAAAGATCCAGAATACCTTTCTAATCTTTCTATATTTAATGAAAGCATCACACCCCTTTTATTTGAAGAAAGTTCGTGGGTTTCATCTATTATAATATACTTAACATTCCTGAATTTTTCCCTAAATTTTTGCGATGAAAGAACAAGTGCCAAAGATTCTGGAGTGGTAATAAAGATATGAGGAGGTTTTTTAAGCATCTTTTGCCTTTGACTTTGAGAAGTATCACCGGACCTGACTGCAACTGTTATTCTTGGTACATCCATACCTTTTTTAATAGCTAGTTCCTTTATTTCTTCGAGCGGTTCTTCCAGATTTCTGTGTATATCATTGGCAAGTGCCTTGAGAGGGGATACATAAACACAGTATACCTTATCTTCAAGTTTACCTTCCTTAGCAAGAAGAAATAATTCATTAATTATAGAAAGAAAACCTGTCAATGTTTTTCCGGATCCTGTGGGTGCTGAAACTAAAACATTATTTCCATTGTGAATGTAAGGTATAGCATAGGCCTGGGGTTCTGTAAGATCGGAAAATTTGGATTCAAACCACTCCCTAATGATTGGATCGAATAAACCCAACACCTGTTCTTTTGTATACTTATTATTTATCCTGTAGATCATTAGATCAGCCTTTAGAATCGGAAGATAAAGATTTCTTACCTATTTAACTTTTTTCAAGATTTTAAAAATAAATAATGTATGAAAAAAGTTTATTTAAAAAAGATGATAAATAAAAATAAGGAAAGTGATAAAAATGGAAATTAAGATCCAGAGAATATATGATAAGGAAATACCAAATGGCTTTAAAATTCTTGTAGACGGCCTATGGCCTAGGGGTGTAAAGAAGGAAAGTGTTGATTATTGGGCCAAAAACATTGCACCTTCTAGAGAACTTAGGGAATGGTATTCACACGATCCTAAAAAATGGGAAATCTTTTTGGAAAGATATAAAGAGGAATTGATTAAAAATAATGATTTACAAAACTTTGTTTCATTAATAAAAGAAAAATTAGAAAAAATGGATGTAATATTTCTATATGCAACAAAGGAAAGAGAAAAGAACAATGCAGTGGCTCTTAAAAAAATTTTAAAGGAACTATTTCCCATACTTTGAAAGGAGAGAAGATACCTTTATTAGAGAAATTAATTCAAGGTTTTCTTTACTCAAATTTTCCCTTCCGCCCTCTTCTCTATCCACAACAACTAATACCTTATTTACAATTGCACCATAATCCCTCAATATTTTTGCAGCCCTTATAATTGATCCACCTGTGGTGATTACATCTTCAACTATTATAATCTCATCACCTTTTTTTATTTCGCCTTCAACAAGATCCTTCGTACCATGATCCTTACTCTCTTTTCTAACTATCACATACGGTCTTAATGTTTCTAAAGATAATGCTACAGCAATTGGTACAGATCCTAACTCAATTCCCGATATTTTTTCATTTTTTACAAATTTTGACATACTTTCTGCAATTTTTTTCAAAATGATTGGATCTGTTATTGCCTTTTTAATACTAATGTAATAATTACTTTTTTTACCCGATGTTAAAGTAAAATCACCAAACAAAACTGCACCAGATTTAATTATCATTTCTTCAAGATCCATATAATGAATAATGTTTAGGTTTATAATAAATTTTAAGAATTTTCTAAATATTTTTCATAAATTAATTTTTTTCACGATTATCTAATTTTATTTATATTTTCAACTTTTTTAATGATTTATAGCGATTTTTAATTTCATAAATTTTTATTATCCTTTATAATTTTTAATCATAATAAGGATTTTTTCATTTACTTTCATTTTTTCATTACAATGACCTTCAAGTATATTTACTAGCTTCAGATTTTCATATTCCATTTCACTAATAATAATATCTGAATTTTTTGGTCATAGTCCTAGTTTTAATTTAGATCAAAAAATTCCCTTCAAAATCACAAAAATAAATTGTTTTCTAAATATTTTCATTATTTTTTTAATAAAAAGTTAGTTGGTTTAATAAAATAATATTTTTGTTATCGTACATAAGATCGATTTTATGCACTTTAAATAAAACTTTAGTTAAAATTATAAATTTTACATAAAGAAAACAAATGTATCATATTGAATTGCTTTTTTATTGAAGTATTCTACTAAAATTTTAATGGGCCCGACCGGATTCGAACCGGTGACCTTCGCCGTGTAAGGGCGATGTCATAACCAGCTAGACCACGGGCCCTAAATTAGTGAATGCCCAACTTACATTTAAATATTCTTTTTTAATTAAAAA
>JAVZSA010000018.1:0-22431 GCA_038880255.1 Thermoplasmata archaeon
TAAAATATTTAAGATCAATGACCTTATTTAAAAGTTTCATTTATTTTTTCAGCTTTAGAAAATCAATAAACTTATTTTGTTTTTAGAGTATTCATTTCATAATTAATAAGATGCATAAAATTTTGTTTCAATTCATCTAGAGAATAATATTTTTTGGTAAAAATCACATAATAAACATTTGCAAGAGCTCTTCACTTACTTTCTTAAAAAAATAATTGTAAATAAAAATATCATTTCCTATGTACAAATAGATATACAACAATAAAAAATATGATGAATAGAGGAATAAGAATAAAGTCTGATATATTTATGAATGTTTCAGACAACCAAAAAACTGAAAATGAGAGAAGTAGGGCTGAAACTGCAATTTTCATATCGGCTTGTTTAATCTTTCTTATTTGATTTTTAAGTATCACAGTACCAATTACGACGACTATTAGGCCTGCCAGCATTCCAAAAAATGTAGAATCATAATTGATAGGTATTAGCGCTATCAGGACAATGGCTGCTTCAAATGCCTCTATTGCACCCACGGAAAAACCGGTATAAAATAATCCTCTTTCTATTTTTTCATCATTAAAGTTGCCACCATTTCTTAATCTTAATACAGCCCTTCTAGCACTCCTAACAAGTCTTAATCCAAAATAGAGTAGTAAGAATGAGGCTATAAGCCTAACAAGTAATATTGGAAGAAGGGCGATTTCTTTGCCAATAATAAAGGTTAATATTAATACAATTGCTGATCCCAATCCTACATATAAAAAAGCCTTTGATCCACCCTCAGAATAAAGGGCTAGGCCTACCGCTGCAGCTTCTGAAATTTCAAGAAGAGTAATGCCCATTGCTGCAAGAAATATTGCTGGCGCAATCATTTTTAAACCAAATTAAAAATTGATATAAAAATGTTTGTTAACTGGAAAATATAACAAAATAGAATTCCATAAGAAGTATTGTTTTAAATTTGTATCAAATAAATTTTATAGAATCTATCATAATTTATTGGTCATATTGAATATGGATCTTAAAAAATTAAAAAGTGCGGAGGGAGGGATTTGAACCCTCGCATCCCTATGGAACCAGACCCTCAATCTGGCGCCTTTGACCAGTCTCGACAACCTCCGCTTCAATTAGGTTAATTTATAATACGTATATTTAATTTTGTTTTTCTAAACTTTTACAAACTTGTTTCATATCACATTGATCACAGTTATTGATTTTTTTATCAAAGCTTCTATCTCTTATACTATTTATCATTTCATCAAAAATATTTTCGAGAATCAATAAATCCTGATCTTTCACATTAATTTGATCCAATTTATCATTTCTAGTATAATAAATATAACAGGTTGGTAATTTTCCAAAAATTTTTTTAATTGCATAAGAATAAACTTGCAACTGTATTTTATCCGTCAATTTTTCTTCACCTGTTTTATAATCCAGTAAAATAATTTCATCTGAAACAATAAGAAGATCAATTCTTCCTCTCAATATTATTTCTTTATATCTCACATGGAAAGGGTATTCTCTTTTTATATTTTCCATATTTTTTCTTATTAATTCTCCAATTTTTGTATTTAGGAATTTTTTTAGGATTTCATCAAAATTTCCCTCTTTAGTTTCTTCAAAATCAATATTTTCCATAAATTCGTGGAAAAGAATACCATAATTAGTATGTTTAAAAATTTTCATTTTTGAAATTTCAAAATAAAAGGGACAAAAATAATAATTTGTAACATCGGATACACTCAAAAATATTGGCTCAATTTTAGCTACTTTTGGAATGGAAACAACTATCTCACCATTTTCATAATTATTAATTTTCTCAATTTTTAATTCAGATAGAGGGAAAAATTTTTCTCTATATTTCGAAATATTTTCTTCTCCTAAATATTCCATTATAATTGATGAAAAGCTTTCATTTAAAGATTTATTTTCTGGAATGGATGAAGAACTTTCATTTGAGGATTTATTTTCAGGAAGGCCAAGGATAAGGTATTGTTTTGCTCTAGTAAAAGCAACATACAGTATTCGGATATTTTCTCTATTTTCTTTTTCTTTGGATTTTTCTATAATCTTTTTCATCGCATTTTCATCAACCAATTCCTCAATGTTCAAATAAATGCCAATATCTCTATCAATAATTATATCCCTATCTGTATAGTTTAGCATAGAAAAAAGATCAGCAACAAAAACTACTGGAAATTCTAAACCCTTAGATGAATGTATTGTCATAAGTCTTACTGAATCGTCCAATGGGTCATAGATTGGAATTGAAGAAACATTTTCATTTTTTCTCATTTCATCAAGTTCCTCTAAAAATTCTTTTAAAGAAAGTATTCTATTTTCCTCCTCCTTTCTTGCTATATCCACCAATTTGTAAATGTTCAAATATCTTTGGATTCCATCTGTTTTTTTCAATGAATTAATATCATAATTTGTTAACCTGAGGAATTTTAAAATTAGCTTATCTTTTCTACTATCTTTAATATTACTTAAAATTTTCATGTGATTTTTAAAATCCCTTATTTTTTCACTATTATCATTTAAAAATTCATTGTATGAAATATTATAAACATATTTCAATATTTCAAAATTATTTCCATTATGAATGTCCTCCCAAGTTCCATCTCTTAATGAAATTAAAACATTCATTATTACAGAAATTTCCTCACTTTCAAAAAATGCGCTTCTTTCTATGAAAGAATACCTAATACCATATTTTTGAAGCGCCTTGGCATAAATATTCATACCCGTCCTCTTTCTAAAAAGTATTGCAATGTCACCATATTTTATTGGTCTTAATTCACCATTTTTTTCCTTTATTTTATAATTTTTTACAAGATACAATATTGTTTTTGCTATTTTTTCTGCTTCTTCAATTCTCATTTCTTTAATACTTCCCTTTTTTACTGTTAAAACAAATAATCCAGCATTCTCAAGCTCACTTTCCGACGTTTTCATATTTATATATTCTATATCTTTTATATTCTTTTTAAATAAATTTGAAAACAATGTATTGACAACATTTAGAATGCTTGGAATTGACCTAAAATTTTCATCCATTTTTATTATTTTAAATTCATTTCTTTTTATAAAATCTATTGCCGATACAGGTGTTGCATCTCTCCATTCATATATACTTTGAAAATAATCGCCTGCAATTATCCTTCTATTCTTATTTGATATTTTTTCTATGATTTTCTGTTGTATTATACTTGTGTCTTGAAATTCATCAACTATTATAAATTCATATTTTCTACTATAGATATCCATTGCCTCTTTATTATTCTCAAGTATTTCTAGGGCATAATATAATATATCATCATATGAAAGTTTACCTATAATTTTCTTTTCTCTTTCCAAATTTTCATAAAAATTTCTTAGAATTTTAATAAGTGCCTCAACAATTTTATCTCCTAAAATACTATCTTTAAATTTCTGTTTAATTCCCCTAATCTTTTCTAATGTTTCCTCAAAACTCCATCCTGTAGATTTTATCTTCCAATAAATTGTATAAATTATAGTTTTGAGATTCCATTCACCTTGCTCCAAGATACCAATATTTTCATCCAAAAGATCAATTTCCTCCTGAGACAAAATTCTTTTAGATTTTTCATATTGTGTATTCATTAACCCTGCAATTAAGTAATCCTCACCTATTGTATAACCCGGATCAATGCCATACTGGATCGAAAAATGTTGTAATATATCATTTGCAAAACTATGTATGGTTGAAATATTAGTTAATGGGCCGACATACCCATATCTTTCAAATAATGCCTTTCTTATCCTTTCCCTAATTTCTGTCGCTGCATCATCTGTGAATGTGATTACGAGTATTTTTGACACAGCCTCCTCAATTGGTAATTTGATTTGATCTAAAATCTTAAGGTAGGAACACACAAGTACTGATGTTTTTCCAGACCCTGCTACTGCAAATACTGCAATATCTTCATTACCCACAATATCTATAATATTTCTCTGAATTTCAGTTAATTTTTCACATTCCATTGTTATCACCGCATAATTTTCTATATTCACAACTTTTACAAAAATTAGTCCGCTCTGTTTTTGGAAACTTGTATTCTCTGATATTTTTCATTATTTCCTTTATCTTATTTTCCAGTAAATTTAAAAAATTTAAATCATAGAACACACCACTATTTGATCCATAAAATCCATCTGGAAGCTGATAATTTTTATACAAATATAGCCATTTTTTTCTCTCTTTTTTTCTAGACTTTAAAGGCATATAATAGGCAACAAATTTTTTTGACTTTTTCACTTTTAGAAGCCATAATATATATATTGGTAAATTCAAGTCTTTTCCTGGTACGTCCAAATCTTCTTCTCTTTTTAAAATAATCTTTTTTATATTTGAAAAATTTGAATATTTATAATCAATAATAACATTAAAATCCTGTAATTTATCCAGTCTATCTATTCTTCCCTTTATTTTTTCATTACCAATATTTAATATAAATGGCAATTCTGTTCCCAATACCTCCCTTTCTTTATTTAAATTAAAATCAGCCTTTATAGAATCAAAAACGTATCTAACTAATCTATTTTTAAAAATTTCACTTTCTGGATGATCAACACTCAAACCATTTACAATCTCAAATATTTTCCTTTTTAATTGATCTTCTGACATTTTGGATATTTCCTGTAAATTCTTATTTTTACTATAAAATTCATTTAAAATTTTATGTACATAATTTCCTTGATTTACGGGGGATAATGCTTCTTCAGGATATTTAATTCCTAATACATATTCAAAGAAAAATTTTCTTGGGCATTTATTATAAGTGGTAATATGGGTAGGTGTAAATTCGATGCTATCCACTATACTTTTTAACTTTTCGACTGGAATAGAATCTTCCAGTTCCTCATTCGAATTTTGCCTTATACTAATTAATATTTTTTTATCAATTTCATTAAATACTCTCTCTTTATTAAAAACTAATTCAGAGGAACCTAATTTAAATGATCTGGGATTTGAATATCCCTTTTTCATTATGTAATCAATAAAATAAGTTTTTAACAATCTTTTTCCATGTTCATTAAAATAGGGAAATGTAAATATTACTTTTTCAAAGTTTATTATGGCAGAAAATAACCTGTATTTTTCATTTGCCTCATGAGTTTTTAAATCTCTTTTATAAATCCCCTGGGATTCATTCCTAAAAATTATGTTTACATTAAGTGGTCTGGGAAAATTTTCTTCATTCATACCACCAATTATTAAATATTTTCCTGATCTAAAATGAACATCACCCAGATCAACTATTGAAACTGAGTCAAAATTTCCATAAAATCTACCAAATGAATTTGTTGAAAGATATAGTATAAGTGCTTCTTTTAATTCATAAATACTTATTGAAAGTGCTTCACTTTCTGTAAAAAATTCATCCATTAAATTCCACATTTTTACTATTCCCTCATACTCACCTTGGTATTTAATCAATAAATTTTCAATTAATTTTTCAAGTTCATTTTTAAATTCTTCCAAATTGTTTGGAACAATTTTATTAAATTCTTCAATAAAATTTTTGAAAAAATCCATTTCATTGAATTTTACTCTAGTCTCAAGAAAATATGGAATATTATATTCATTAAAAATTTCCTCTACATAACTTTGATATTTCTTAGCCTCTGGAAACGAAACCACAAAATCAGAATAGGAGAGATTTTCCTGCTCAATTTTTTCAAGTATGAAATTTGCAATATATTTTACTTCTCTTCTTATATCAGGTAATTCATAAATCTCTGAATTGAATGATACCATTTTTTCAATTTCAACATAATCTGGATTAAGTCTTTTTTCTAATAATTTTAAACTTTCATCATCAAGAGGCTCAGAAATAAAATTAATTTCATTGTTTTTTCTTGCCATTTCTATAAAATATTTTAATGTAGGGGATATATAATAAAATCCACCAATAACAATTTTTTTATCCTTAAATTTAAAAAATTCATTGGCAAGTCTTATTGTCATTTCTGACCTTAAAAGATAATATAATATTTTTCCATTAATATTTATACCATTTTTCAATCTTTCCAAATATTTCGAATATCTTTCATCAAAATTTCTAAAAAATTCACTTAATTTGATTTGGTTTTTATCAAGTAATAAATTTTCCTTAATTTCAAGATATTCATCAAGAAGTTTTGTTATAAAATTTTCATTTTTATGAAGCTCATGATAATTATGTAGATCCTTTAAGGATTCTTGGGCAATATACCTCTCCATAAACCTGGTTATTATATTATAATTTTTTCCTAGAATTTTTTTACTAAGAGAATCTATGGTATAAAAATTTTCAATGGGAAAATATTCATGTTTTTTCTTCCTAAGTATATAAATTTCTATATTTCTTAAGGAAATTGAATCAGGTAATATGAAAAGTGTATTATCATAAAGATGTTTTTCAATGTAATTTATTGTATCACAATAAATAATTTTAAGCATTATATGGTAAATTAAATTGCTCATATTTATTCTTTTATGTCTAAAATTTATAAATTTTTATACTTTTAATAGATTAAAATTTGATTAAAAAAATTAATTAAATATTTTAAAATAAATAAATTAAGATAAAAATTAATATTTTTATAAAAAGTTATTCTTTAAATTTTATTTATTTTTTGAGATTCAATTTTTCTTAAATTAATATTTATATATAATCAAAAAATATTGCAAATTATTTGTTAATATGTTTAAAAAAATTATATTAAACTTCCTTAATTTTTAAAATAAAAATTTTAAAAAGGTTAGGAAAAATTTATTAATAAATTCAAATTAATGAAAACAAAAATAGTCATCCCTGATCATCATGAATTTCACGTTAAATTTAAATAATAATTTAAACGCGCAATTTAGTGAAATGAAGAGATGACTATTTTTTAAAAAAGAAGGTGATAAAAATGAATATTGATCCAAATGCAGCTAAATATCTTATCAAGGCCAAAATTATGGCAGATGGTGTAGTGGAAAAACCCGATGTTGTAGGTGCAATATTCGGCCAAACTGAAGGTTTACTGGGGGAGGAACTTGATCTAAGAGACCTTCAAAAAAGTGGTAGAATAGGTAGAATAGAGGTAGAAATAGATTCAAAAAAAGGGAAATCTGAAGGAATTGTTTATATACCTTCAAGCTTGGATCAAGTAGAGACCGCTATTTTAGCAGCATCTCTAGAAACAATAGAAAGGGTTGGTCCCTGCAAGGCAAGTTTTGAAGTATTATCCATAGAAGATATTAGATTAACAAAAAGACAGAAAGTGGTAGATAGAGCAAAAGAATTGCTTGAAGGATTACTTTCTCAGGGCAAAAATCTAAGTGAGGATCTAATACAGGTGGTAAGGGAAAAAATAGAAAAGGAAGAAATAATAACATATGGTGAGGATAGACTCCCTGCGGGGCCAGCTGTACCAAATTCTGATGCAATAATCATTGTTGAGGGGAGATCAGATGTTTTAAATCTTCTGAAATATGGAATAAAAAATGCCATTGCTGTTGAGGGCACAAATATACCAAAAACAATAATAGAATTGACAAAGGAAAGGGTGGCAACAGCTTTTTTGGACGGAGACAGAGGTGGGGATTTGATTTTTAAAGAGCTTCTTCAAGTTGCAGAAATAGACTTTGTTGCAAGGGCTCCACCAGGTAGGGAGGTGGAGGAACTTACCTATAAACAAATAGTAAAAGCATTAAGGAATAAGGTAACAGTTGAACAATATTTAGCCACACATGGAATGGAAGAAGAACTTGAAAAGCTCAATAAATCAGAGTTGGAAGAGAATAAAAAAATGGAGAGTACAGTAAATAACATTCAGGAAGAACAAAAGAAGGAGGAAATTAAAGAGGATAAGAAAAAGGATGATCTTCTTCTTGATGCGTTCGAAAAGAAAGTGGCATTTATTACAGATGTAAATGGTAATATTATTCATACAATCCAGTTGAATGAGCTATTTGATAAATTATCAACAACTGAAATAACTGGTAATACGCTAATTACAGGCGGAATAATTTCACAAAGATTGGTTGACATAGCTTATGAAAAGGGAATAGGAGAAATTTACGGTATGAAAATGTTAAATGTGACCAAAAAGCCTGCTAATATGAAAATAATTATTAGAAATATTTAAAGGTGATTATTGTGGAGCAACCTGAAGATCAAGAATTGGAGGAAATTTTAAAATCACTAAAAACAAAAATAAAAATAGTTGGATGTGGGGGGGCAGGATCAAACACAGTTTCAAGAATAATGGAAGATGGAATACAAGATGTTGAACTAATAGCGATGAATACAGATGCTGCTCATTTGTACATGATAAGGGCACAAAAAAAAGTTCTTTTGGGGAGAAGAATAACAGGAGGATTAGGGGCGGGGGCAATACCTGAAATTGGAATGAAGTCCGCCTTAGAATCTGAAGAAGATATAAAAAAGGTACTTGATGGAAGTGATATTGTATTCATTACAGCTGGTATGGGGGGTGGAACGGGAACAGGTTCTGCACATATAGTGGCTAAAATAGCAAAAGAATTGGGTGCTCTAACAGTAGCTGTAGTTACATTTCCGTTCAGTGCAGAAGGTAAATATAGATTTGAAAATGCCGTTTGGGGTCTTGAAAAATTACTTGAAAATGCAGATTCTGTAATTATAATAATGAATGATAAGCTTTTAAAGCTTGTTCCAAGAATGCCTTTAAACAAGGCTTTTAAAGTAGCGGATGAAATCCTTGAGAGAGCAATTAAAGGCATCTCAGAAATGATAACAAAGCCTGGTCTTATAAACCTTGACTATAACGATCTTAAAACGGTAATGAAAGAAAGTGGTCTTGCTATGATTGGTCTTGGTGAAAGTGACAGTGAAAAAAGAGCAGAAATAGCTACAATGAATGCAATAAACTCCCCACTGGTAGATATTGATATAAGTGAGGCAAAAGGTGCGATTGTGGATGTGATCGGCGGGGAGGATATGACTGTGGAAGAGGCACATAAAGCAGTTCAAATAGTGGAAACAAAAATGGATAAAAATGCAAGAATAATATGGGGTGCAACAATAAGACCAGATTTTCGAAGGAAGATGGGTGTAATGGTAGTAGTGACAGGTATAAAGGGTAAGCCAGAATATAAATTTACAGAATCTGGTATTAAACTTGATATAGTTAAATGAATTGGAGGAAAATATAATGACATTAATTGATAAATTTGAAAATGCTCAAGAAAAGTTCGAAGATTGGTTTTCAAGAATAGGCAAAGGAAGGTATTCAAGGGTATTAAAAATGGCGAGAAAGCCAACAAGAGATGAATATTTGAAGGTAGTAGGTATTACTGCACTTGGTATAGTTATAATAGGAACAATAGGGTTTATAATTTATTATACGATGGTGATATTAGCTAAAATTCCATAGGGGGTATTGTCTTGATAGATAGTAATAATTTAACCGATTCTATGAAAATTCCAAATAAAAATGTAAGTGAGTTGCAAATTACTTGTAACAGAGATAAATTTGATATTTCTGCAGGAAGATATGCTGAAATAGAAGTAAATATAAATGGACAAAAGGAAAATATTGAAAATTATAAATTTATAATTTCTTTTGAATTCAATGTAAAGGATACAAATCTTGAATGGATATTAACATCTCAAGGATTAGAAAATAAAAAATTGAAAATTGAGGAAATATCTGAACTAATAATGCCTTCTAAGAACCATATAATTGAAAGATTAGTTCATATCCCAAGTTCTAAACCATTTACATTCAATTTAAAAGTTCTTGCACCAAAAAGTTCAAGTTATTTAGATAGCGCAAAGATAACAATGAGGGTTGAAGTGGAAAATAATCCCTCAATTTTTTCCACATGTAATTTGGTAATTAATGTGGTGGCCACAATAGTTGCATTAAAGGTACAGGTGGGGAAAGAGGTGGAAGTGGCAAGGGATCTTGGGAATAAGGTAAAATTAAATAAGATAGATTATATATTTTCAATATTTGTTCCAGGTGAAACATCAAAACTTAAGGGATATGTTTTTGTAGAAACAATTCAACCGGATAGGATGCTTTCATTTATTAAAAATGTTAAGGGTATTAGGGGTGTGGTGAAGGGAGAAATGGATTTTAATGAAATAATACATTATTTAACTCCACGCTCGGCAGTTGAAACATTACAAGTAGGAAACTTTGTTGAACTAATTGAGGGACCTTTTAAAGGTGAAAAAGGTAGGATTGTGGAAATTGATGTGGCAAATGATAAAATAGTAGTTGAACTTACAGAATCTCTAGTTCCAATACCTGTCACAGTCAGGGCAGGTTCTGTCAGGGTAATTGAAAAGGAGTGATTTAAATGGTACAGACTATAGAAATACTAGTAGAGGGTGGAAAAGCTACACCAGGACCTCCATTAGGTCCAGCACTCGGGCCATTGGGTGTAAATATAGGGCAAGTAGTCAAGGAAATAAATGAAAAAACAAAAAATTATGAGGGAATGCAAGTACCTGTAAAGGTATCTGTGGATCCTAAAACAAAAACGTTTACTGTCACTGTTGGTACACCACCTGTCAGTGCATTGATCAAAAAAGAGTTGGGTATAGAGAAAGGTTCTGGATCCCCTAAGGCAAATAAGGTAGGGGATTTATCCTTAGAAAAGGTAATAAAGATTGCAAAGATGAAAGTACAGGATTCTCTTTCACCCACAATTAAGGCAATGGTGATGGAGGTACTTGGATCCTGTGTATCGATGGGTATAACTGTAGATGGTAAAGATCCAAAGGAGATTCAAGAAAAAATAAGAAATAATGAAATAAAGATAGAGGAATGAAAAGTTTAAATAGTAACTCAAATTTAAGAAAAAGAAAACTGTAGGAGAGCAAAAAAATGCTCGTATTACTACAGGAGGAATAAAGATGGATAAAAATATTTACGAAGCTGTTAAAAAGGCGCTTGAAAGTTCAAAAGAAAGAAAATTTGTTGAGAGTGTGGACTTAGCAATAAATTTAAAATTTGTTGATTTAGCTGATCCAAAGAAAAGGATAAATGAAGAGATTGCACTCCCCAATGGTAGAGGAAAAAAGATTAAGGTGGCTGTTTTTGCATCAGGAGATCTAGCCTATAAGGCAAAGAGTACTGCTGATTTTGTGATAGCACCGGAGGAAATTGACAAGCTTGCTGAGGATAAAAGAAGGGCAAAGAAACTTGCCAATGCTTATGATTATTTTCTTGCGGAATCTGCATTAATGACAAAAATAGGTAAGGTACTTGGTGTTGTTTTAGGTCCTAGGGGAAAAATGCCAAAGCCTCTACCCCCAGGGATTGATCCTACACCAATTATAAATACTCTAAAAAGGACAGTAAGGGCAAGAAGTAGAGAAAGAAGGACTTTTCATATTCCCGTTGGTACAAAGTTAATGAAGCCAGAGGAAATAACTGAAAATATAGAGGAAGTATTAAAAAAGATTACTTCAAAATTGGAAAAGGGCATGGGAAATATTGAAAGTATTTATGTAAAGACAACAATGGGTCCTGCTGTTAGGGTAGAGGTGAAGTAAATATGGTATCGAAGAAAAATGAGGAAATAGTATCACAATTCACTAAATTAATGGAAGATAGCAATGTAATTGGTATTGTTGGTATTCACGGCATACCTGGAACACAAATAAACAATATAAGGAGGAGTTTGAGGGGAAAGGCAAAATTGGTTGTTGGAAAAAATACACTAATTTCAATTGCATTACAGGATCTTGAAAATAAAAAGAAAAATCTGAAAGATCTTTCAAAATATATATCTGATCAAACTGCTGTCATTATAAGTGATATGGATCCATTTAAACTTGCAAAGATTGTTGAATTATCACGAACAAGGGCTTCACCCAAGGGTGGAGAAATCGCTCCTGAAGATATTGTTGTTCCTGCTGGGGAAACTGAATTTAAGCCAGGTCCTATAGTTTCAGATCTTCAAAAAGTGGGAATTCCAGCTTCAATTGAAAAGGGAAAAGTTGTAATTAAAAAAGATACTGTAGTAGCAAAAAAGGGTGAAAAAATTGGTAGAGATTTAGCTTTAATGTTACAAAAGTTAGATATTAAACCCTTACCCGTTGGCTTAGAGATTAGAGCATTTTATGAGAATGGATATATATTTGGTCCTGAATCCTTGAAAATCGATTCTGAAAAGACTCTAAATGATATAAAAAGCTCTATTTTAAATGCATTTAATCTTTCACTAAACTTAAAATATTTTACAAAATTAACTACTCCCATATTTATTTCGGATGCATATATGAAGGCACTATCCCTCGGAATAAGCGTAAAATATTTTACACCTGAAACAATTAAGCATCTGCTTGCAAAAGCAAATTTGCAAGCAATGTCAATAAAAGAAAAAATTGGAGAAATATAAGGTAAAAGGAGGTATAAAAAATGGAATATGTATATAGTGTTCTGATCCTACATTCATTGGGTCAGAAAATAAGCGAAGAGAATGTGGAGAACATAATAAAGGCGGCTGGTGGAGAACCTGACAAGGCAAAGATAAAGGCATTGATTTCATCCCTTGAGGGGGTAAATATAGATGATGCAATAAAGTCCACAGCCTTTGCACCAGCAGCAGCACCAGCACAACAGGCACAACCTACTGAAGAAAAGAAAGAAACAAAGAAGGAAGAGAAGAAAGAGGAGAAAAAGGAAGAAGAAGAGGCAATGGCAGGACTGGGTGCATTATTCGGTTAAAATTATTTCCCCCTTTTTTGATTTTTATGGACTTTGTAGAATTTATTGCACTGTTAATAATGTATGCAGTTCCTGCATTAATGATTATACTATCATTTACATTAGTCAAAAATATATTACTACTAATGATAGCAATTACATGGTTTGGAACATCCGTATTAATTCATTATCTTTGAATATATTCATTCATTATTTCAATGGCAGCTTCAAATTTTGTGCCCGTAAATTTTCTAACATTATCCTTATTTATAATTAATATGGATGTTTGATTTTCTTTTACATCCGTTAGCCTGTTTCCAACAACAAATTTTAAATTGTATTTTTCTATCATTTGCCTTGCTTCTTCAATAATCCTATTTTCGTCAAATTCTGCCTTAAAAGCAATAAGATCTCCTGTGTATTTTTTCCTCAAATTTTCAAGAAATTTTGGGGTAGGAACAAGTTCTAATGTAAAAGGTTTATTACTTTTTATTTTACCTTCACTTTTTAAAACCTTAAAATCTGAAATTGCAGCAGGTACAATAATTAAATCAAAATTTTTCATTTCATCTATCATTGATATTAGGTCTTCTAAACTTTTAAATCTTTCAATTCTTATATAATCTGGCGGCTTAATTTCAGTTCTCCCTAGTAGAAGAGTTGTTTGGGCACCATGCATAAAAAATGCCTTGGCAATTTCAATGGATGTACCACCACTTGACCTATTGGTTATTACCCTCACATCATCAATAGGTTCTTCAGTTGCACCACCAATAACAAGCACTCTCTTACCATTAAATCTATTATTTAATAGCCTAATAGTATTTGCAACTATTGTTTCAATATCTGGTAATTTTGCTTTTCCCTCTTCAATTTTTGGATCTATAAAATTTACTCCAACTGATTTTAATTTTTTTATATTTTCAACTATTATTGGATTTTTCCACATTGTACCGCTCATTGCTGGTGCAATAAGTATTTGTTTTGAACCAAGGAATGTAAGTGCAAAAAGTGTTACAGTTGTATCCCCTATCCCATAAGAAATTTTTGAAATTGTATTTGCTGAACATGGAGCAATTAAAAGAAGATCACATTCTTCCTCCAGTAAAACATGCTCAGTTAATCCTGTAATTTCAGTTATTGGTTCTTTTCCTGTAGCAAATTGAAGAGATGTGGGTGTAATAATTTTTAATGATTCTTCACTCATTATTGGATAAACATATGCACCGTGCCTAATTAATTCCCTTGCAAGTTTAACAGTTTCCTCTGCAGATACAGAACCAGTAATACCTAACGCTATCTTTTTATCCTTTAATAATGTACTTTTTATACCCCTAATTTTTTCACTAGGATCCATAATTTTCTAAATTAATTTTTAGATAATTAATCTTTTTATACTAGTTATGCTTTCATTGTTAGTATGAATCTAAATGAATTAGGATTAACCGAAAGAGAAATGGATATGTTAATTATTACCAACAAAATTTATCAAGAAGGTTGGCCTGCTAGAGTAACAGCAATTTCAAAGGAAATGAACATAAAACCACCAACTGTAGAGGAATACATAAAATCCTTAAGTTTTAAGGGTTATGTTGAAAAAAATGCAGGAATAATAAGATTAACAGAAAGAGGAAAAGAAATAATAAAGAATGTTGAAAGAAACCATAGGATAATAGAAACATTCCTATACAAACTTGGCATGAATTTAGAAAATGCGCATAAAAATGCAGAATTGATGCAATACTATGTTACTGAAGATTTTGTAAACAATCTATGCAACTTATTAGGTCATCCAGAACATTGTCCTCATGGTAAAGAAATACCAAAGGAAGAGAATTGTTGCTCTAAACCTCAATTAATGGAGATCATTTTTAAGGTAAGATAATTATGGACTTCTTATCATTTTTATTATCCCCACCTCATGGTCTACTCCTTTGGGAAATATTGATAATTTCCTTTTTCCTTGGTTTACTTCATGGAATTACTCCTGATGAACATACTTGGCCCATCACATTCAGTTATGCTGTAGGTTCATATAGTACTAAGGGAGGAATGAAGGCAGGTTTTCTTTTCTCATTAGGTTTTACTTTACAGAGATCTTTTCTCACATTTCTTGGTTATATAGGATTGGCAACAATTTATTTAAAATATAATTTAGATGGACCTGTGTATTTTGTTGTTGGAATTGTTATGGCTATTGCTGGCTCATATGTGTTAAGGGGTAAATATTTCCATATTCCATTTGACAAATCTTTGGGGGCAAAAAGTCATCATACATTTGATGCAACAAGAATTTCACCAACAATGGCGCACCCAAAAGAAGTGCCGTTGAAGATGACAATTGTTCATGGCCTTGTGGCAGGATTTGGCTTTGGTGCGTATGCTTCAGTTTTAACATTTATACTTGCTCCACAGGTACCTAATGTAATATATTCACCACTCCCGGGACTTTTGTTTGGTATTGGTACAATGTTGATGCAAATAATTATTGGTGCTGCCTTTGGATCAATGCTAAGAAAAATGTCACTCACTGAAGATGATATAAAGTATGTTGGAAAGAGTACTGCTGGTAAGACACTTTACTACGGAGGAATTGCTTTTTCCATAATAGGAATAATTGTAATATTATTACCCTCAATCTTAGATGTGGGAATTTCAACAGGTTTGGAAATACCAAATCTTAGTGCAATAGATTTAGGTTTCCTATTGGTAATTTTAGTTGTTGGCATAATTGGGGCATGGAGCCTAATTAACAGTTATAGAGAAATTAAAAATACTAAAAGAATTGTTATAGAAAGGAAAGGAAATGTTAATGCTAAATAATCAGAAATTTGATATTAATAAACCTATACCTATAATTCCTATACCAACAATCTTTTTCAAATTTTTTTCTTCCTTAAAAATTGCAATGCCTAATATTGATGTTATTAAGGGTGATGCTGAAGAAAATATGCCTGTTATGGCCACTCCTACAATATTTATTGAATAAAGCATAAAAACAATTCCTATACCTATTCCAAAAAAACCTCCAATACCAAGGATGATCCATATCAAAGGGTTTTTTGGAATATCATTATTCCTTAATGCAAGTGGAGTAAGGAACAATATGGAAAAAATGATCCTATAAATTGTAATTACTTCTGCTGATGCTATTGATATTGCAATACCCATCAAGAGTATGGCTAAAGAATAAAAGATTGCTGAAACTAATGCAAATACAACACCTCTTTTATGAAATTTACTCATTTTTCTTTCTTGAAGTAGATATATTCCAAAAACAACAAATATTGCACCTAAAATTATAAAAATATTAAAAGATGTACCTAAAAAAATAAACATCAAAATAGGTATTAAAACAGCATAAAGTGAACTGAGTGGTGCAGTAAGTGATACATCTATATATTTTAATGAATAAAAGTACATTGAATCACCCATCACAGGCCCTAGAAATGCTATGATGGCCAATATAATTAAAACATTAGATGTAACTTGGAACAAGTTTTTTAAGGAAAATATAAAAAAAATTAACATCATTGGTAAGACCATTATTGCTCTTATTTGATTTGCAACAAAGGGTGGAATATCCTTTCTCAATATAGTTTTGTAAAATATTGGTGATATACCAAATGAAAGCATCGCAAGAATTGCATATAAAACATACATTAAGGTTTAGAAATTACAACAAGGATAAAAAGATTTATTAATGAATAAAAAAATTAAGAAATGTGGTTGACTTAGAAACGGCCATCATAATAACTGCGATAATATTTATTTCAATAATAATTATACTTACTGCATATAAAACTATGATAAAGAGTAAAGAAAGAAAAAATCTTAAGGATGATTCATACAACGCTGTGGAAAGTACAAAAGCAATTTCAAGGTTACTTTCAAGAAAAGGTATAAAGGTAGATGATGCAAATGTATTAATAAGAAAAGCTGAAACATTATACAGCAGGGGTGATTATTCAGGAGCAAAATCTGTTGCGGAGGAGGCAAAAAGAATACTTGATAAATCAAGACAGGAAAATTTATCAAATATGGAAGATAAAGAAAAAAAGATAGAGATACCTTCGAAAA
Organism: Thermoplasmata archaeon; assembly: GCA_038880255.1. Classification (GTDB taxonomy): domain Archaea; phylum Thermoplasmatota; class Thermoplasmata; order Thermoplasmatales; family ARK-15; genus ARK-15. The sequence continues at coordinate 16,789 of JAVZSA010000018.1, forward strand.
ATCAAGATTCACATGAAGATATTTCACCCACATTTATGCTTCAAAAAAAATATCCAGAAAATTATTTAGCTGCAAAATTCTCTTTAGAAATGGCTCAAAGTATATACGATTCTTCAAGTGAGGAAGAAAGGAAGGGGGCACTTATTTACCTTCAAGAGGCTAAAAATGCCTTTGAAAAAAATGATTTTGCAGAATCTCTTAGATATTCAATAAAAACGCAAAAATTCTTAAAAAAAGAATTGAATGAAATAAAATGCCCAAACTGTGGTGTAATTGTGGATAAAAATGATAAATATTGTTGGAACTGTGGGTTTAAATTAAAGTTAGATAAGTGCCCGAACTGTGGTGCTGAATTGCATCCAAATGATAAATTCTGTAGAAACTGTGGTTATATGTTGGTGTAGATTTATGAACAGGATTTTACTTTATTTAGGATTAATAATTTTAATTGCATCGATAATGCTTGCTATTTATGGTGTTTTTAAAGGATGGATGTTATTTGGAATTTTCTTTTTCCCAATTATATTCGGCTTTGGCCTATTTTCTGCTATTGTAGCGTTACTCATGATCATTTCTATGTTCCTTATATTCATATCCTTTATTCAAGATGAACAAATAAAATCTGAAATGGGAGGTGCTGTATTAATAGGTCCTATTCCAATAATTTTTGGTACATCCACAAGAATTATTTTACTTGCAATAATCCTACTATTATTATTTATTATATTCTTAATCATTTTAATTTTATAATTTTACCATCTTTATAAATAGGTACAATTTTAATAGTGTTTAAATTCAATGAAAATAACATATCATTTTCAGCATTTAATGATCTTAACCTTTCTGCACTCTTAGACCTCAATATTATATCCTTTATTTTTTTAAAATCTATAGACTTTTTCTCATATTTTGCCTTTATGTAAGAAGCACACATAAAATCTTCAATTGAAAATAAATTTATTCTATTTGCACAAACAATTGTGGTCTTTTCATTAACAAAATCCAATATGTAATCAGCGTTTAAAAATGCTGCAAAATAAATATTTTTTGCCTCAATTTTTTTAAGAACCCTGGTTCCATTTGTTGTAACAAACACTACACTTTTTCCCTCAATATCGGCGTTCATCAATTCAACAGGTGAATTCCCATAATCAAATTCCTCAATTTTTATACCATCCTTTTCACCAACAGTTATGTAGTTTTTATGATCCTTAAGAAATATTCTTGCAAGTGATTCATTTTCAAAGGGAATAATTTCCTTTACACCCTTATGAAGCATTACAACTATACTTGTTGTAGCCCTGAAAACATCGATCAATACCGCATTTTCAGCATAGATTTTTTCATATAAATTTGCATCAACAATTTTCATAATTATTCCTCTAAATTATTTCAAGATCCACTTTTTTTCCATTCCTATCATAGGCAGAAAAATCATGAAATCTAAATGGAAAACCCACAATTATGTGTATATCCCCAGATCTAGAAAATAGTAATAGATCCTCATCACTTGGTAATGTAACACCAGAGGGATGAGAATGAACTGTACCAACAATTGTAAAATCTATAGGTTTCATATAAAGTTGATATATTGCACTGCCCCTTCCAGAAATTGTACCTGGTAAAAGTAAAATCTCATAAACTACACCCCTTTCACCTCTAAGAAATGCTGCAAACTCATTGGGATAGGTATCCTTTGATGATTCAAGAATCATTTCAAGTACTTCCTTTTTTATCCTAAATTTCATATCCTTTTCTCCCTTAATTTTTCATAAAAATTTGTACTAAACCTAATGAATTTTGCAACATTCTCACTCTCTGTCATTGTGATCCTATCCTTTTTTGATACCTTTACATATACCTGCCCGTCAAAAACAGCAAAACTCTTTTTTCTGGGATCAAGAAAATGTATTTCAAGTTTTGAATCACTTGGTACTACATGTGGTCCTGCACCTCTTCTAAATGGTGCAATAAATGTTATTACAAAACCATTGATCCTTGGATTTAAAATTGGACCTCCTGTACTAAGAGCATAGGAGGTGGATCCAGTTGGTGTTGATACTATAATCCCATCCGCTCTCACGTCTTCCAAAAGTTCATCATCAACATAAATAGCAAATGTCCTTAATTTAGCTATTTCAGCAGTATGTATTACAAGTTCATTTGTACAGTCCAAATATCTTTTACCATTTATTTCCACCTTTAATTTTTTCCTTTCATCTATAAAATAATTACCTGAAATTAACCTATCAAGTGAGGATTCAAGATCTATTGGTAATGCCTCTGTAAGGAAACCTAGTTTACCCATATTTATTGCAAATATTGGAGCACTATTTTTTTGCATTGTTCTTAGAACCGTTCCATCACCACCCACTGTTATTATTAAATCAACTTCCATTTTTTCTATTTTCTCTCCTTGAATCTTTAATTTTTTAGCAGTTTTTTCATCCATCATTACTTCCTGATCATTTTTTAGGTAATCATATATCTTCTTAGCCAAGAGCACTGTTCTACCAATTTCCGGATTTGCAACTATACCAAATTTCATTTTCTCCAACCCTTTATTAAATCAAAATCAGAGGGATCATAATATGCTATTATATTTCTCCTCTGCATAAGATCAAAATCCATTTCAAGATCTGAAAAATTGTTCGAATCTATTACTTTCCCACCATTTTCTCTTACTATTAATGTACTTGCTCCTATATCAATTATCCTTAACACTCCCTTTTTCTCATAATCATAAATAAAAAAATCTGCATTACCTTCTGCTACCATTATCATTTCCAAAGAAGCACAACCTAAAGACCTAATTCTTCTAACATTTTTCATTATCTCAAAAACATAATTTTTAACATTTTTTCCAATACTAATCACCCCCAATTTTTCATTCCTTTTTTTCCTCAACATCCTTCTCTCTTCAAAAAATGATCCCTTTCCCTTTTCTGCCCAATAATATTTTCCATTTGCAAGGTTCATAACAAAACCAAACCTAATGTCATTTAGTGTCTTTTTCCCAATGGCAAGAGAAATTGAATAAATTGGTATGTTATTTTCAGCATTATATGATCCATCTAACGGATCTACAACAAGTGTTTCATCATAGCCCCTGTTAAGAAATCCATACTCCTCACTTAAAATGTTAAAAGGAAGATCATGATCTTCAACATATTCAAATACTTGATTCTCAGCAACAAGGTCAAGTCTAGATGTGGGAGTACCATCAGCACCTATCTTTAAAATTTCACCCACCGATTCATAATTTTTTTCAAGCTCTTCATCCACTGCCTTTTTAACATTTAATGATATTTTTTTTAATTCATCCTTCATTGTAATAAGAATTAATTTTATGTAAAAAAACTTTTATGTATATTTTACAATTAAGCTCATTATTGTATCCGCCACATCATCACATCTATCTGTTATTTTTTCAAAACTTTCATAAATTTCTTTGTATTTTAAAATATCTATTGCATCACTTTCTTTTATGAGATGTCTTATAACATTATCTACAATATCATCTGCATAATTTTCAAGTTTGTGTATGTCCCTGCAAATTTTTACTATTTCAGAATATTCACCCAACCTTATTCCCATTATTTGATTTAAAGCATCCTCAAGATCTGATACAGCTTTAAGATTTATTTCTGCAAGTGCTATAATCTCATTTGTTGCCACTTTAATATCATAAATTAAAATTTTTTTACTTGTGGATTCTATTACATCTATTATGTCATCTAGACCTCTTATTAATGAAACAATGTCAAAATTGTCTATTGGCGCTGGAAATTTTCTATTTAACCTATTAAAAATTTCAGCAAGAATCTCATCATTTTTGTGTTCAAGCTCCTTTATTTTTTTCTGATTTTCTTCCAATTTTTTAAAATCTATGGATATTTCATAAAGGAGCCGTGCAGCCTCCTTAACATTGTTTGAAAGTATTTTTATGTAGGATGAAAATTCCCTAAAAACATTTGATGCTTCCTCCAAAGAAAGTGATTTTGTTTCTTCCCCTAAAATCAATGTGGCAATAAGTCCTGCAAAGGCTGAAGCTGAAACAACAATTATAGCTGCGTATTCTCCATAAATTTGTGTAATTAAGGGTAATATAAAAACACCAGTTATGGCACCAACTCTACTTATTGCAGCAGAAGAGCCCTGAGCTGTACCTCTTAACCTAGTTGGGAAAAGCTCTGTAGCTACTACCCATGTTGTGGTATTTGGACCGGCATTCTCTGAAATTTGAAAAATTGCAAATAATATTAAAAGAAGTAATATATTACTACCGTTTGTTAAACCGAGAATAAGAAGGGATACACCCATTCCAATAAAACCATATATTTGAAGTTTTAATCTCCCTAATTTATCAATCATTAAGATTGCAATTATAAATCCTAAAATTCCAAAAACATCAAGTATGGCTGTACCAAGAATTGATTGAACTGGATCCTTAAAACCAAGTGCTTGCAATATAGTAGGTATGTACATACCAATACCATATACTGCAATATCCATGAAAAACCATGGTATCCAAGCAAAAAGTGTTCTTCGAATATAAACTGGAGAAACAAGATCCTTTATGGATGATTTTTCTTTTTTTACCTTTAGGTCAATGTCTTCAACTTCTGCCTTAGGATTTAACATTTTTATTATTTTCAATGCTCTTTCAGTTTTTGCCTGTGAAAGCAGCCACCTGGGCGATTCCGGCATAGTTGTTCTAAGTGCAATTACAATAATTGCAGGTATTACACCAGAAAGAAGCATTAGTCTCCAGGAATCAGCACCAATTGGATTCCAAAGTGCAATGAAATAACCCACAACTGCTGCAGTTAAAGCACCAATTCCCCAGAATGTAAATGTTGAAGATATCATTTTCCCCCTTTTTTCCGCAGGGGCAAATTCAGAAATATAGGTTGAACTTATTGGGTAATCTGCACCTATACCTATACCTAGAAGAAATCTAAATATTATGAGTTGATAAATATCCTGGGCGATGGCAGAAAGACCTGCAAAAACAACAAAAAAAAGGAGATCAATAACATACATTGTTTTTCTTCCTATTTTATCGGTATAATGGCCTAAAGTAAATGCCCCAACAAACATTCCTATAAGAGCAGATGCCGCAATTAGGCCCATCACAAAACCTCTCTCTACAGGAGGAAGTGTATTTATCCATATGGGTTTGATGAATAAAAGAACTACACTTATTATGAAAAGATCATAACCATCAAGAAATACTCCTGCAGCTGATAAAAGTAACATTTTATAATGGAATTTTGATACTTTAACATTATCAATCTGTGATGATATATCTGATTCTTTCACAATAAAGATAAAGAAGATAAATGTTAAAAACTTTTTTAATTCTAAAAATAATTATAGAAAGAATGAAAATTGCAATGAAAATGTGGAAAATAAGTGGTGAGGTGGTACTTGCTGCCTGTGACCCTGATCTTTTAGGGAAAAGTTATGAAGAGGGGGAATTTCATATTGATGTTAAAAAGGATTTTTATTTCGAAAAATTTGTCAATGAAAAAGCTTTTAGAAATGCACTTAAAATTGCAACAATTATAAATTTGGTTGGAGAAAATGTGATTTCAATAGCAATGGAAGAGGGAATTGTTGATATTCATAATATTATAA
>JAVZSA010000019.1:0-21503 GCA_038880255.1 Thermoplasmata archaeon
AGAAATTTGTGGAACATTGGTGAATTTATATTTTCTACCTGTGAAAGAAATGTATCCAGCTGCTGTTCATTCCTTATTTTCAAAGCAATTGAAATATCAATTTTTGTGTTTAGATCTGTAACACCAATTTTTATACCATTTAATAATCTACTATCAAATCATTTAAAATGCTCACATTTTTATTACCTTGAGCAAGAATTGAAAAATTTGATATAAGAAAAATAAAGATAACAGATAGTATAATTAATTTATTTCTCTGTAAAAGCTTAACCATATTTATTTTTAATAATTAAGAATTAAATAAATATTTCTTAAAATTATTTTTCTTGAATTTAGAAAAATTTATTAATAATTTTTATTTTAACTTAATTATTAAATATGTTTTCACAAAAATTTCAATAATTTTTACAATATTGTTAATTTTTCTAATAGGTGGAATTTTTTCAGTACAGAGTGAGGGGGCAACTACAGTAACACTTTCAAGCATCGCGCATACCGAAACAACAATAACATTAAGTTGGACGGAAAGTCAGGATAGGTACTTTGTCAATTATACGCTCTATATGGGTAAAAATGTGAATGGGCCATATAGTGCAATTTGGAATACTACGGATAAAACCATAACAACATATGCTGTCCAAAACTTAGATTATTCATCCACTTATTATTTTTATATTGTTGATCAAGATATTTTTGGATCCGCAAGATCCAACACATATGAGGCTAATACAACATCCCCTCCACAGCTTAAAGTTAATAGTGTAACACAGACAACAGTTTCTTTCACTTGGATAGACAATAACACATATTCTCAATTAGTACCATTTATTAGTTACACAGTTGAAATGAAAACACCCACAGGGGGAATTGGTCAACTGTAAATATCATAAATAGCGCATATTCAAATTCTTATACTGTTACAGGTTTAAGTCCTGGGAGTACATATTACTTCATGATTTATGATTCTGTGGGGTCACCCTCCAGCCCTATAATAACATTTTCAAATGAAATATCAGCAATAATAATACCTCTTCTAACAGTTTCAATTTCATCATCAAATTCCAACATTATGTCAGGCCAATCGGCTCACATTAATGCTCTTGCAAATGGTGGGTATCCTCCGTATAACTATACTTGGTATGTAAATGGTAACCCTGTGCAGGTTGTTTATGGATCTGATTTTGTTTTTAATACAAATACTCCCGGTACTTACAATATTTATGTATCAGTAAAGGATTCATCAGGAACGAATGTAAATTCAAATACAATAACAATTACTGTGGAATCAAATTCAATATTTTCATCAAGCTCTCTATGGATCATAATTGGCATTATAATAGTAATAATCATCGTTATATTCGTTTTATTCATTTTCAGAAAAACAAATAGAAGATGGTAAAACTTTTTAATTCATTTTTATTTCATTTTTTATGAAAAAACTTAAAGTATGGTGGGATGGAAAATTTTTAGATTATGATAATGCCAAAGTGCCGATACTAACACACTCTCTACAATATGGTTCTGGCATATTTGAGGGTATTAGAGCCTATGAGACCGAAAGTGGAACCTCTATTTTTAGATTAGATGATCACATAAACAGATTTTTCAATACTGCAAAAATTTATCGCATGAATTTAGGATTTTCAAAAGAGGAAATTAAAAAAGCAATTCTAGAACTTGTGAAAATAAATTCTTTAAAAGAGTGTTACATAAGACCATTTGCATTTTATAACGATGATAACATTGGATTATCACCATTTGGAAAGAAGGTGAGTTTGTTTATTGGGGCTGTAGAATTTGGAAAATATCTACCAGGAAAAAATGGTGTTAAATGTATTACATCTACATGGAGAAGAATTAATTCTAAAGTATTACCAATACAGGCTAAAGCTAGTGGAAATTATTTGAATTCTCTATTAGCAAATCTTGAGGCAAGAAGTCTTGGTTTTGACGAATCCATAATTCTTACAGAAGAGGGGTTTGTGGCAGAAGGACCTGGTGAGAACATATTTTTAGTAAAGGATGGAAAACTTTACACACCACCTATAGAATCGGATATTCTTATCGGTATTACTAGAGATAGTATTATAAAGGTAGCAGAATATTTGGGGATAAAGACTATTGAAAGAAATTTACATAGGGAAGAACTCTATATTGCTGATGAAGCATTTTTTGTAGGGACAGCTGCTGAAATAACACCCATCGTAAATATAGATGCAATATTAGTGGGGAACGGTAATGTTGGTCCAATAACATCAAAACTTTATCAAGAATATCAAAATGTTGTCCATGGAAGAAACAAAGATTTTTCTAAATGGCTTACCCCTGTTTAAGACCATTTTTAAAACCTTCAATTACAATGTCCAATATTAACTCTTTTAATTCAGGTGAAAATAATTCAAATTTTTCCAAATATTTTTGTTTCAATTCTTTTTCTTTATTATTTTTTATATAATCATACCATTCATCTAAAACTTGAATTGATTTTTTCAGTATATTGGTTGAGTCTGCATTACTAACAGCTCCAAAGTGTGAAAATCCCACAATCTTAGGATTTAATTGAATTAACTTTTTTATTCCTTCTTTATATGTATAGAACTTAAAACTTGGTGGAAATGAGTTTGGAATTATTTCTTTTGTTTTTGGTGAAAAAAGACCTATTCCGTCCCCTGCAAATAAAAATGATTCACTTCTTTCAAAAATTGCAAAATGATCGGACGTGTGTCCTGGGGAATAAATTGCCTCAATAACAATATCCCTACCCAATTCAAATGTTTCACCATCCCTTATTGGTTCCATTTTTTCTTCGCTTACAATTTCTATATCTTCAGAATAATCACCATACATTTTTCTTGTTGCAATGTTTATTTTTTCTGGATCTTTAAGATTTTCTAGGGTTATTGGATGAGCATAGATTTTGGCATCTTTCAATCTATTTACTAGGTATGATGCACCTGATGAATGATCATTATGCCTATGGGTAACAAATATATATTTTACGAGATTCTTATCAATTTTATTTTTATTTATGAAATCTTCTACTATTTTTCCAGATGTATAACCACCTGGATCCAATATGGCAATTTTCTCACCAAAAATAATAAAAGATGATGTTGTCTTTTCATGCTTCCATCCATGAACATCGATCATGTAAATATTTTTAGAAATTTTACCATCTTCATAAAAGATCATATTACCAGCTCCTCCTTTTCAACATTCCTTCCTTTCACTCCTAAGTACTCGACCGGTATTTCAATTCCATTAAATAGCCTTGCTATACTTTTTCCTTCTACCAAAGAAGCTACAATTCGGCCCGCAGAATCACCTTTCATTATTCCACTACCACTACTTCCTGTTGCCACTACTAGATTCATTTCTTGAAATATGTAATATGTGCCATCAATTGTATTTTCAGAATAATAACCAGCCCACGCACTATTTACCTTCGAATTATTGAATGCCGATATGTATTCCCTAAGAACCATTAATTCATTTTTTAGATAAAATTCCATCTCAGGTTGTGGATCTTCTTCCAATGAAAAATCCCTTCCAATCTCATCATTGTATGATATCCAGAATGTCCCTGATCCTGGCTCAGGCCTCATTACTATTTTAGGGTTAGGAAGTACAGTAAATGGAAATATTCCCTCCTTACCCTTATAATCCCTGGTTACCATTTTTCTAATATTCTCCCCGCTAACTTGGAATACCTGTCTTTTCCTAGGTCTTATGTGACTGTCAATGCCAACTGGGTCAAGCAATTCATTTGTCCATACATCTGTGGCAAGTATATATTTTTCTGCTTCCATATCGCCTCTACTTGTTTCTATCCTACCTATTCTCTTATCCTGCCATATAAATGGTTCTCCTGGATAATCAAGTTTATTTGTTGGTTCAAGTTTCAATTTATTCACCTTTGTCCCATAAATAAATTCTGCACCCATTTTTTCTAGCTCCTTTGCATAAAATGATGCTATGTTTTGTGGCTCAAGGATTCCGCAATTCTTACCTAACAAACCACCTGCTATCCTTTTCAATTTCATTATCTCCATTGCTTCCTTTGATGGATCCACTTTTATACCAAGAGAGAGAATTTCGTCCCTCCATAATATTTCAGTTTCACTTCTTTTCCTTACCTTTTCAATCTTTTCTGAATTTATTTCATCTTCATCTAAAAGAAATAAATAACCATTAAAATGCATACCAAGATCATACTTTAATTCATTCTGAACATACTTATAGAATGCTATGGATGATGAACTTAGTTTATAATTAATCTCAGATGTGAAAATATCCCTGAATGCTGCATCACTCTTTCCAGTGTTTCCTTGACCAAATGTGTTGTATTTATCTATTATTCCAATATTAATATCTCTATTTTCCATCATTAAATGATAGGCTGATGCAAGACCTGTTATCCCTGCTCCTATTACAAGAATATCATATTTTTTCATAAATTCCTTAAATGTGATAAATTATAAAAATATGATCACATTATATTGTAATCCTAAAGATTTAAATTTTATTTACAAAATATTATACAAAATAAAAAGATTATAAAAATATTGAATAATTAAAATTCATAATTTTTGAATAATTTTTGATTTTTTCTAAAACATTTTGATCACCTGTGATTTTGTAATAAATTATATAAGTTTTTAATAACAAAAATTTTAAATCCCTCTTTAAGAAATATTCCTCTTCCTTTTCCAATGTTCTTTCCCCTTTTTCAATGAAATCTATGGATGGGCGATACGTATGAATATAAATCATATCCACACCCAATTTTTCAGCCCATTGATTCAATTTATAAAAGTACTCTAAAAATTTTTCCTTATTGTTTGCCATTAAATACGCGAATGGAAGATTACCCTCAAACATTACAATGTCAAGAAATGTGAGTTTTTCTTTTCCTTTTTCCAAAGAATTAAACAAGAGTTCAGCAGACTCACTAAATTTACCAGAACTAAGCAATAATAATCCGCGATAAAGATCCATTAGGATCCCTATAATACCTTCCCCTTCATAATTTTCTTTAATTTCAGGTGCTACTTTTCCAATTAAGTTTAGTATTATATTTCTTTTGACCTCATATATTTGCTTATAAAAATTCGAACCCATGGAAATTGATATTTTTATTGCATTAGTTATGTAATCAATAGCCATATCAAAATTTCCCTTCATCATATAGAAATCTGAGAGATAAGAATAAATCGAATGTCTTATTTCAACTTCTTCTGTAGTTTTTGAAATATTTAATGCTACTTCAATTTCCTTTTCTGCCTCCTTCACCATACCTATCCAAAAATAGATTTGACTAATGTTTAGTCTAATTGCTATTGAAAGATATGTATTACTGGACATATCCGCATAAATAAGAGATTTTTGATATTCATCTAATGCCTTTTTTAAATCTTTATTTAAATCTATGAGTGATAAATTATTGTATATTCTAGAAATACCTTCCAAATCCTTTATTTTTTCATAAATTTGTAAACTATTTAGAAAATATTGATACGATGTTTCAAAATTTCCATTATAATAGTGAAGTATACCAATTTCTTTATAATTCATTGCTATAAGGTATAAATCATTTAATTTGTTTGCCAATTCATAGGATTTTTCAAAAAGTTTTTCAGCCTCCTTAATATTGTACCTTCTTGATTCTATACTACCTTTAATAAAAAAATAATAAAATTTAGTTTCATCACTCAATTGATCCCATATTTTTTCCATACTACTCAAAATTTTTTCGCATTCAACATAATTGCCTAAATTATAATAAACAAATGCCTTTTTTAAATTTACATTTATGTCATCCTTCTTTTTATTTTCTGCCATTTCTATAAATTTTAATGCTTCTTTGAATCTTCCTAATTTAATTAATGTATCAATCATTAAAAGAAGCATATCAAATTCCGGTTCAGGTGTAATCTCAAAGTACTTTTTTAAAAATTCTAAACTTTCCTTATGATTCAATTCTTTAGATTTTTTAATAGCAGCTGAAATTAAATACTTTCTTGCCTTTTCCTTTTCTCCAGCTATAAAAAAATGATTACCAATAATATCAGGACAATCACAATGATTTTCTAAGTATTCTGCAATTTTTTTATGTATATATCTTCTTTTTAAATTTGACATGCTGTTATATATTATTTCCCTATATTCCATCCTTAAAAATTTAAAATTTCTACCATCTATTTCTACTATGATTCCTTTATTTACTAAGGAGTTTATTATTTCCACAGCAATATCAAATCTCATATTTTTAATGTTCACAATATCTTCTAAATTAAAATTAACGCCATAAACTGAAGCATATGAAAGTAGATCAAGTTCATTTTCATCAATAATCTTTAATATATCTAATGGTACAAATTTTTCAGATTTAAGCTTTGGAAGATCTTCAAAAGTTCCTACCCAATAATTGTCTTCATCAAATAATCCCTTTGATTTTAATTCAAAAAGAATTTGATTTACCAACCCTGGGCTGCCTTCAGTTATATCATATATTTTATCTAAAATATAATTTGGAATAACATATTTATTTTCTTTTATATAATTTTCAAATTCATCCTTTGAAAGACCCTTTAGTTCTATCCTAATAAGATCCTTCTCTGGCAATTCATTTAATTTTATAATCAATTCTCTTGAATCATTATTTAAAAAATTTTCATCATAAGAAAGTATGAATACAACTTTGTTTTCCTTTAAGGATTTTATTAAATAATATAAAGAATCATAAAATTCTTTACTTAAATTTTCAATATCATCAAAAATTAAAATTACCACTTTAAATGAAGATATAACAGAGACTATAGAAATTAAAGTATTAATTGAATCAAGTGATGTTTTTGATAATGCTTCCAAAATACCCAATCTAATAGATGGAAAAATCTTTTTTATTTTTTCAACTATAATGTTAAAAATATCTTTATTTGATATTTCGTTTGGCGAAGTGTATATGCATATTGTTTCCTTTGAGATTTCATTACATATTTCATTCAAAAGATATGATTTCCCTACACCCTCTCTACCACTTAAAAGTATTACCTTCTCATGAGTGATGTTTCTTAATTCTAAAATTATTTTTTCCTTTTCTTTCCTTTCCATTCGTATCTATATTGATTTCTAAAATATAAAAATATTTGTAGGGATTTTTTAAATTTCTTTCAATATTTTCCTAAGTGTGTAGATTAAAATTCCTCCATTTTTAACATATTCTATTTCTGCCAAAGTATCTAATCTTAACTTTCCTTTTATTTCTCTGCCATCACTTAATATAATATTAACAATTTTGTTTGGGGTGGGATCATTTAAGCCATATATATTTATCAATTCGTCACCTTTGAGTTCGGGTAATTTATCTATTTCAATAGGTATCACACCCATATCAACAAGGTTACTCCTATGTATTCTTTCAAATCCTTCTGCTATTACAGCCTTAACACCTAAAAGAGCTGTAGCCTTTGCTGCCCAATCTCTACTACTGCCTTGCCCATACCTTTTTCCAGCAAAGATTACCAGTGGTATACCATCCTTTTGGTATTTCATTGATGCATCATAAATTGTCATTAATTCACCACTGGGGTAATATTTTGTATAACCACCCTGTATTTCAACCATTTTGTTCTTTATCTTTATATTTGCAAAACCTCCTCTTACCATCACTTCATGGTTACCTCTTCTTGATCCGTATGTGTTAAATTCTTCTGGTTTTACGCCATTTTCAAGTAAATAAATTGCAGCAGGTGGTAAATTTTTTAATGTTTCCTTATTTTTTAAATCAACATTTTTTAGCAATGAAATATCTGGTAAGATTACACCTGCAGGTGAAATATGGTCAGTAGTAATGTTATCACCAAATATTGCAAGGATTCTTGCGTTCTTTATATCCTCTATTTCTCTTACATTAATTTCTTTAAACCAGGGAGGCTCTCTAATATAAGTTGATTTTTCATCAAATGTATATATTTTTTTATCCTGTATTTCAAGCCTCTTCCAAAGATCATTACCTTCAAACACATGAGCATATCTTTCTATATACATTGAAGGACCAAGATTTTCCTTAACGTAATTAAGAATTTCTTGATTACTGGGCCATATATCTCTAAGATATATACTTCTTCCATTTGGATCATATCCTATTGGCTCATTTTGGAAATCAATATCTATTCTTCCAGCGATTGCATAGGCTATCACTAACATGGGCGAAGCAATAAATGCGCCCTTTACATATGGATTTATCCTTCCTTCGAAATTCCTATTTCCACTTAATATTGCCGCAGTAAAATAATCATTTTTCTTGATTGCTTCTTCCACTTCTTTTATTAATGGGCCACTGTTCCCAATGCAAGTGGTACATCCAAAACCGACAATATGAAAACCGAGACTTTCAAGATATGGCATTAAACCTGCCTTTTCTAAGTAGTCCTTAACTACAGTTGAACCTGGAGCTAAACTAGTTTTTACATATGGTTTTATCCTTAAACCAAATTCCACTGCCTTTTTCGCCATTAAGCCAGCTCCAAATAAAACAAAAGGATTTGATGTATTTGTGCAACTTGTTATAGCTGCAATAACAATACTATAATTACCAAATGATGTTTTTTGACCATTCAAATCTAAAACAATATCTTCTTTACTATTAACATTCATTTCCTTTGCCAAAGCCTTAATTTTTTCCTTACTTTCCTTCAACAATATTTTTTCATCAGGGTTTCTTGGGCCTGCAATACTTGGCTCAACAGTTGAAAGATCAAACTCAATTAAATCATCATACTTTATACCATCTTCGCCGGAATAAAATAATCCTTGTTCTTTGAGATATTTTTCCACCAATTTTATCAATTCCTTTCTTCTACCAGTAAGTTCAAGATATTCCAATGTTCTTTCATCAACTGGGAAAAATCCTATTGTTGCACCATATTCTGGAGCCATATTTGCTATTGTCGTTCGATCCTGAGCTGTGAGTGCGGATAAGCCTGGACCTACAAATTCAACAAATTTCCCTACCACATTTTTCTTTCTTAAAAATTGTGTTATTGTGAGTACAATATCCGTTGCAGTTACTCCTTCTTTTGGAGTACCAACAAGTTTTACTCCTATTACTTCAGGTAGTTCAATAAATAATGGTTCACCCACCATTGCTGCCTCTGCCTCCAGACCTCCCACACCCCATCCAACTATACCTATACCATTGATCATTGTTGTATGAGAATCTGTACCAATAAGTGTTTCTGGAAAAAGAATGTTATTCCTTTCTATGACGATACTTGAAAGATATTCCGTATTTACTTGGTGTATTATACCATTTCCCGGGGGTACTACCCTAAAATTATTGAAGTTTTTTTGTGCCCATTTTAATAGTTTATACCTTTCTTCATTTCTTTCAAATTCAATCTCCATATTTTCTCTGAGTGAATAGGTTGTTCCAAATTTATCAACCTGAATAGAATGATCAATCACAAGATCCACTGGAACAATTGGATTTATTTTACTGCTATCCTTCCCTAACCTTGTAACAGCATTTCTCATTGCAACAAGATCAAGGACTACAGGTACACCTGTATAATCCTGAAGTATAATTCTCTCAGGGAAAAATGGTATTTCTGTTTTATTCCTTTCAACAATTGCTTTTATATGTTCCTCAGTAACAATACTATTATCCAACCTTCTCAATAAATTTTCCAGCAATATTCTCATTGAATATGGAATTTTATCAATTTCAAATCCTTTTTCTTTTAGAGATTTTAAACTAAAAAATTCATAGCTTTTCCTTCCTATTTTTATTTTTTTCTTATAATCGTTCATAATTAACACCATTTGGTGCAATAAAGTAAAACATAAAAATTTTTTCAAATAACTTTTTTTAATAAAAAAATAATATTTTTTCGAAATCTTTAAATATAAGTGAATATTATCTTTAATGTGAAAAATAATCTAAAAATATTAGGAACAATCATTAACATTAAAAAAGATACATTGATTGCAAAATCAATCAAACCTCCAAAAATGAATGAAGAGGTTTTTGATTACAAAGGAAATCTTGTTGGGTATATAATCAACATTTTTGGACCTGTAAAATCACCCTATTTTAGGGTGAAACTAAAAAAGAATACAGAAATTAAAGGATATGTGTTTGGAGGTGAAAAATATGTCAGAGGAAAAGAAAAAGGAGAGAAAGGCATGGATAGATGAAATAGATAAATGTCCTGAATGTGGTTCAACACATCTTGTTAGGGATTATGATAGGGGCGAATTAATTTGTCAAGATTGTGGCCTGGTAATTGATGAAAGTTATATAGATCAAGGCCCGGATTGGAGAGCCTTTGATGCGGAACAAAAAGAAGAAAGAGCAAGAACTGGGGCCCCTATGACATACACAATACATGATAAAGGTCTTAGCACTGAAATTTCCTGGAAAAATAAGGATTCCTATGGAAAAAATATTCCAACAAGGAATAGAGCTCAGCTTTATAGATTAAGAAAATGGCAAAGAAGGATTAAAGTTTCAAATGCAGCAGAAAGAAACCTTTCACAGGCACTACAAGAAATGGAAAGGATGGCATCAAACCTTAATATACCAAAGGATGTGAGAGAAACAGCTGCAGTAATTTATAGAAAAGCAGTGAAGGAAAATATGATTAGAGGAAGAAGTATAGAGGGCGTAGTGGCTGCAAGTATTTATGCTGCCTGCAGGATGCTTAATATCCCTAGAACTCTGGAAGAAATCGCAGCTGTAACTAGAATAAAAAAGAAGGATATTGGTAGAACTTATAGAATAATGAGCAGAACACTAAAACTTAATCTATTTCCATCAAAACCAGAGGATTATCTTGATAGATTTTGTGCCAAGTTAAACCTTTCTGGGGATGTGAAGAAAAAAGCATTGGAAATATTAAAAGAAGCTGAGGAAAGGGACCTTACATCCGGTAGAGGTCCAACGGGTGTGGCTGCTGCCGCAATATATATAGCAGCAGTAATGAATGGTGAGAGGAGAACACAAAGAGAGGTAGCTGATGTTTCAGGAGTCACAGAGGTGACAATAAGGAACAGATATAAGGAAATTACAGAAAAATTAGGACTTAAAATAGAAATCTAAATTTTTACACATTTTTATTATTTTTTGATTAACATACATTTTTATAAAGAGACTTCATATACCATTTGAAATGAAAATTGCATATGCAATATGTTCAATAGGTCTCGGTCATGCATCTAGGTCTTTGCCTTTGATTAAAAAATTAATCTCTGAGGGAAATGATTTAACTATAATAGCACATGGAAGATCTTTAGAATTTTTTAAAAGAACACTTAGTGATATAAGAACAATAGAATTACCTGATTATCCAATTGAATACACAAATTCAAGATCATCCTTTATACCAAAATTAATAATGAAATCACCTGCAATTATTAGTTCATTGTTTGAAGAACATGAAGAATTTGAAAAATTACAGAGGAAAGAAAATTTTTCCCTAATAATTTCTGATAATAGATATGGAATCTTCAAAGTTGGTGTTCCTTCATTTTTATTAACACATCAACTTAGAATACTAAACCCTTATAGAATTAAATTTTTTGAAACACTAAGTATGTATTACAACGGATATGTAGGGAAATATTTTACAGGAATTTTAGTTCCAGATTTTGAGCAAAATTCACTTACAGGTGAACTTTCACATTCTTTAAAATTTATTGATGTTAATAAAATTCATTATGTTGGTCCAATTTCAGAGTATAAAAAAAAGGATTTGGCAAAGGATATTGACTTACTTGCAGTAATTTCAGGACCGGAACCTCAAAGAACAATATTTGAAAATAAGGTAATTCAGGAATTAAAAAATTTTGATGGAAAGTATTTTGCAGTTTTGGGAAGACCAGAAATAAAAATGGAAAATGAAAATATAGTTTCATTTGTTTCAACAGAAAAATTGAATGAATTATTTAACAGATCAAAATTAATTCTTTCAAGATCTGGTTATTCAACAATCATGGATCTTTTTTATACTGGTGGAAAACCTATTTTTGTTCCCACCCCTGGTCAACCAGAACAAGAATATTTAGCAGAATATATTTCTCTTAAAGAAATTTCTGTTTCAATAAACCAGGAAAATTTTAATTTATCGTCAATAAATTATAATGGTATTAAGGGATTTCAAGGAGGTTATCAACTTGAGAAAACTATTAAAAACATTATGGATATAATCTTTACAAAATGAATCAAAGTTGGAACACAAAAATGATCATTATTTCGGTGATAATAAGTCTTGTTGTTATTGCTATAATTATTTCTGGTACAATAACAAAGGAAACATTCCTTTACCTTTTTACACTTGATCCTTTTCTATTTCTTATCGCTATTGGTCTTCACCTTATTTATTGGTTTGCTTGGGCAGGAAGAATAAAAATACTTTCAAAAAGTATGAATTATAGTATAGGGTATCTTAAATCATTAAATATTGTGATGGTAAATGTTCTTGCTGCTTCAGTAACACCCTCAAACGCTGGTGGGGAGCCTGTAAGAATAAAAATGTTGAATGATCTAGGTGTAAGGGGTGGAGATGCCACAGCTATTGTTATATCGGAAAGAGTCTCGGATGCGATTTTTTTTCTAGCAATATTTCCTTTACTTATAATATTTTTTGGACTTTCAATTTCAGGTATTATAGGAACTTTGTTAATTTTTGCAATTATACTTCTCGCATCCCTCATTATAATAATTAGTATTTTGGTATGGAAACATAAAAATGTTGAAAAATTCTTGGAAAAATTTGATTCCATATTAAAATTCTTTGTTAAGGGCAAAGAAAAGAGATTTAAGTTAATTGAAAAATTAAAAATGGAATTTAGATACTTTCAGAAAGGAATAAAAATAATGATATTAAAAAGAAAATTAAACTTTATAGTAGTAATGATTCTCACTGCCATAATCTGGATTTCAGATTTTATAATATTTTCAATAATTCTACTTTCATTACATCAAGATCCACTTTGGATATATTCAATCTTTGCTCAAATATTAATAGTACTTTTATCAACAATTCCTATTTCTCCAGGGGGTAGTGGTTTAGTGGAGTTTGTTGCTGCAATACTTTATGCCCCATTTATAAGAAAGGATGTAATAGGCGTTGTAATATTAATTTGGAGATTTATTGTATTTTATTTAAATATAATAGTTGGTTTATTTTTCACATTGAGACATGTTGTAAAAAGGTAAAAAGATAATTAATATTTATCATTAAAAAAATTTTAATAATATAACTTCTATTGAAAAAATATGAAATTTTTGGTATGTCCAATCTGTGGAAGTAAGGATATATATTATGAAGCAGGAATGGTGGAAGGCCAAAAGTACAAATGCAATAATTGCGGTTATATCGGTTCATTTGTTCTTGAATTTAATGAAGATGAATATATAAAATTTATTGAGGAGAAAAGGAAAAACCAGCCCTAATTCCTTTAAGATCCTCTTCAAGAAATCTTTTGGATATTTTGTTTTTTAGTGTCTCTTCTAAATCATTTAAACTAACATGACCAGTAATCTTTGCATAATATCCAAGAAGAACCATATTTGAAATTTTGGGATTTGATATTGAAGCTGCAATAGAGGAAGCATCAATTTGATATAAATTTTTAAGATCATTGGGCACATTTTTTACAAGGGAAGAATCAACTATCAAATAATCACTTTTTTTAGCCAGTTGAATGTATTTTTCAAATGTTTTTTGATACATAAATATCATTACATTTGGATTTGTTATTATTAGATCATAAATTTCATCATCATCAACAATTATATCAGCTGTAGTAATTCCTGATCTTACAGCAGCTGTATACGATCTTGTCATAACAACATTTTTCTTAAGCACCCTGGAAAATGTTTCCGCAAGTATTGTTCCAGCAAGTATTACTCCCTGGCCCGCCCAACCACCTATCCTTATTTGAATCATATTTTCACCTTTCTTATCATATCCTCCAATTCCTCTGTTAATTCAGGCTTTTCAATATCAACAAATTCACCTATTTTATATATGCCATCAGCATCCTCTCTAAAATTTTTCTTAAACCAATCTAACATCTGAATATGATCCATATTAAGCATTCTACCCTCATATGTAGGGCACTGTGAAAGTACCTCGATAAATGAAAATCCCTTCTTCATTAATCCCTTTTCTATGGATTTCATTAATTGATGCATATGCCAAGTGGTCCATCTAGCAACATAGGATGCCCCTGCAGCCGCCACTACCCTCGATACATCCAATGAAAATGTTGGATTACCATAAGGTGTTGTTGAAGTTTTAGCATTATGAGGTGTGGTAGGTGCTACTTGGCCCCCTGTCATAGCATAAAGCCCATTGTTCACCATTATAACAGTTATTCCAACATTACTTCTTGCGGCATGCAGTAAATGGTTTCCCCCTATACCTGTTGCATCACCATCTCCAGTTACAACAATTACCTTAAGCTTAGGATTTGCTACCTTTAGGCCTGTGGCAAATGCGATTGGCCTACCATGTGTTGTATGAAGTGAATCCACCCTCAAATATGGTGATGGTATCCATGCAGAACAACCTATACCTGAAACTGCTGCCACATCCTTTCTATCTATCTTTAAATCATCTATTGCTCTAACAATCGCATTCAAAATTTGACCATCACCACATCCGGGACAAAATGCAGATGGAAGTTTTCTCACATAATTTTCTTTTATATATTTTGCTGTTATCATTTTCACACCTCATTAATTTTTTCCTCTATTTCATTTACAGTTGGTACTACACCACCAAGTTTTGGTAGGTGTATTAACTTGTTATGAAATATCCTTTCAACCTCCATCTTATATCCTCTTATCGACATTTCAGGAAGAATTACCCAATCCACCTTTTTATCAAGCTCTCTCATTTTTCTTTCTGGGGAAGGCCATAGTACCTTTGGCCTAAGAAATCCTACCTTTTTTCCTTTCTTTCTTGCCTGTATAACCGCTCCCTTGGATGGTCTAGAAGAAGCTCCATAAGAAATCACAAGAATTTCAGCATCTTCTGTGTATAATTCTTCCCAATCCTCTATATTATTTCTATTTTTAATTATTTTATTCACCAGTCTGTTAACGAGGTTTTCCTGCACCTCAGGTGTTCCAGTATCTCTTGTCCCATCAGGTCTGTGTGTCGAACCTGTGACCATAAGTTCAAGGCCATCACCAAATCTACCCATTGGGGAAACAAGATTTTCATTATAGACAGTTGTTTCTTGAAAATTTTTTGCAAATTTTCTTTCAACTGTAAAAATTTTCTCCGGTACAATTAATCTTTCCATCATATGCCCCACTTCAGCATCCGAAAGCAAAATAACTGGCACCCTATAAATTTCAGAGAGGTTAAATGCTTTAATAGTTAAATCAAACATTTCTTGTACAGAATTTGGTGAAAGTACAATTGTTTCATAATCACCATGGGAACCAAATCTAGATTGCATTACATCACCCTGGGCAGGCCTGGAGGCTTGTCCTATGGCCGGACCTGCTCTTTGAACATCAATTACAACTATTGGTGTTTCTGTCATTGCTGCATAACCAATGTTTTCCTGCATTAATGAAAATCCAGGACCAGAAGTGGCAGTCATACTCTTTACACCAGCCCAGGAAGCTCCAATAATTGCTGAAATACTAGCTATTTCATCCTCCATCTGAAGAAATTTACCATTTACCTTTGGTAAAAGTTCAGCCATAGCCTGTGTTATTTCACTTGCAGGGGTAATTGGATAACCAGCAAAAAATCTACACCCAGCAAGTATTGCCCCATATGCTGCAGCCACATCACCTTCAACAAAATATTCTCCAGGTTCTATCATGCTTCTACCACCTCAATTGCAAAATCTGGACAATAAAGTTCGCAAAGTCTACAGACTATGCATGTATCAATATTTTCTATTTTAGGATAAAAAAGGCCATATTCATTTACATCATTTGATACTCCTAGCGTCTTTTTAGGACAGACATGAACACATATTGAGCAACCCTTACATAGATTTCTATCTATGACAATTTCTTTGGCTTTCATTGTTACCTACAATGCTTACTCCTATTTTTAAAATTCCTCGTAATGTTTAAATAAAATATACTATTTTCGTCAAATCGATGAATCCCACACTCAGGACTTTAGGTCTATTTCTTCTGTTAACTGCGCTTTTTCTATTTGTAGGGTATATTATAGGGTTTTTCTATGGAAATACTGTTGATGCACTTATTTTATTCCTTATACTTGCATTATTAATCAATATTTTCACATATTTCTTTAGTTCAACAATGGTACTATGGTCATATAGGGCAAAAATAGTTAATGAAACAGAAGAACCCAGAATATATTCCATAGTAAGAAATGTAGCACAAAATGCGAAAATACCTATGCCTAAGGTGGCAATAATAGAGACAGATGTGCCAAATGCATTTGCCACAGGTAGAAATAAAAAGCATGCCGTCGTAGCAGTAACAAGAGGCCTAATGAATTTAATGAACGATGATGAGATTGAAGCAGTGATAGGTCATGAAATTGGTCACATAAAGGATAGAGATATGCTTTTAATGACTGTAGCTGCAACAATTGTTGGTGCACTAACATTCCTATCAAGGTTCTACCTTTTCGAGAGTATTTTCTCCTCAAAAAACAGGGAAAATGATATAATTGCACTAATAGTTCTTGGCCTTGCTGCCTTTGGAGCAATGTTACTTCAGTTAGCAATATCTAGACAAAGGGAATTTA
This sequence comes from Thermoplasmata archaeon, assembly GCA_038880255.1. Taxonomy (GTDB): domain Archaea; phylum Thermoplasmatota; class Thermoplasmata; order Thermoplasmatales; family ARK-15; genus ARK-15. Next base: position 16,764 of record JAVZSA010000019.1, read on the forward strand.
AGGCAGATGAAATGAGTGCAATTATAACAAAAAAGCCTATTTCACTTGCAAATGCTCTGAGAAAAATTGAGGGTTATGTTCAAAGAAAACCTATGAAAAATGGAAATCCCTCAACAGCAAGTCTTTTCATAGTTAATCCCTTCAGAGGAAAATCCATATTAAACCTATTTTCAACACATCCACCCACAGAGGAAAGGATAAAAAGATTGGAAAAATTGGCCATGAAGGGTTCACTCGATTCAATTCGCTAAGTTTATTAATTTTTCATAATTATACCTTTTTATGGATTTTTTATATGCACCTTGGAGAATAAGATATATTGAATCGCCTAAGAATGAGGAGGGTTGTATATTCTGTAAAGCACATATTGAACCAGATAAAAGATATGTATTGCATCAAGATGATTTTTCTATGGCAATCATTAATATTTTCCCCTATAACCCTGGACATATTATGATAGCCCCTATTAGGCATGTTGCTGATATATCTGAGTTAAATGATGCGGAAATTTTATCAATCATAAATATGCTAAAAAAAAGTATAGATGTGCTTAAAAAAACTATGAACCCTGAAGGGTTTAATATTGGTATTAATATAGGCATTGTTGCTGGTGCAGGAATTAAAGACCATTTACATATACACGTTGTACCAAGATGGTGTGGTGATACAAACTTTATGCCTGTTACATCAGACACAAAAGTCCTTGGTCAGGCTTTGGATGAATTATATATTAAACTAAAAAATAATTGGTGATTAAAATGGAAGAACATAAAAAACATGAATATAAATTAAAATTTTCTGTTGTTACTGTAAGTAGTACCAGAACTGAAAAAGACGATGAATCTGGGAAAATTATTATGGAAATAATAAAGAAGAATGGACATGAGGTGAAAAATTATACGATTGTAAAGGATAATGTTACAGAAATAAGAGAAGCATTGCTTAATTTTTCAAAAAAGTCAGATGTAATTATATTTAATGGTGGTACAGGTATAAGTAAATATGACTTAACCCCTGAGGCCTTATCACCTTACCTTAAAATAATTCCAGGATTTGGGGAAATTTTCAGACTTTTGAGTTATCAAGAAATTGGTGTAACTGCAATGATGTCTAGAGCTATTGCAGGTATTTTTGATGGAAAAGTTATTTTTGCAATTCCAGGATCACCAAAGGCCTGTCAGCTTGCAACTGAAAAAATAATAATGAAAGAAATTAATCACATTTGGTATGAAATAAACAAGGAATAATTTTTATCCCCATCTAAAGTTAACGCCAAATGAACCTCTGGGATAATTCCAATCAATATTTTCCTTGTCACAAACAATTAGACATGATCCACATTCAACACAGTCTTCATAATGAAATACAATCTTGTTATTTTCCAATTTATAACAAGATGCTGGGCAAACATGAACACAGTACTTACCCTGGCAAGTATCACATACTTTATCATTCTTCAATATTATGTGTGGCTTATTATCCACTTTATACTTTAAAAGAGCCAATCTATCATCAATACTTATTTTCATAGAGATCTCACCCCTTTCATTAAATCATTTAGAAGACTCCACATATCCGTTTCACTTTTAATTAATTCAAACATTTTTTTCCTCGGTTCATCATTTGATTTAATTATCCTTTCCATCATATTGTTCACCATCTTTGGATATTCATTGTATATTCTATGATTTTCAAGGAAGAACGGTGCATTTCTGTAATTTCTAAAATCTCTAAGTACTGTCTCATTCATTCTGGTTTCATATTCTGAAAGTATTCTTGATGTAAAATCTCCAAGTTTATTTGCTTTAACCGCTACCTCACCAGCAATAATACCCGAAGATATTGCAAGATCAACACCATTGAGATATATTCCTGATGAATTAACAAGACCAGCAGCATCGCCCACTACCATTGCTCCATCCTTGTAAAGTTTTGATATCATCCTATAACCACCTTCAGGTATTGCATGAGCAGAATATTCCCTTAATTGTGCATTCTCTATTAAATCAGCAATCATTGGATGCTCCTTTAAATCTTCTAGAAAGTCTATAGCATAATATTCACTTTTTCTCAATGCTTCAAGTGAAATAATTACTCCAATAGATATAGTGTCTTTATATGTATAAATAAATCCACCACCTCTTAGATATTTTGTAGGATACCCTATTATTAATTCTTCAACACCATCTTTACTTGTAATACCAAACTTTTTATTCACCTCTTCCTCTGTTAATTGAAAAACTTCTTTCATTCCAACTCCAAAATCATTCGCATCTGGTCTTTTTTTAAGTCCCTCAGATTGTGCAAGAAGAGATACAGCTCCATCAGCTATTATTACAATATTACCTTCCATTTCATCATCGCCAGATTTTACACCTGAGACCCTATTTCCATCATGTAAAAGTGAATCTACCTTTACACCTGTGGCTACAAGTGCCCCTGCTTCTTCCACCTTTTTTGCATACCATTGATCAAACTTTGACCTAAAAACTGAAAAACCATTATAAAATTCATTTCTAAAAGCGTAATTTTTATAGTCAATTGAAAAAAATGATTTATCAGTCATCATTGTTATTCTTCTTCTTGTTATTGGTCTTTCCACAGGCGCCTCTTTCCAAAATTCTGGAATAAGTTTATTTATTGAATTAGTGTATAAAACCCCACCAAACATATTTTTTGATCCGTTATATTCGCCTCTTTCTAAAACCAATGTAGAAAGTCCAGCCCTGGCTGTAACTAATGCTGAAGAAAGCCCTGCAGGACCTCCTCCAACTACAATTACATCAAATTTATCTGACATTCTATCATTCCTCAACAACATAATTAATTCTCATTATTTATTTTTTACATAAAAAAAATTTCTCAATAAATTTAAAATATTTTGATTAATTTTCAAAATTAAATTTTTATTTGCAAAAATTTTATGTCGAAATACATCAAAAGATAATCATTTTTTGAAAAAATTATTATACTTAAAAAACATTTAGTAATTGGTGATAAAAATGACAAAGGGTGGATTGAATATAATAATGTTCTCTGGGAGTGCAGATAAATTAATACCACTTGGTGTACTAACACAGACTGCAGCCAATCTGGGAGTGCCTGTAAGGATTTTTGTTACTGGCTGGGCAATGTTGGCATTTAAGAAGAATGGCCCTAGTTCTGTTAATAGGGTTACGAAGGAATTTGAAGATCTTGCACCATTACTTATGCAAGGTCTTACAAGGATGAAGGCTCCAAGCTGGTATGAAATGTTAAAAAGTGCTAAAGAAGTGGGTGATGTTAAAGTCTATGCTTGCTCTCTTATGGCAGAAGCACTTAATATGAAAAATAAATCTGACTATGATCCTATTGTGGATGATATTGTAGGTGCTGCATCATTTATGCAAATGGCTGAAGGTGGGCAAGTACTCTTTATATAAAGTGATGAAAAATGGCAACAATTAATGTTGATAGCAGGGGATCTGCCTGTCCAGGACCAATTACAGATCTTGTAAGGGCTTATAAAAAAGCTAACAATGGGGATATAATAGAACTACTTGCCACGGATTCAGGTATAAAGGCAGATGCTAAGGCATGGTGTGAAAGAACAGGTAATGAACTCTTAGGTATAGAAGAAAAAAATGGAGAATATAAAGTTAAAATTTTAATAAAATCTAAAAAATAATTTTTTATTTTTTTATAAATCTCTCAAGGTTGGTCTAAAAGTTCTTGCAATTCTAATTTCATCGTCATTTAATTCTTGAAATATTTTCTCCTCTGTGATGTATTGTGCCTTTCTTAATATAAAACCTCTTGGAGAAACAATTGTAGAACCTCCCCAAAATACTATGTTTCTTTGTGTTCCTGCCCAATTGTTATAAATGAAAAATACTGTGTTTTCAACTGCCCTAACTGGAATGAGCATCTCAAAAAGGGCACGAGAAGTGACAGGACTAGCAGAAATATTTACCACATATTTACTACCTTTCATTGCAAGTTCCTGAGTAATGAATGGAAAGAAAATATCATAACAAATTTCCATACCTATTATACCCTGAGATGTTTTGAATACTACAGTTTCATTCCCTGGCTTAAAGTAAATCATTTCTTCAAAAGGTCCAAAATTAGGCAACCTCATTTTCCTATAAACATGAATCTCTCCTTTTTCATCTATGGCCATTGCTGAATTATAAAGAAATCCATTTTCTTTTTCAGGAAAACCAAATATTAGGTTTCTTTTCTTCTCCGCCATGATTTTTGAAAGCGAAATGAACATCTCATCCTCTCTAGAAAGAGCCTTTAAAAATAGATCATCTCTGATTAGATAACCTGAAATATATAGCTCTGGAAAAACATATAAGTGTGCATCATTTTCTTCAATAAAATTTATCATTTGTCTGAAATTGTTCTCCACACCCAGATTTTTCGATGGTTGATAAATTGCTACTTTCATCAAGAAATAAGTAAATATTTCAAGGATTTAATTCTATCGGATTTTTAAAAATTTTAGTAATGAAAATAATTTTTTAGATTTAAATATAATTTAAAATTAGAAATATAATTTTTTTACTCCATATGTAAAAATCCGAATTTATTATTAATTTAAAATATTAATAACATAAACCGTATCGATGCTCCCGGCGGGATTTGAACCCGCGTCGAGGGAGTGAGAGTCCCTAATGCTTGACCGGTCTACACCACGGGAGCTACCAAACTAAATTGTTTTCTTTATGATAAAATTTTTTGTGTTATTTGGAA
>JAVZSA010000020.1:0-20589 GCA_038880255.1 Thermoplasmata archaeon
ATATTAATTATCTTTATATAATTTTACTGTAAAATTTTTCTCATAAATATTGTAAATTTTGTAAAAAAATTTTTAATAAACAATTAAATTCTAAATGTATGGTACTTGAAGAGGGAATGGAATTTATTAAAAAATTTAAAACATCTTTGGAACATTCTGCAAAAAATATTGGTTCTGGTGATGTGGAAGTACTTTCTACTCCATCATTAATCCTATTCATAGAAAATACAGCTAGAGAACTAATAGATAATTCACTTGGAAATGAAATGATTTCAGTTGGAACAATTGTTGATATTAAACACATTAAAGCAAGTAAAATTGGGGATGATGTAACTATTAAAGTTAAATTATTAACTATTGATTCAAATAGATATACCTTTTGGGCCGAGGCATTTTCAAATGGAAAAAGAATAGCATATGGTATACATGAAAGAGCTAAAGTGGAAAAATCAAAATTTCTTTCCTCTCTAAAATGACTATTTAAAATAAATATGTTAAAAGATTCATTAATAATTTTTTCTGGAATTTCATACAAAAGGCAAAAACATTTAAAAAATAAAGGAATAATAACTTGGGATGATTTATTAAAAAAGGGAAAAATTTATTTTTCTGCTGAAAATTGGAAAATTATTGAAGAAGAAATTTATAGAGCTATGGAAAACTTTGAGAAGGGAAACATTGATTATTTTATCAATCTTATAGAAAAAAGAGATCATTTTATAATTTATAATGACTTTAAAGAAAAAGCAGTTTTTCTTGATATAGAAACCACAGGTCTTGATTTTGAAAACGATATAACAATATTGGGAATTTCAAATTATAAAAGAAATTATAGAGTTTTTGTAAATGGAATTAATTTATATGAGGAAAATATAATTCCATATTTAAGAAATTTTAAGATACTAGTAACATTTTATGGATCAAAATTTGATATACCATTTATAAGAAAAAAATATAGAATTTTAGGTGATTATTTATCAAATATGGTTCATATCGATTTATGCTTTTTGGGACATAGGGTAGGTTTTAAAGGGGGATTAAAATCAATTGAAAAACAAGTTGGGATTTGGAGAGAAGAGGAAATAAAAAATCTTGGGGGCTATGATGCAGTAAAATTATGGATGGATTACAAAAATGGAAAGAGAGAAGCTCTAATAAAATTAATCAAATATAATAGAAGAGATGTACTTAACCTTATCAATCTTATAGAAATAGAGATTTCATTAATGAATCAATTTTATTTTTATTAAATCTAATATATTTTTAAAACAAAAATTATAAATTGAAAAAATTATTTAATCATATTACAAAATATTTTAATAATGATAAACTATCATTCAAATATGCAAAATTTTCATTTAATTAAGGTTCTAATCATTATACAATTTTTAATTTTAATAATACAGTTTATTTTAGGTATGTGGTTAAATTTATTTGCAACATTTAACCCGCCAGTTTTTCATCCAGGAATGATGATGTTTTATCCCTTTTTTCAAAATTCTGTATTAATGGCTCATATGATGGTGGGTATGTTTCTTATTCTCTTATCCCTTTTAATTATAATATTTTCAATAATAAATGCTGATTTAATATCTTTCTTTATTTCAATAATAAACATTATTACCTTATTGGTTGCAGCATTCTCAGGTATGTTTTTTGTAATGGGAAATTTTACTAATAATGTGCTTTCTTATTTAATGTCCTTAGGATTTATAGGTACAGTTATAACAGATTTTGTAATTTTAGCTTATATAAAGTAGAAATTAGCGGGCTCGAGGGGATTTGAACCCCCGACCATTCGGTTAAGAGCCGAACGCTCTACCGAGCTAAGCTACGAGCCCTATATCCTTGAATAGGCATTCTATTTAAAAATGTTTTCATAATTAAATGTTTTTATAAAAAATAATTATTGTTTCATTTATTTTAATTTATTCTATCTTTTTATTTATTGAAAATTTTTTTAATTTCCTAATAAATTTAAATTTTACTATATGAGAGAAAAATATAAATTAGACTAAGGATTACGATTTTCAATGAAAGACTTTAATGAAATGGATCTAAATGAAACTGTAAAATTTTTAAAAACTGATATAAATCAAGGTCTTTCAAATGATGAGGTTAAAAAAAGGCAAAAAGAATATGGTTATAATGAAGTAATAGAAAAAAAAGAGAGTGAAATAAAAAGGATTGTAAAAAAATTTTGGGGCATTACACCAATTATGTTGGAAATCACAATGGTATTTTCTTTCATAATTGGTAGTTATTTAGATGGGTACATAATTGGAGCACTTTTAGTGGTAAATGCTATAATTGGGTATTCACAGGAAGAAAAAGCATCAAAGGCAGTTGAACTTTTAAAGAAGAAATTACAAATAAATACGAGGGTTCTTAGAGAAGGCAAATGGGATTCTATACCAGCGAGGGAATTGGTCCCTGGTGATATTTTAAGGTTAAGAGCTGGAGATTTTGTTCCTGCCGATGTAAAGGTAGCCAGTGAAACAGAGCTTGAAATTGATCAATCAGCTCTTACTGGAGAATCACTTCCTGTAATAAAGAAAATTAATGATATTCTTTATTCTGGATCGATAGTAAGAAGAAATGAGGCCAAGGGAATTGTTATTGCCACTGGGGTGAAAACATATTTCGGCAAAACTACCGAATTAGTACGTATGGCAAGACCCAAATTACATATGGAAAAAATTACAACAAAAATAGTAGATTATCTTCTTATTATTGTAATAATATTAATTTCTGCAATGTTCATATTTTCATATTTAAGACACATAAATATCATTGATATTATACCTCTTTCACTTATGCTAATAGTTTTTGCAGTTCCTGTTGCCCTTCCTGCTATGTTTACAGTAAGTATGGCTGTGGGTTCATTAGAAATTGCAAAAAAAGGTATTCTTCTTACTAGATTAAATGCAATAGAAGATGCTGCATCAATGGATACTTTATGTGCAGACAAAACAGGAACATTAACTATGAACAAACTTACAATAAAGGTAACATTTCCCTTGGGTGAATTTAAGGAAAATGATCTAATTTTATTTGGTGCACTTGCCTCTGAAGAGGCAAATAGAGATCCAATAGATATGGCGTTCATTAATGAAGCAAAAGCTAGAAATCTTAATATTTCAAGCTATAAGGTAAAGAGTTTTACACCCTTCGATCCTTCAACAAGGAGGACTGAGGTGGTAGTGGAAAAGAATGGAAAGGAATTTAAAATTTTAAAAGGAGCAGTAAATGTATTACTGGAAATGTGTAATGAAAAGAATGAGGAAGTATTGAAAAAAGTGGAGGAATATGCGGGGATGGGTTATAGAACATTGGCAATAGCAATTTCAGAAAATGAAAAATGTAAATTCTGTGGTTTAGTCGCTTTAAATGATCCTCCAAGATCTGACACAAAGAATCTTATTTTGGAATTGAAAAATCTTGGCATATCTGTGAAAATGTTAACAGGAGATGCACTTCCAATTGCAAAAGAAATAGGAAAGGAAATAGGTTTGGGTGATAAAATTGTAAAAAGTTCAGATTTAAAAAATTTGAAAAATAAGGACCCAATCACTGCAGCAAATTTAGCTGAGGAAAGTGATGGTTTTGCGGAAATTTATCCTGAAGACAAATACACTATAGTAAAAAGTTTACAGGCAAAAAATCACATTGTTGGTATGACCGGAGATGGTGTGAATGATGCTCCTGCTTTGAAACAAGCGGAGGTGGGTATAGCTGTAAGTAATGCTACGGACGTGGCAAAAGGTGCAGCAAGTGTTGTGCTTACCTCCGAAGGTCTTTCTAACATAGTTTCTCTAATTAAAGAAGGAAGAATGATTTATCAAAGGATTGTTACCTGGGTTCTTAATAAAATTATAAAAACATTTGAAGTGGCAGTTTTCATTTCACTAGCTTTTCTTATAACAGGTTATTATGTTTTGTCTGCAAGGGATATAGTTTTATTCCTTTTCTTAATTGATTTTGTAACAATATCAATTTCCACAGATATTGAAAGAGGATCAAATAAACCTGAGAAATGGAATATTTCATCACTTGTAAAATTTAGTGTAACCATTGGATTATTTACCGTAACTGAATTATTCATATTATTATATTTAGCGATTAATTATTTTAATCTGGGAAAGGATATTGATAGTTTGCAGACATTTTTCTTTACAGCAATAATGTTCCTTGGTTTACTAACACCATTAATAGTGAGAGAAAAATCTCATTTCTGGAAAACAATGCCAGGAAGAACTCTTCTAATTTCAATAATATTTGATATGGTTTTGGTTTCCATACTTTCAATATTTGGTTTTGGAATAATTAAACCTATTACATTGGATGAACTTATATTTATTATAATTTATGTATTTGCATTTTCATTTTTGGTGAATGATAATGTTAAAATTTTATTGAGTAAATTAGGATTTTCAAGATGAAAAATTAATTATTTTAGAAAATTTAAAAATATTTAGTTAAAAAAAATGCGGAGGGAGGGATTTGAACCCTCGTATCCCTATGGAAGTGGACCCTAAATCCACCACCTTTGACCTGGCTCGGTAACCTCCGCTAAAAAAAAAGAAAAATTTAGAATAGTCCCTTCTTGTACATATTCTTGGCAACAAATGCATCTATTTTCCAAGTAGGTTGAAGGCTAGATGCTACCTGCATAAGATGGTCCAACGTATCTACTTCCCAATGACAAACAGCCATATTCTTATTTTCAGCAAGATCTACACTCAAAAGTTTTAAGCCAGAGGGGAGTTTCTTTTCTTTAGCCATTGAAATAACTTTTGTGGCAAACTCCATCACTTTTTCCTTTTGTGCATCTTCCCAACTATGCACTACTATTACATGAGCCATAATTTTTTTATATATTTAACCTATTAATAAATTTTTCCATAAAATATATTGTAAAGAGTGAATTTAAAATGATTGTTAAAAAGATATTTAAGAAAATTTTAAGAAAGATTTAAATAGAAGTACAAATTTACACATCTAAGGTTATGAGGTGATTAAAATATGATGGCAGGTCAAGTACCTATTCTGGTATTGAAGGAGGGTACAGAAAGGGAGACTGGTAAAAATGCACAGAAAAATAATATCTCTGCAGCTAAAGCTATCGCTGATGCTGTTAGAACCACACTAGGACCGAAAGGCATGGATAAAATGCTTGTTGATTCATTAGGTGATATAGTTATCACAAACGATGGTGCAACAATTTTAAAGGAAATTGATGTACAACATCCAGCCGCAAAAATGATTGTTGAAGTTGCAAAGGCTCAGGATCAGGAAGTAGGTGATGGTACTACTACTTCCGTTATTCTAGCAGGCGAACTTTTAAAACAAGCAGAAACATTACTTGAACAAAACATACATCCTACAATAATTACGAATGGATATAGGATTGCAAGCCAGAAAGCTTTGGAAATTTTACCACAAATTGCTAAGAAGGTAACGAAGGAAGATTCAGAAACACTTAAAAAAATTGCAATGACTGCTATGACAGGGAAGAATATTGGGCCAGATAGGGATTATTTTGCAGATCTTGTTGTAAAGGCCGTATTAACAGTTGCAAATGAAGTTAATGGTAAAATAAAGGTAGATGTTGATAATATTAAAGTTGAGAAAAAAGCAGGTGGAAGTGTAAGAGATACACAATTAATAGATGGCATAGTTCTTGATAAGGAGAAAGTACATCCTAGGATGCCAAAGATTGTAAAAGGTGCTAAAATTGCATTATTAAATGGAGGACTTGAAGTAAAGAAAACTGAAATAAGTGCAAAAATACAGATTGAAGATCCTTCAAAAATACATGAATTTCTTGCAGAAGAAGAAAATCAACTAAAAGATATGGTAGAAAAAATAAAGGCAGCTGGTGCCAATGTTGTCTTTGCACAAAAAGGAATAGACGATCTTGCACAGCACTATCTGGCAAAATATAATATATATGGAGCAAGAAGAATAAAGAAGAGCGACATGGAAAGTCTTGCAAAGGCTACAGGCGGTAAAATAGTAACGAATCTAGACGATCTAAAGTTTGAAGATTTAGGACATGCAGAAACTGTGGAGGAAATCAAAATCGGTAATGATTACATGACCTTTGTGAGAGGATGCAAAGATCCACACGCTGTGAGCATATTAATAAGAGGAGGAACTGAACACGTTATTGCAGAAGCAGAAAGGGCTCTCCATGATGCAATTAAAGTTGTGGGTGTTACAGTTGAAGAAGGTCTAGTTGTACCCGGTGGTGGAGCTGTAGAAACAGAACTTGCATTAAGATTAAAGGAATTTGCTCATTCAGTAGGTGGTAGAGAGCAACTAGCTGTAGAGGGTTTTGCAAATGCACTTGAAATAGTACCAAGATCACTTGCTGAAAATGCAGGAATGGATGCAATTTCATTTTTGATGAAACTTAAGAGCCTTCATGAACAGGGAAAGAAGTCCTATGGAATAGATGTGCTTGGTAACGGTGTTGAAGATATGTACAAACTTGGCGTAGTCGAACCTGCTAAAGTAAAAAAGCAGGCAATAGAAAGCGCAATGGAAGTAGCAACAATGATATTAAGAATTGACGACGTAATTGCAGCAAAGAAGAAAACAGAAACACAACCAGGACAGCAACCCGGACCACAAGGAACGCCACCCGGAATGGGTGGAATGGGCGGAATGCCCGAAATGTAAATTTTTTTTTATGTTACCCACATTTTCTATTGGAAAAGGGGAGGGCCAAGAATTAAAGGATCAATATGAAGTGGTTATTATAGGGGCTGGTCCTGCAGGCCTTTCTGCCGGTATATATGCTATTAGATCTGGCCTTGAAGCAGTTGTAATAGAAAAAGGTGTTGCTGGAGGACTTGTTACTGAAGATCCATTGATTGAAAACTATTTAGGATTTGAAAGTATTGAAGGAGAAAAATTGGCCAAATACTTCAGGGATCATGCCGGTAAATATCTTAAAATATTTTCAAATATTGAAGTATTGGAGATAAAAAAGGATAGTGAACAATTTTCAATTAGACTTAATAATGGAAAAATTGTAAAATCTAAGGCAATCATTTTCTCAACTGGTACTACGCATAAAAAATTAAATGTTAAAGGAGAAGATGAATATTTAGGTAAAGGCGTTTCTTATTGTGTTACATGTGATGCATATTTTTTCAAAGGTAAAAAGGTAGCAGTTATAGGTGGTGGAAATTCTGGGGCAGTGGCTGCTTTATATCTAAAAAGTGTTGGTGTTACACCTATTATCATAGAATTTATGCCTAAATACATGTGTGAAAAAGCTTACCAAGATCAATTAAAGAAAAATAATATTGAATACTTAATAAACAGTCAGGTTCTAGAAATAGGTGGGGACGGTAAAAAAGTGGAATTCGTTAGATTGAAAGATAGATCTTCTGGAAAAGAGGAGATTATTAAGGTAGATGGTGTTTTCATATATGTCGGTCTCTTACCACAAACACAGAGTATTAAGTACCTGGGCGTGAATATGGATCAAAAGGGTTATATTATTACAGACAAAAGATGTAGAACAAATATTAAGAATTTCTACGCTGCAGGTGACGTTACTGGGGATTCCGGTCAAATAATAATTTCTGCTGGGCAAGGTGCCTTGGCAGCACTTAGTGCATATGAAGACTTAAGATTAAAATAATTATCTTTATTTTTTGATATAAATTATAATTGCAGATATCAAATTCGTTATTATTACAACAAAGGAGATTACTTGTATAAAATCAATGGTCAGCGATTTAATTGTTGTGATTGCAAATATGCCAAGAACTATTTGTGTCAATCCTCTTGGCATAATATAGTTAACATATTTATCCGGTATACTTTTTTCAAAAATATAATGTACTAAAATTTGCATTAAATATATAATAATTAATATTGAAATTACAATTAAAACCATTTTAAAATTAAAACTTATTATGAATATTGATCCAACAGCAACAAATATTACTGTCCTCATAAAAAATACCACTTCTTTATTAAATTTGAAAATATTTTCATCTATTGTATAGTCCTTTAGTTTTAACCATTTTCTAAATATTATATTATTTCCCAAAACAATCCCAAAAACAACAGAAGAAATCATTCCATTTTTCCAGAGAAGATCTGAGAGTGCATATATTGCAAATAAAAATCCTAATGTTAGCATATAACTTAGTTCCACTTTTTCAATCTTTCTAAGAAGCTCTATCCAGAATATACCGGAAAGAAAACCGAAAAAGGTTTGAGCAAATACATTTGTAATGAGTGATATTGTTACCGGCAATATTGTATTTATGCTTAATGGAAAATATTCAATAAGGGAAATTGTTATTACAATGGAGAAAAGATCCAATAATGTTACTTCCACTATATACATATGTCTTCTCTTTTCATCTATGAAAGATCTATTTATTAACGGTATTACAATAGCAACGCTTGGAGAGGAAAGAATTGCACCGTATAAGATTGATACTGAATAATTTATATTTAAAATAAAATAAAGGGTAAAAGAGATTAAAATAAAAGTGATAAAATAATAAAATAAAGCATAAATAACAGCCTTTTTCAACACATCTCGAATTAATGAAATGTGTAAGCTTATACCACCTTCAAAGAGTATTATTATCAGTGATATTGTTGTTGCTATAGGTAAATAACTATAAAGGATTGTGTTAAGATCTAACCTTAACAAAAATGTTATGAGATATCCAATTATTATCAATATTAATACATCAGGAAATTTGAATTTAATAAAAGCATAATCGCCTAAATAACCGACAAAGATTATGAATGATACAAGTATGATTATTGTAAATATATCCATAGAAAGAAATAAACATCAATGTTCATATTCTTTTCCCTAAAAAATAAAATAGAAAGAAATAATAAAAGTAAAAGGTGATATTTATGAAAGTAAATTTTAATGGTAAGATAGAGGATCTAAGAGCACTTTGGTTTGAAGATGGTTTGGTAAAATTTTTAGATCAGAGAAAAATACCCGAGAAAATTGAAATTTTTGTTGCAAAAGATTATAGGGATATTGCATTTGCAATAAAAGAAATGGTGGTAAGAGGTGCCCCAGCAATTGGTGTCTCTGCCGCATATGGTATAGCACAAGCCTACTTACAAAGAAGAGACATTGATGAAGTGTCAAAGGTACTCTCATCAACTAGACCAACAGCTTACGATCTTTTTTATGCAATAAATTATATGAAAGAAAATATTAGAATTGGTGAGGATCCGTTAAGGGCCGCAGAAAAATATGCGAATAATATTGTGGAAAAGGCTAGAAAAATTGGAGAATATGGAAATTCACTAATAAAAAATAATGCGAAAATATTAACACATTGCAATGCTGGTGCCCTTGCAGTCCTTGATTGGGGAACAGCATTGGCACCTATTAGGTTTGCAAAAAGAGAGGGTAAAGAAATTTTTGTTTGGGTTGATGAAACAAGACCAAGACTCCAAGGTGCAAGATTAACTTCATGGGAACTACTTAATGAAAATATAGATCACAGGATAATTGTAGATAATGCAGCTGGTCTCTTAATGAGAAAGGGGGAAGTTGACCTTATTATAGTAGGTGCTGATAGAATTTCAAGAAATGGAGGATTTGCAAACAAAATAGGGACGTATGAGAAAGCAGTTTTAGCATATGAAAATAATGTTCCATTTTATGTAGCTGCACCTATATCTACTATCGATTTGAGCATTCAAAATGAAATGGAAATACCGATAGAGGAAAGATCTGAAGAAGAGGTTCTTTATATTTCAAATAATAAAATAGGTCCTGCAGGGGCAAGAGCATATAATCCTGCCTTTGATGTCACACCACCTAAATATGTAACTGCCTTTATTACAGAATATGGTATAGTAAAACCTGAAGAAATAAAGAATATTGATAAAAAGTGAAAAAATAATGGTAATAGCTGTAGTTCCAGTCGGTATATCAAGAAGATTGAGTGGGAAGCATTTTCTGGAATTTTGTAATAAAAGAATTATAGATGTTGTAGTAGAAAATTTAAATGAAAGCAATCTTTTTTCTAAGGTGATAATTTATACCATTAATAATTTCGATATAAAAAATGCTGAAATAATAATTGATAAATGGAGAACAGGTGTGTTACCAATTTTAATTGATGCACTTGAAAGATTCAATGAAAATGTTTTTTTATTGGGTGGTGACATGCCCTTGGCAAATTCAAAATCGTTTTTTCCACTGCTCCTTTATCCAGAATCATTATCAGTAATACCAAAATGGGAAAATGGATATCTCGAACCTCTCCATGCACTTTATTCTAAAAGTGCTCTTAATTTTCAGAAAAATAAAAATTCGATGCACGAATTCATAGAGCATATACCGAAAGTATTTATTAAAGCTGAAAAAATTGGTAAAATGGCATTCTTTAACATAAATACAAAGGATGATTATATAGAACTTAAAAAATTGTGTTATGGTAATTTTTGAGAAAAGTTTATATATGTCTGAATCCTATATGACAATTGTCATACAAGAGGTGAAAAAATGAGAATGCCCAAGGGTGTAAGAGAATGGATGAAAAATCACACACTTTACGATCTTGAGGAATATCTTTTCAATGAAAAATATTCAGATATTGCAGCAAATATATTAGAAATTCTTACAGAAATGAGTGGGGAAGAACTTTACGGAGAAGTTCTTGAGGAAGTACCTGCATAAAAATTTATTATTTTTTTATTTTTATTGCACCTATATATTTTTCTCCCTTTTTAAAAATATAAAAATCATTTTCGCCATTAAGATTTTTTTCAATGGCATTTTTTATCTTATAATATTCCCTTGATTCTATTGAATAACGAAGGAATACCTTTCTTGCATCATTATTCTTTAAATTTTCTTTAACTTCTTTAAAATTTTTGGCTAAAAAATTTACAACATAAATATTTTTCATTATTTTATCATAATAAAAATTATCTGATGTGGCAAGTTTTCTTTTCTTTTCATTTAGAAAAATGTACATGTTTTTATACATACCAAAAAATTCTGGAATTAGATCCGCATAGGCAATTGCAGGATCTATTTCATAAATGTAATGTAATGGCAACTCAACTTCTTCCAACTTTCTATCAATATTTCCATTGTATACAATTCTAATTTCCTCTGGGAGCATAAGCGCACTTCTTTCATATTTTTTAATTTTTCCAAGATAGAGTGATAGCCTTTTTATTTCACCATTAAGTGAAATATATTCGAGTTCAAAATTTGATGGAATTTTTTCTCTTGAAATCTGAACTGGTATATCAAATGAAAAATTTTCATTATTTTTAAAATATGATATGATTTTTTCTGGAGGAGGTGAAAGCATTTCCAAATTCCAGGAATCTCCCTTTAAGGGCCTGGATGGGTCAGAAAATACTATTTCACATGATGATACAATATCGAAAAAATCTTCTTTAAACACATCTCCATGATACAATGTTACATTTTTTAAATTCAACTTTTTAAAATTCCTTTCAGCCATCTTATATCTTTTCTTTTCTTTTTCTATTGCCACCACTTTTTGAAAATATTTTGAGAAAAATATTGATTGTATACCTATTCCTGCACCCAAATCGGCAATACTAAAATTTGAAAGTCTTTTTGCCTTATATTCAGCTATTTCATATGGTGTTGATTGTCTAAAACTTTCATCGTCATAATCTAATTCATATGGTAAAATTTTTTTAATCTCTGTCATGATGATGGAATTCTTCACCCTCTTTCCATCCAGTATTCACATTCAGATTGCCTTCGACGAACGCTTTCACCGCATTGAGAAAATTTCCTTCCACACCAAGAATTACCCTTACACCTAAAGAATTAAAATAGGAAATTGCTCTTTCACCCATACCATAGGCAATTAAAATATTGGCTTTGTTTTTTGCAATAAATTCTGGTAGATCACCAACTCCATGCTCTTCAAATGGATTCTTTACTATTTTATAATTTAATATACCATTTTCATCTATTTCGACAAATGCAAAATATGGAGATCTACCAAAATGCCTAGATATAATAGAATTTTCACCTTCATCATTTTCCAAGGGTAATGCTACAATCATAATTTTGCTATGGCATTTTTGTTTATAAATTTTTTTAATTTTTTAAAAATATTATAAAAGGTTATTAGAAAACCTTATATATTTAATTATTTTATATATATATGGTGAATGTTATGCCAGAATTGGATGAAAAGGATGAGTTATTAGTTAGGAATCTTATAAATGCAGGATTACAAAAAAACGTGGCGAAGGCACTTGTTTATTTGAGGAAAGTAGAAGAATCTACATCTGTGGAAATAGAAAGGGCTGCAAGATTAAGACAGCCTGAAGTATCAATTGCAATGCAAGTACTTGAAAAGAAAGGTTGGGTATTAAAGAAAAACATTAAAAAAGAGGGGAAAGGAAGGCCTGTTTATAAATATAGGCTAAGTAAACCATTTACAGAAGTAATCAAAGAGATTGAAAACGAACTCAATAAAAAAATAGATGAAATAAAAACAATTATTAATGCTTTGAAATCCCCCTAATTTTGTAAATCCTTTTTATAATTTTTATATAGTTTAAAAATTATATAGAATAATGCTGCTATCCCTATACCAATTATAATGGGATCTGCTTTTGAAAAAAATGAAAATATTATTATCCACCTTTTTTTTAATAGATAACCAAGGATACCTAGGAATATACTCCAAATTAATGAACCTAAAAATGTATATAATAAGAATAAACTTGTTTTCATTTTTGCAATTCCAGCTGGTAATGATATAAAAGTTCTTATGACCGGGACTAGCCTTGTAGTAAAAACTGAAATTCTACCATATTTATTAAACCATTTTTCTGCTCTATTTAAATTTTCTTTATCTATGAGCATATACTTTCCATACTTTAATATGAATGGTCTACCACCATAATATCCTATTAAAAATGCGATATATGATCCAACAACGCCACCTAATGTGGCAGCGGTTATTACACCATAAATATTTAAATATCCTTTATATGCAAGAAAGCCACCGAATGGTATTATTACTTCTGATGGTATTGGAAGCATCATACTTTCAAGCATCATTAAAAAAAATATAGCTGTATAACCATATTTGGCAAGGAAATCAATGATAAGCGCTATTACTATTTCACTAATACTCATTAATTGGATAAAAAAAAGGAAGTATTTTAAAATTCTTCAGGGATATTTTGAAGATTTGGCATTGATTCTATTTTTCCCTCCTTTCTAAGTTTTACATGCTCTTTCATCATACACTTATCCATTATCACCTCTATTCCATGGGATTTTGCAATTTTTGCTGCTTCCTCATTTATTATTCCTTCCTGCATCCATACTACCTTTACACCTTTTTTTACAACATCATCAATTACATCTATTACTTTTTCACTAGGTAAAAAAATATCTGCAATATCTATACTATCTGGTATTTCAAGAATTGTTTTGTAAGATTTTAAACCTCCAATGAAATCTGCAGTAGGATTTACTGGATAACAAATATATCCATGGCGCATTAAATATCTCATTACACTTCTGCTTGGTTTTGTCCTATCCTTTGATGCACCTATTACTGCTACCTTTTTATAATTTTTCAAGATTTCCTCAATGCTCATAACTAACTCTCCAGAAAGGCCTTATATCCTCTATATGAACTCCAAAGATCTATTTTGCTCACTACTTCGAATGGTGAATGCATACTAATTAATCCTGGACCAATATCTATTACATTCATTCCATATTTTGCTAGATATTTTGCAACTGTTCCACCGCCACCTTCATCCACTTTACCCAAAAGACCAAATTGGTAGATTATTCCATTCATATCGAATATATTTCTAATCTCAGCAACAAGTTCCGCTTGAGCCTCACTTGATCCATACTTTCCACCACTACCTGTATATTTTGTTACAATAACACCATTTCCAGCCTTTGCAGCATTATTCAAATCATGAACCTGCTTGAAAAGTGGATTTACTACAGCATTCACATCCGCACTTATTACCTTTGATGAATGCATTATGTCCAACAATTTTCCATAAGTATACTGAATTCCAGATAGGTCAAGTATTTTTGTTATAATATATTCAATTAAGTTACTTTGTGCACCTACATTCCCATCGCTTCCAATTTCCTCTTTATCAAATAGTATTACAATTGTATTATTATTTGTTTTCGAGTTTAAAATTGCCATAACTGAGGTGTATGCACATATTCTATCATCCTGACCGTAGGCTCCCACCATAGACCTATCAAATCCTACTTCCCTAGGAGAAGAGGCAGGAACTACTTCAAGATCCGCTGAATATAAATCCTCTTCCTCTATGGAATATTTTTCTTTCAATACCTTTAGGAGATATTTCTTAAAAGGATTTTTTTCCTCTCCCTTTTCGGGTATATGGGAAACAATAATTTGAAGATCTTCACCTTCAAAACCTTCAAGTAACTTTTTTTCTCCTTGTACCTTCTTGGCAAGGTGGGGTAAAAGATCTGGAATAGTAAAAACAGGATCTTCATCATCCTCACCTATTACTATGTTAATCTTTTTACCTGCTTTAGTCACAACCACACCATGTATTGCTAGGGGCCTAGAAACCCATTGGAATTTTTTAATTCCGCCATAGTAATGTGTTTTAAATAATGTGAATTGTGAATCCTTATCTTCCACCAAAGGGGAAGGTTTAATATCCAATCTTGGGGCATCTATATGAGCTGCAATTATTTTATAAGGTTTTGAAGGATCTTCACCTATTGTAATTAATGCAATTGCCTTTTCATTTTTTATATAATAATATTTCCCATTCCTTTTTATCCCTTTTTCAATGGGCTCAAATCCATTCATCTTAGCAATATTTTCAAAGAAAACAACAGCTTCACGCTCTGTCTTCACATTTTTCAAGAATTCCATGTAACCTTTTGAAAATTCATTCATTTCCTTTGCCTGTTTTTCATCAATTCTCAACCATCCTATTTTATTTTCCATAATCTCACCTCTCTACTACCATAGATGCATAGCCCACTACCTCACCCATTTTAAAAACATCACCACTTGTCGCATATTTAAGGAGTTTTCCCTTTCCACCTGTGGCAAGTAACATGGTAGCAATTGGCCCATAACCGCAGGCTGTTATTTTGTATTTCTTCAGTGCATCGTAAAATCCTTTTATATCCCCCTCCATTATTTTCTCAATACCTTTCATATCATTTTCATACGCCATCTGTCTAGGTACATAATGGGAAAAGTCTGATGATGCGATTATTACCACATCCTTTTCCTTAATTGCCTCCCTTATTATTTTAGAAAGTTCAAGAGCAAAATCGTATTCCTGGGCCATCATTACTATTGGAACGAATTTTATTCCTGATTTAAAAAATTGAAGAAAGGGTAACTGTACCTCAATTGAATGTTCATAAATATGAGCTTCAGGATCTAGATCCACAATTTCTTTATGCAACTTTTTAGCAAGTTCAACATCTATTCTAGCAATACCAAATGGTGTTTGAAAATCCTCCATGGTAATTGAAATTAATGAACCCATTCCTGTATGATTTGGACCTATGATTATAAATGATTCTGGAAAACCATCCTCTGCCAGGGCAGAATAGAAATGTGATGCAACAGGTCCTGAATAAATGTAACCGGCATGGGGAACTACACCACCTATAATTTTTCCTTTTCTTATTTCTGAGAGGGATGGAACAATTCCAGGACCTAAAGGATGAAGAAATGCTGATTCAATTGCTCTCCTCAATTCTTTTGGTTCTGATGGATAAAATTCACCTGATACTGCAGGTATTCTCATAAAGGTGCCTCAAATTCTTCCACCTTATATGGAAACTCATTGTAGGACTTTATTTTTCCCTGAATCAAAGAAACCTCTCTTGCCATTAGGTAATAAACAAGAGAAAGTGCCTTTCTTCCTTTATTGTTAGTTGGTATTACTAAATCCACATAAGAAATTCTATTGTTTGCATCACAAAGTGCAATAATTGGTACACCTATTTTGATTGCCTCATTCATTGGCTGTGCATCGGTTATTGGATCATTAACAAAAAGAACATCTATCTCTGTATAGTTAGGTAAATTTGGGTTTGTTAATGTACCTGGTATGAATCTACCCACAATATATTTTGCCCCTGTTACTTTTGCAAACATTTTTGTAGGTACTTGGGCATACTGTCTTTGAGCCACAAGCAAAACCTTGTCCATACTAAATCTGGATAGGAACTTGGCTGCCACTCTTAATCTTTCATCAGTTTTGCCAATGTCCAATATATTAAGACCATCAGATCTTACCTTAAATATGAATGGTTCCATTTCCTTCGATTTTACTTGCGTACCTATTTGTACACCCGCCTTAAGATATTCATCCTCAGAAACTAAAAGATCTACCATTTTTATTCCTCCAATTCCTCTTCTATCCTTATTAATTGATTAAGTTTTGTTGTCCTTTCACCACCAACCGTACCTGTTTTGATATAATCTCCATTTAAACCTACCGCTATATCCGCAAGATATGAATCTTCAGTCTCACCACTTCTGTGTGAAAATACAGTAGCATAACCAGATTCCTTAGCAAAATTTACTGTTTTGATAAAATCAGAAAGTGTCCCTATTTGATTTGGTTTAAGAAGTATTGCATTTGCTGCATTCATTTCCACACCCTTTCTAAATCTTTCAATATTTGTAACAAATATATCATCACCAACTATTAAACACTTTGAACCCAGTAATTCTGTAAGTTTTGAAAAACCATCATAGTCATTTTCTTCTAAAGGATCTTCAACAAAGTATAAACCATACTTTTCTACAAGGTTAACGACATATTCTATCTGTTCTTCTTTTGTCAGTTCCCTATCTCTATATTTATATTTACCATTTGAATAAAATGATGAGGCAGCAAAGTCGACTGCTGGATAAATCTTATAACCTGTTGAAGATTTAAATTCATCAATAACATTAACAAGAATCTCAAAAGCATCCTCATCACCTATTGATGCTACCCAGGCCTTTTCATCACCCATCCCTATTGAAGTATTAGGCAATTTTTCCTTTAATTTTTTACCAATTGCCTTGTGAATCTCCGCATTAGTAAATATGGAGTTTCTAACATTATCTGCCATTGTAATTACAAGGAATTCCTGTATTGTTGTTCCATTAATTGCATGTTTTCCTCCACCTATCACATTACCTACTGGAAATGGTACTTTTACTGCATTTACACCACCAATATATTTGTACAATGGTATACCAAGGAAATCTGCTCCCGCTTTTGAAGCTGCGATTGATGTTGCGATTGCTAAATTACCTCCAATGGTTGAAAAATTTTCAGTTCCATCTATTTCATGAAGGAGTGAATCTATTGATTTTTGATCTAAAACATCCATACCAATAAGTTCAGGAATTACCTTTTCTTTATATATTTTAATTGCCTCATCAATACCCTTTGGAGGATAATCCAATACTTCATGAGAACCTTTACTTGCTCCTGCAGGTGCAATTGCACTACCAAATGCACCTGAAATTGTTAGGATATCAACTTCCACCGTTTTATTACCCCTTGAATCGAGGACCTTTCTAATATTTATATCATCTATAATACTCATGTTTTCACCTTATGTTTATCATTTATTTAAATTCTTTTTGTTTTTAATTGCTGCCTGTGCAGCCGCTAATCTTGCTATTGGAATTCTGTAAGGTGATGCGGATACATAATCAAGGCCTACAATATGGCAAAACTCTATTGAGGAAGGATCACCACCATGTTCACCGCATATTCCAAGTTCAAGTTTTGGATTTCCCTTTCTACCTCTTTCACTTGCTATTCTCACAAGCTCTCCCACACCTTCCCTGTCCAATACCTCAAATGGATTATTCTTTAAAACTCCATATTCTAGATATTTATTCAAAAATATTGCTTCAACATCATCCCTACTAAAACCATATGTCATCTGTGTTAGATCGTTAGTGCCAAAGGAGAAGAAATCCACATGTTTTGCGATTTTATCAGCAACAAATGCACCCCTAGGGACCTCAAGCATGGTACCAAACATATATTTTATTTTTCCTTTAGATTCCTCCTCTGCGACTGGAATCAACCTTTCCCTCAGTAGTTTTATTTCTCCCTCAATACCTACAAGTGGTATCATTATTTCAGGAATTACATTTTTTCCTTCTTCTTTCACTTTTACAGCTGCCCTTATTATTGCTCTGACCTGCATTTCATATATTTCAGGGTAAACTATACCTACTCTGCACCCTCTAAATCCAATCATTGGATTGAATTCTTCAAGACCCATCACAATTTTGAGTAACCTTTCCTTTCCATTTATTTCATCTATAATTCCATCCATTTCCTTTAGTGATTTTGCCTCCTTTAACTTTATTTTCAGTTCGTTTATTTCATTTATTAAATCAAGGTGCTTAGGTAAAAATTCATGTAATGGTGGATCTAATAACCTAATAATTACTGGTAAACCATCCATTATTCTGAAAAATTCGACAAAGTCCTTCGTTTGCATTTCGAGCAATTTATTAAGATGTTCTATCCTTTCCTCCCTTGTTTTACTCATTATCATCGCTTGCATTATTGGTAATCTATCAGATCCAAGGAACATTCTTTCAGTCCTTGCAAGACCAATACCCTCTGCACCAAACTCCCTTGCAATTGATGCCTCTTCGGGGGTATTAGCATTGGCTCTTACTCCAAGCTTTCTTACATCATCACAATACTTTAAAAATTCCTTCAATTCTGGTGAAAGTCCTGGAATTGACACGGGAACTGAACCATAATAAACTGAACCTGTTGTTCCATCCACAGTTATAATATCAAATTCTTTAACAGTAAATCCCCTTGATGTAAAAGATCTTGATTGCATATCAATTTTTACTTCTTCACTACCCACCACAGCAGGTTTACCCATTGCCCTGGCAACAACTGCTGCATGTGATGTCATTCCACCTCTTGATGTAAGAACACCCTGAGATACTGCTATACCATGAACATCATCAGCCATTGTTTCTGGCCTTACCAATATTACCTTTTCGCCCTTTTGTGAAAGTGAAACAGCAGTATCTGGATCAAAAACAACCTTACCAATCCCTGCTCCAGGTGAAGCTGCAAGACCCTTTGCTATTATCGTTTTACTTGCCTTTTCATCTACTTGTGGATGTAGAAGTTGATCTACTTGTGAAGGATCTACCCTCATTATCATTTCTTCCTTATCTATTATTTTCTCCTTGTAAAAATCAACAGCTATCTTAACAGCTGCTTTTGCATTTCTTTTTGCTCCTCTTGTTTGAAGCAAATAAAATTTTCCATTTTCTACAGTAAATTCTATGTCCTGAACATCCCTATAATGCTTTTCAAGAATCTCTGCACTCCTTACAAGCTCTTTATATGCTTCAGGGATTTCCTTTTCCATTTCTGAAATTGGTTTTGGTGTTCTAATACCAGCAACAACATCCTCACCCTGTGCATTTGTTAAATATTCCCCAAAAAGTACTTTTTCACCAGTGCTTGGATTTCTGGTAAAGGCTACACCAGTGGCGGAATCTGGCCCCATATTTCCAAAAACCATCATTACTATGCTAACAGCAGTGCCAAGATCTTCTGGTATATTGTTTAATTTTCTATATACCTTTGCCCTTTCATTATTCCAAGATTCAAATACAGCTTTGATTGAAAGTTCAAGTTGTTTATATGGATCTTGTGGAAATTCTTTTCCATTATCTTTTATAATTTTTTTATAAATCTCAACAAGCTCTTTCAAGGAAGAAGCATTAAGATCAACATCGTTTTTTACACCATACTTTTTCTTTAGTTCATCCATTGCCATTTCAAAATATTCACCAGGAACATTTAAAACAATTTTACCATACATTTGAAGTAATCTTCTATAAGAATCATAGGCAAAACGCTCATTATTTGTTTTTTTATAAAGGCCTAGAACTGTTTTATCATTTAATCCCACATTTAAAACAGTATCCATCATACCTGGCATTGAAACTGGGGCACCTGATCTTACAGATACAAGAAGAGGATTTTTTTCATCACCAAATTTTTTATTAGATTTCTTTTCCAATTTATCCATGGCCTCTAAGACTTCATTCCATAAATTTTCGGGAAACTTATTTGTTTTTATATATACCTTACATGCATCTGTTGTAATGGTAAAACCAGGGGGAACGGACAACCCCAAATTTGTCATTTCAGAAAGCCCTGCTCCTTTGTTACCTAAAAGATCTTTCATATCTTTGTTTCCTTCTTCGAAAAAATAGATGTACTTCATTAAGAACCACCTAAAATTCTAAATAGCCTAATTATAAATATATTTTTCGTGAACAATCCTATAATTGCCTATAATTGTCGATAGTTTTTCTAAATTCATAAGTAACAATTTCTTTCACAATATATGCTACTTGAGGATCAGGTTATGATCCTTATCAAACATGTTAAAAACTTTTTTGGATTGGAATAAAATCTGGTCGCTCAATTTAACTAGATGTGACCCAAAACATTCTCCTACCCCCATCTTTTTTTATAAAATGACTTAAGCAAGAAAAA
>JAVZSA010000021.1:0-19869 GCA_038880255.1 Thermoplasmata archaeon
AATATTAATTATTCTTTATTTTATATTATTTTAATGAAATACCCTTTGTTTCAGGCGCCCAAAGTTTAGTGACGGTAAAACCAATAAATTCAAAAGCAGCAAACATAAATAAAGCACCAGAAAGATTAAGCGAGCTTAAAACTACAGGGAACGCACTAATTCCCAATACACCACCTAATCTACTAACTGATGTGGAAAAACCGTGAGCTGTGGCTCTTAATCTTGTAGGATAACCTTCTGATGGGTATACATATGTAAGATTAGTTGGACCAATGTTATGAAAAATATGCATTAACGCAAATCCAAAAAATGCAGCCAAAAAAATAGGTTTTTCTACAAAATAGGTGTATATTCCAAATAGGACAAGTGAAATTCCTGCTAAAAAAAATCCATATTCCTCAAGTGGTTTTCTTCCAATTCTTTCAACCAACGAAATACAGATGATAAAGCCTATAAAAGTAGGTATTTCTTCAAGTAAATCTCCAATTATAGAACTTATGTATGTACCTCCCAGACTGACAAATATTGTTGGAGTAAATGTCCATACACCATAACTAGAAACATCATAAGAAAACCATGCAATTGATGAAAAAAGTGTAAGGGAAATAAACCTTTTTGAAAAAAGTTCTTTAAAAGATGACTTACCATATTCAATATTAATTCCTTCTATTAGACCCTCAGGTGTGGTGCCAACAGCCTTCGATATATGATTCACAGCCTTTACAAGCTCATCTTTTTTATCTTTTAACATTAGCCATCTCGGGGATTCAGGAAGTATATTTCTCAATATAATAACAAAAAGAGGTATTATAGCTGCTGTTCCATACATGAGCTTCCAAGCAACAGCACCAGTATAATAAAGTGGTATTGAGATTAATAAAAAAACGATGCTACCTATAGTCCACATAAAAATATTCAATACAAGTAAAACACCACGCTTTGATTTGGGTGAAAATTCGGCTTGCAAAGAAGAACTTATTGGATAATCAGCGCCGATTCCAATTCCAGCAATAAGTTGAAAAAGGAAAAACATGTACCAATTTGTAGAAAATACCGTCAAAAACATAAATAGCGATGTGAAGCTAAGGTCATATATATATAACTTTTTTCTACCTACCTTATCGGCGAGATTCCCAAATGTTATTGCACCAATAAACATGCCCAAGAGTGTTGCAGCACCCATGAGACCCCATTCAAAGCTTGTTGGATGAAAAACATTCTTAAGCCCTACAGGCAGTATTGTAGCAGCGGAGAATATTGTGAGAACATAGCCATCCATAAACATACCCATTGATGAAAGAATAGTTACCCACCATACAAAGCCACGCATAGGTAATGTATCCATCGAATATGTTTTTATTTTAGAACTATTTGGTAACACTGAAATCACATCCATTTCATTATTATTTAAATTATTTAAAATTTGTTATAATAAAGTGATCGATTTCATTTTTAGAGATGGAACTTCTTATTTCATAGTTAATAATTACTTTTACGTATGTAAATATACTATATGTATTTTAGAATGCTAATTGATGGGGAATTGTATCTATTATTTTATCACCCATATCCCATAATCATAGCACTTATTCTTTATCTTTTTAGTTAAAAAAGGCTTTAAATAAGAAATTTTCACAAATGGGATATGGTATACTATTCTGATGTTTTTACTCTTTTTCTTTAAATTTTACTTTTATCAAATTTTTATCAATTGATTCTGTAAATTATTCTTGTCCCACGTAATATTTTTTAGTGCATATTGTTATTTTTATTCATTTTACTTTTTGGTTAAATTGAAGATTTCTCTAGTTACGTTAAAAAATTTCTAAATGTTTATATTTTATCTTTTGAAAAAATTTAAATTATTGCTTATAATATATAAAACATATGATTGCTCTCATAATAGTAGATATGATTCATGAGTTTGTGGATGGAAAATTTGGTTCAAAGAGAGCAATGGGAATTGTTGGAAACTTAAAAAAATTAATTGGGATTGCAAGGGAAAAGGGGTTTACCATTATTTTTGCGAAGGATTCGCATGTGGATAGTGATCCAGAACTGAAGGTATGGGGGCCACATGCTATGAAAGGATCTTATTCTTCTGAGATAATTCAAGATTTAAATGTTGAACCTGGGGATATTATTATTGAAAAACATACCTATGATGCTTTTTTCAACACAAACCTTGAAAATATCTTAAAGGAAAGAAACATAAAAAAGATAATTGTAGCAGGTATAAGTACAGATATATGTGTTCTTCATACAGTGGGACATGCATTCTTTTTAGGTTACGAAACTTATGTGGTTAGAGACTGCACAGAATCGATGAAAGAAAGTAATAAAGAATTTGGTTTAAAATATATGAAAACTATATATGGAACAATGATTATCAATCTCGAAAATATAGGTGAAGTTGTATGAATTTCTACATTGCAGATGAACAGGAAATATTATCTGGGAAAACTACTGACATTTATTTTAATAATACTCTTGAGATTTTAAGAAAAGAAAATGTTCACAAAAATGTAGTTATGGAAATAACTACACAGGATCATGAATATCCTTGGATAGTGTTTTCAGGGCTTGAGGAAGTAATACATTTATTGGAGGGTAAAAATGTCACTGTTAAATCACTAAGAGAGGGAACGATTTTCACACCCTTTGATCAAAATGGTATTCCCGTACCTGTAATGAGTGTGGAAGGGGATTACCAGGAATTTGCAATTTATGAAACACCCATTTTAGGTCTTATATGTGAAGCCTCAGGTATTTCAACAAAATCTGCAAGATTTAAAAAATTAATAGGTGAAAAGAAACTTCTTTCATTTGGTGTAAGAAGGATGCATCCTGCACTTGCTCCAATGATTGATAGATATTCATACATTGGTGGGTGTGATTCAGTTTCAAGTGTAATTGGTGCTGAAAAATTGGGCATTAAACCAAAAGGAACCATGCCACATGCATTGATACTTGTGATGGGTGAGGAAAATGCCTGGAAGAAATTTGATGAGGATTTAGATGCCTCAGTGCCAAGAATTGCACTTGTTGATACATTTGGTGATGAAAAATTTGCATCCATAAAGGCTGCTGAATTGATAAAAAATCTTAGTGGTGTAAGATTGGATACTCCATCATCAAGAAGAGGAAGTTTCCCACATATAATAAGAGAAGTAAAATGGGAACTGGAATTAAGGGGTTTTAAGAATATTGATATAATTGTTTCAGGGGGAATTAAGGAAGAAAATGTAAAGGAATTGGTTGAAGCGGGTGCGGATGGTTTTGGGGTAGGAACAACAATTTCCAGTGCTTCTACAATTGATTATGCAATGGATATAGTGGAAGTGGATGGAAAACCCTTAGCTAAAAAGGGTAAATTTTCCGGCAAGAAAAATGTATATGTATGTAAAAAATGTGGAAATTATGCTGTTACTCCAATAAATGGTATTACACCTACATGTAAGAAATGTGGTGAGAAAATGGAGGAGGCAATTGAAACTGTGTTGGAAAAGGGCAAGGTTGTTAAAAAACTACCAAATGCAGATGAAATTAGATCTTATGTTCTTCAGCAATTAAAGAATTTTGACTTAGTTTTTTAAAAATCTTTAAATATTTTTAAAAAATATAATCAATTGATGAGTAAAATTATAATAATTTCTGATATCCATGGCAATTTTGATTCTTTAAAAACATTGGACTCAGAAAATTATGATTTCCTTGTGTTTGCCGGTGATGCTGTTGATTATGGCCCTGAACCTGAAAAGGTGGTGGATTTTCTTATAAAAAATGCTTATAAAAGTGTTATGGGAAATCATGATGCCGCAAACGCATTTGATATAGATTGCAAATGTTCTGAAAAATATCACGAAATTTCCGTAATCACGAGAAAATATTTTAAAAAGAATCTAAATAAAAGGCATTTAAATTTTCTAGGTCTTCTCCCTATGTTCAACAATTTTGAAATTGATGGTATAAAGTTTACAATGGTTCATGCATCTTTGATGGATTATTTGTATGATTATGTATTACCAGAAACTGATGATAAAACATTACTTTATAAATTTAAAAATACAGAAAGTGATTTTGTTATTTTCGGCCACACACATCTTCCAATGATTAAAAAAATAAATAAAACAACATTTATTAATCCAGGTAGTCTAGGTCAACCTAGAGACGGAGATATTAGAGCTTCCTTTGCCATATTAGATACAAAGACTGGAGAGGTGAAAATTATAAGAAAGGAATATGATGTTAAAGAAACAATAAGAAAAATTAATGAACAGGGCTTAGAAAATAATATTAAAGATTCTCTTTCAAAAATATTGCTCACAGGCGGAAAATTTTAAGCACCTTTCCTCTCCTTTCTCTTTGGTCTTAATCCCTTATAACCGCATCTTCTGCACCTGGTTGCATTTGGAGGATTTTTAGCGTAACATTTCATACATATTTTCTTGTTTAACTTTCTATTTACAGCTTCTGCGAATGTCATGGAAATCAAATCTTACAATAAGAAATAGTATATAATACCTTCTATTCACCTTAAAGTTTTTCCTCCAGAATTTTTGATGCCTCAATTACTTCCTCGGTTTTTATACTAAAAGCAAATCTAATGTGATTTGTTCCCATACTCCCAAACACTGGACCTGGGGTGGTTCCAACATTGGCTTCTTTAAGGATAAATTTTGAAAATTCCCATTCATTACTAATACCATTAGGATATTTTTTTATTTTTGCCCATAAATAAAATGCCCCCTCTGGAAATACGGGTTCAAGATACTTTGTATTACTAATTGATGAATATATAATATCTCTCCTCTTTTGATACTCATTTCTCATTTTTTCCACTATATCCTGAGGGCCTCTCAATGCTGCTAGAGCTCCATATTGTGTTGCTGAATTTACTCCATTTATTGTTACCCTGAGCATCTTCTTTATTCTTTCCTTTAATTTTTCATTTTCAGTAAAAATATAACCTATTCTGAGACCACTCATTGCATAGCTTTTTGACATTGAGAATAATGAAACTGTATTCTCATATTCTGAGGCTGGACTGAAATGTTCTCTACCATCAAAAATTACATCCTCATATGCTTCATCACTAACAATAAAAATTCCATTTTCCCTTGCAAAGTTTATTATTTCTCTCATTGCTTCCTTTGTTAATACTTTTCCAGTCGGATTATGGGGTGAATTAATAAAAATTGCCTTCACATTCTTATACTTTTTAAATTTATTAATATCCAAATAGTCAAGGTATGGCATATGTATTACATTTCCCAGTGATAATTTTATTATTTCATTTATTTCTGTCCACATTGGATCTGGAATTATTACCTTATCATTTTTTGAAAGTAAAGAACGAAATACAATATATAGTGCATTCATTCCACCATTTGTCACAAAAACATTATCAGAGGACGCTTTACTAATTTTATTTTTTGATCTAAGTTTTTCCGCTATCGCTTCTCTTAATTCAGGTATTCCAGTTGAATCCGTATAATGTGTTTTATTATTCATTAATGCCTCACATATTGCTTGTTTCACATGATCAGGTATTGAAAAAGATGGATCCCCAGATTCCATTCTATATACCTTTTTGCCTTCCCTCTGCATTTTTAAAAGTTCATCCCTAATTTGCACTATTGCCCCAAATGAAATGTCATCAACAATATTATTTTTTAATTCAATTTTTTTCATCAAAATATAAATTTAAGTATACTATTTTAATTTTTTTTAAATTATCTAAACATTTTGTTTATTTTTACAAAATTCATTTACTGGGCAAGATCTACACAACTTTTTTAAACATTTCTTTCCAATTTTATGAAGGAAATATTCATAATAAGAATATTTCACGCCAATTTTTTTATAATCATCTGTTTTTAAATTCAGATTTTCCATTGCTATTTTCACATAATTTGATGGAATTGGTTTTGCATTTTTCCAAATATCCACAATCTCCCTCATAAAAATGCCTATGGTAATATCACCAATTCCTTTGGATAGTGATTTTAATTCTTTAACCAGAGATTCCGTATTTTCATATTTTTCCATTATATTTTTAAATCCACCCCTCTGAATAACATTTCTTGAAACATTGATTAATTTTGTTGCAGTCTTAAAATCATATCTCGTATAACCTCCAAAATCAAGAATATACACAATATCGTCCCATCCCCTTTTAATTATCTCCTCAGGACTGATCAAATTTTCACTTTTCAAAAGATAGAATGTCCTTACTGCAATACTTTCAGAAATTCTTGCACCAAAAAGTATGGATAGAATAAACCATGGAAATGGATCATTTCTTACATCTATACCAAATTTTTCAACATATGAAATCGATTCACTCATTATTATTTTTTTATCGATCATTTTCACCTGCACCTTAATTTTATTATTAATTTAATTTAAAAACTACTTAAACATTTTTATATTATGAATAAACTTTTTAAAATTTTCAAAATATTTTTATATGAAAAATTATTAATAATTATATGTTTGTAGAAAAGTTTAGGAATATAAAACTTGGATTAACATTTGATGACGTTCTTTTAATTCCATCCAAGACTAAGGTGGATCCAAATGAAACGGATATTAGTACAAAATTAACAAAAAATTTAAAGATAAACATTCCGATAGTTAGCTCTCCAATGGATACTGTAACAGGTCCTGAAATGGCAATTGGTATGGCACATCTTGGGGGAATAGGTATAATACACAGAAATCAAACAGTGGAAGAGCAAAGATTGGCTGTACGATCAGTAAAAAGGGAAGAAAGTTTAATAATTAAAGACGTAATCACAATTACACCAGATAGTGCAGTAAGTGAGGCAATAAAATTAATGTCAGAAAAAAAGATTGCTGGTTTACCTGTTGTTAAAAATGAAAAACTTGTTGGAATAATAACCGGAAGGGATGTGAGGTTTTTAAAAGAAAAAAATATAAAAGTAGAGGAGGTAATGACAAGAAATCCCATTACTGGTAAGGAAAATATAACACTTGAAGAAGCTATGACAATAATGCAGAAACATAGGATTGAAAAACTTCCAATTATTGATTCCAATGGAAAGCTAATTGGTTTAATAACCTCAAAGGATATAATAAAAAGGGAAAAATATCCAAATTCCATAAGAGATGATGAAGGTAGATTAAGAGTAGGGGCAGCTGTTGGCCCATTTGATATAAGAAGGGCAGAAATTCTTCAAAAGGAAGATGTGGATGTAATTATAGTGGATACTGCACATGCACACAATATTAAGGTTCTTGAATCTGTAAAAGAAATGAGGAGAAAAATTGATACTGATTTAATAGTGGGGAATATAGCAACAGCAGAAGCTGCTGAAGATTTAATTTCCATAGGTGCTGATGGTCTTAGGGTAGGAATAGGACCTGGATCCATATGCACAACGAGAATAGTGGCAGGTGTGGGTGTACCACAGCTTGAGGCAATATCGCAGGTAGCAGAAGTAGCGGAAACTCATGGTGTTCCTGTAATAGCCGATGGAGGTATAAGATACTCTGGGGATATTGTTAAGGCAATTGCTGCTGGAGCAAATTCTGTTATGCTAGGTAATCTTCTTGCTGGAACAGACGAAGCCCCTGGCCAGGAAATAATGATAGGTGGAAGAAAATACAAATCTTACAGGGGTATGGGATCACTTGGTGTAATTCAAAAAGGTATTTCTGATAGGTATGGAAAAATTGGAGAAACAAAATATGTTCCTGAAGGTGTTGAGGGAGCTGTACCTTACAAGGGAAAATTGGAAGGTGTGATATTCCAGCTTGTTGGAGGTTTAAAGAGTGGTATGGGTTACGTTGGTGCAGCTAACATTGATGAACTAAGAAAAAATTCAAGATTTATTAGGATGACGGGTGAAGGATTAAGGGAAAGTCATCCGCATGATGTAACAATAATAACAGAAGTACCGAATTATCCAACAAAATGATCAAATTAAATCCTTTATACCTTCCACAATGAACTCTATTGACATGGCGGCAAGTATTAAACCCATTATTCTTGATATTACCTGGTTTCCTGTTTTACCTAGATACTTAAAAAATATGTCTGAAAAATACAAAAGATAGTAAGAGATAATCATTACAATGAATATTGATACAAATACCATAGCCTGGTCTATAATTGTAACACTTTTCTCAGTTACATAAATTATTACTGTTGTTATTGCTCCTGGGCCAGCCAAGAGGGGAACACCAAGTGGAACTATGCCCACAGCCTCCTTTTCTTCTATTTCTGCCCTTTCAGAATCTGATAGTCTTGATCTTGTATATTTTCCATGCATCATATCAAATGCTACCTTGAATAATAAAATTCCACCTGCAATTTTGAATACATCAACATTAATATTAAAGATCATAAAGATATATTTACCACCAATTCCAAAAACAACTAATACAAGTGTTGCTACAATTATACTCTTTTTAAGGGTCTTTTTCTTCTCCTCCTTAGTATATGTTTGAGTCATAGTGGAGAAAAATGGTATTGATCCAAATGGATTTACTATTGAAAATATTGCGACAAATGATGCTATAAAGAATATTATATTCACATGAATAAAAAATGAATTACTATATATAATCTTTATTCTAATTGAAAGAAAAATTTGTACAATAAATCTAATATACCATTTTAAAAATAATCATATTGGAATGAAAGTAATTTTTGCATTATTCTCAATATTCGTTTTAATTTCTTTACCATTTTCTATTGGATATAATGGGAATTATGATTTCATATCATTTTCAAATGATGAATACGGAAATATTTTCAATGTTTCTTGTTTTGGTAATAACATTATTAAAGAAATAAAGTTTAACAATGAAAATAAGAGTGAATGGAAAATTATACCAAATGGTTTTGTTTATATAAATTCACAGTTTAAAATAGAGATTAACAATGGAGGTATAATAAACATAAGGGATAAGAATATTAACTATACAATTGAATTTTATGAAAATATTGATATTCAAAAAGCGATAACGTTCAATGGTGTAATTGCGAATGACGGTAATTTAATAATAAACTTTTTAGGAAATTTTGAATTAGAAGAAAATGAAATTACAACAAATTCTTCATCAACGTTTTTTTTCAATACTACAATTTTTGCTCCAGTTCTTCATAATCTTTCAGGACCTGATTTGGGTGGTATAATTATGATAAACGGAAACTATACTATGCAAAATATTTATGTTAATTCCACAGAAAATTTTAATGAATTAAAATTTTCATTCAACTTTAATTCTGGGGAAAAGTATTTTTTATTTTATTTTTACAATTTAACAAAGAATTATCAAATATATTTAAATGGTAAAAATTATTCCAATTATAAAATATTAAAAATAGATAATTATACAGTTTATTCAATTTATTTACCACCAGGAAATGATACATTAGAATTTATTCAAGTACAAAATCAGGACCTCCAAAGTTTTTTAGCAATATCAATAATTTTATTAGCAATAATTATTGGATTTATTATGATTTATGAGGTGAGAAAAAAGTGAAAATTACATCAATTTTAATAATTTCCATTTTAATAATGCCAGGTATACTTTCAATAAATGAAAATTCATCCTATATCAATGTAAATGAATACGGTTATTCAATCCTTTTTGGAAAGAACTATCCTTTGATCATAGTTAATAGCTCAAATGTTTCCATCACTTTTGTAGTGAGTAGAATAATTTTAAAAAATATGTATGATGAGTTGAATAATCTTACTTGGCAAAAGAAATTTTCAAGTGATGATAAAATAAATTATACTATTAGTACAGAAACATCACATTCGGCATATAGATTTACTATGTTATTGGAAAAATTAAACAATTCATTGAATATTTTAATAATTTTTCATGCATCAAAAATAAAAAGTAAAAGTATAGCTATTATCGGTCATATTTTTAACAAAACATTTCAAATAAATGAAATAAGCATGATTGATAAAAATATGAATTATGAGTTTAATGGACCACCACAAAACGAAATAAAAATAAATAATGCTAAGTTTGAGTTTTCAAATGGGACAGTTTATAGATCAAATAATCAAAATATAATTATTTTTTCAGATGTTATAAATGGAAATACTACAGTCTATTCAAAAATAACCCTGCCAATTACATCTGAAGTAACAAAATTTACCCTAAGTCCTTATCCATTTCTTGGAATTCTTTTTGGAATTGGAATTATCGTTTCGGGTGCAATATTATTAAAAAGAAAATCATGATCTTTCCCAAAATTCTATAAATTTGTCCACAAATTTATCCTGAAAACTCTCTTTATATTTTATTATTGTTCTAGCTACCTCCTCACTATTATTTACAGAATAGATTATTTTTCCTTCTTTTTCAATTTTATTTATTATTCCATTGTTCAACATTTTTTTAATATGATAAAAAATTGTATTTCTATTTAATTTTGTTTCATTTTCAATCATTTCAATGTCTGCACTATCATTCTCTAAAATTATAATGATTATTTTCCTTGGAATCGATTGTCTAAGAAATGGAAGATACTTTTTTTCTTCAGGTTTTTCCATAGCCCTGGGATAATATCTTTTATACCCACTTTCTTCCTTTGATATAATTAGATATTGTTTTTCAAGAACATCAAGATGATACTGAAGATCACCAACATTTAGGTTTAACTTTCTAAGAAGTTCTCTAAAATGTATTCCAGGGTTATTTTCTATGACCTCATAGATTAGCTTTCTTTTCATTAAATCCTTTGGCAACAATATTCACCTTGCAATTATCACTATATAAAGAAATATGAGCACAATTGCATCAAGGGTGGGATAAATATAACTTGGCATTAAAAAAATGTATGAAATACCTTTTAACAAAAAAACAAAAAATACAAACATTAAAAATAGATATTTTCTTTCCCTCATAATCCTCCAAGAGTTAATGGAAATATATATAAAAAATATGGAAAGAACGATGAGTATTCCAGCAAAAATTTCTTCTATCATAGATAAATAAAATAACTTTGTAAAATAAAAAGTTTGGTAAAAAGATTAATAGATAAGAGGTATTTTTAATTCCGATGTGGATTGGAGTTGATGATACAGATTCATCAGAAGGAATGTGCACAACATATTTAGCTCCACAAATATTATTGAAACTAAACTTAGATCTTATAGGTTTCCCTAGATTGGTAAGACTTAATCCTAACATACCATGGAAAACAAGGGGTAATGCGGCCATTGCATTAAGGGTAGGTAAAGGAATAGGTGAAAAAAGAAAGGTAGGTGAATTTAAAGGAGAAGAAATTTATTCCTATCAAAGGGGAAAAGAGGTCGATTATGATAATATTTTAGATAATGTAAAGGAAATTGTGGAAAAATTTGCAATTTTTGATGATAAAAAAACTTCACCTGGAATTGTAATAACTAAAAAAAAGTTAACAGAAAAAATTTATTGGAAAGCTGTGAGATCTGTAATAAATCTGGATGAAATTTACAATTATATTGAAAATACACAATTTTTTGGATATAAAAGTAAAAGGGGTTTAATTGGTGCATCTGCTGCAATTTCCTGGAAACCAAAGAAAAAGACCTATGAACTAATAACATACCTTCCAAGGGAAAAATGGCTCGATGAAAGATTTGTGGATAAATTTTCTGTAATTGAAATGGATAAAAAAATAACATCCACTTTTGAAAATTATGATTATAAAAATGATCATGTGGCAATAAAACCTGAAACAAAAACACCAGTTTTATTTGGGATTAGAGGAATAGATCCATGGGACCTTTTTAAGGCTCTTTCAATTGTAAAAAGTGATCCATATGATGGATACATTATTTTTGAAACAAATCAAGGTACAGATGATCATCTTGTGAAAAAAAGGATTTCACAAATAAAACCCTATGATTCTGTTATTGTGAATGGAATAATAAATTCAAAACCAAGAATAATTAAAGGGGGTCATGTGATATTTTCAATAAAGGATCCTACAGGTGAAATTGAATGTGCTGCATATGAAAAAACTAAGGAATTTAGAGAAGTTATAAAAAATTTGATTCAAGGTGATAAAATAACTGTATATGGAAGTATAAAAAAATACCCAAGGACGATTAACGTTGAGAAAATTAAAATAAGAAATTTGGTCGATGTTTATGTAAAGGAAATACCTAAATGCCCAATATGTGGGAAATCCATGGAATCTGTCGGAAAAAATAAAGGATATAGATGTAAAAAATGTGGTACCTATGTAAAAGAACCAATTTATAAAAAATTAGAAAGGAGTTTGAATTTTGGGATATACCAAGTTCCTATAGTGGCAAGAAGACACCTTTCAAAACCTATTGAATTTTTTCAGGAATAATATAAACTATTTTACCGTTGCCATTCCTCATAATTTTTCCATTAACACCATAAACATTTAAAATACTATTTTCATTTATTACTTCATCTGGATTACCCATCATGTAAATTTTACCATTGGAGAGTAATGCCACTTTTGTACAGTACCTAATTGCCATGTTCACATCATGTAGAGTAATAATAATACCTCTGTTCCTTTTCCTTATTCCTTCTATAAGTTCAAGTATTTCCACCTGATATTTTATATCAAGGTTTGATGTGGGTTCGTCCATGAGCAAAATTTCCGTATCCTGAGCAAGAGCCCTTGCAATAAGCATCCTCTGTTTTTCGCCCCCTGAAATTTCCCTAACTGATTTATTTGCCAAATGTTTAATGCCCATTATATTCATTGCCTCATCAATAATATGGAGATCCTTTTCATTTAATGTATCAAAAAGACCTAAATATGGATATCTTCCCATGGAAACTATATCATAGACTGTAAAATCAAAACCTGGCTCAAGTTCTGAGGGAACAATAGAAATCTTTTTTGCAAGTTCTTTTCTGGAATACTTTTCAATTTCTTTTTCAAATATTTTTATTTTTCCACCATTTTTCTTAAGAATTCCACCCACAAGTTTTATTATTGTTGTTTTTCCTGATCCATTAGGACCTAGTATACCCAATATTTCCCCCTTCTCTAAATTGAAGTTGATTTTATCAATTACTTTTTTTTCACCATAATAAAATTCTAAGTTTTCCACTCTTAACATAAAATCACCTCCAATAATTTTTCACCCTAACAAGTAATATTAAAAATACAGGTATTCCAATAATTGATGTGACTATTCCAACTGGAAGTTCCATTATTACATTAAATGATCTAGAAATTGTATCAGCAATTACCATGTATGCTCCGCCAAGAAAAATTGAGGATAATATAAGTTCCCTATTATTTGGTCCTATTAAGAGTCTAACAATATGTGGAATAACAAGACCAACAAAACCAATTATACCTGAAAAGGCAACACTTATACCTGTAATTAGGGATGACAAAAGGAAGAGTATTATCCTTTCCCTTTTAACATCTATACCAAGAGAATAAGCATGATCTTCACCTAGCATTAATGGATCAATGTTTCTGGAAAATATTTCAATCAAAATTATTGAAGGAACAACAACAATCATTGTGATATAAACATTTACCCAGGTGGCTCCAGAAAAAGTACCCATTAACCAGTAGAATACCGTTTGTAGGTCTTTTCCCAAAAGGTATAATAGTAGTGAAACTATTGCACTTAAAAATATTGAAACTCCAATACCTGCAAGTAGCATATTTTCACTCTTCAAATTCCCAGAAAAACTAGATATTATGAGTACAATTATTGTTGTTGAAAGTGCACCAATAAATGCAAATAATGGAAGGAAAAAAATATTTAGAAATACAAAGCCAAAAAACATTGAGATTGTAGCTCCTAATGCTGCTCCAGAAGCTGTACCTGTTACATATGGATCTGCCAATGGATTTCTAAAAAGACCTTGCATCACTGCACCTGAAACTGCAAGAGATGCACCTACTAGAGCAGCCAATAATATTCTTGGCATTCTCAATTGCCATATTATTATAGAATATGGATCATTCCTAGGATCAAAAACCCTTGAAATAACATCCATAAAAGGAATTGATACTGCACCTATCCCCAATGATATTATAAATGATATAAAAAGTATTACTACTGAAATTAAAAGGAGAATTTTATCCTTCATAATCAACACAACCAATTTCATTTATCATCAATTCTAAAAATTCCTTCCAAATACCATCACATTTTTTTAAAATTTCCTCCAACATTTCTTTACCTTCGCATTCCCTCCTTTTATATGGGTTTTTCTTCACCAAATTCCTGTACATTTTTCTCGCTTCCTCAGCTTCATCATCTTTCCCAATTTTGGATGCTGCTGCAGCAAATGAAATCCAAGTATATGCATAATTTGGATCTTCTTTTAATGATTTCTTAAATAGATTATAGGCCAATTCTATATTACCCAATTTCATTGCGGCCCAACCTCCCCAAAGTAAAGATTTCCTGTCATTTTCTATTAAATGATATTTAAGCGCATTTTCATATGCTATTTTACTACCTTCCCTATCTCCAATTTTTTCAAGACAATTTGCAAAACCGTGCCAAAGTGATGCATTTTCTGGTTTTAATTTTAACAATATACCATAAAAAAAGGATGCTTCTCTATATTTTTTAGCACATATTAATGCCTCCGCAATGCGATAGAAATAATTAAATTCACCGCACATAAAAAAGATTAAATAATTCAAGTATATTTACCTTTTGTAAAGTAAAGTTGAGGTGAAAAAATGAAAAAAAGTTTGACCGTTATAATAGTGGTTCTACTTGTGATTGCAAGTTTTGTTGCCGGTTATGCCATTCAGTATAATACACAGAAACATAACATTTCAGGGAATTTTGTTACTGTGGTGGATGATGATAACAATGTTGTTAGTGTAAAGCAGCCAGTAAATAGAATTGTATCACTTGCACCTTCCTGTACTCAAATTGCCTTTGCTTTAGGTCTAGGAAGTAAAATTGTTGGTGATACAATTTATGATAATTTCCCAAATGCCACAAAAAATATTACAAAAATAGGTGGTGTTACAAACATATCGATTGATAAAATTGTAAACTTAACGCCAAATTTAGTACTTGCATATCCTTTGAATTATGCTCAAAGTTTACAGCAACTTAAATCATTGGGAATTCCAGTTTTAATTCTTGATCCTAAAAATTTGCAGGGCATAATACATGATCTTTATTTAGTTGGATATGTAACAGGTACATATTCAAATGCCAGCATAATTGCAGGGAAAATAAATTCATGGCTATATTCACTTTACAATGTTACATCAACAATACAAAATAAAGAAAAATTGTTTTATCTTGGGTGGTATCCACAACTTTGGACGGCAGGAGAGGAAACATTCATTAATGAGATGATTGTTCTTGCTGGCGGAATAAATATTGCTTCCACTGGATATTCATGGTTCATAATGAGTAAGGAATATTTAATAATGGAAAACCCACAATGGATAATATTGTCTCAGGATCAGAAATACTTGATTCCACAGATTGAAAATGATTCTTCATTAGCTAATATAACTGCGATAAAGGACAGAAATTTCATAATATTAAATGATTATTTAATTCAGGAGCCTGGCCCACAAATATTTATTGGTATAGAGATGATTTTCCAAACAATTTATCCACAATATTCCTCAAATATTCCTAAACTTACAATGCAAGATATATTCCCAGGTTACACATGATTACTAGGGTTTATCATATAACAAAATTTCAAGATTTTTCATCTTATATTTTTTTTAGAGGTTGTAACTGGAATTGCGAATTTTGCATAATGAAGAAATACACTTTTGATATACATTGGTCAAAAAATCAATCTCAAAATTTAAGTATAAAATTTTTAACAATTGATAATGTTTTAAAAATATTGCTAGAAAATAATATAAAGGAAGTTTTTTTAGGTGGGGGTGAACCAACAATTGATACTGCTCTGATACCATTATTATTAGAATTAAAAAATAAAAATATAAAAATTAACATTCTAACAAATGGTGAGCTTTTAAATGAGAAAATTGTAAATTTATCTGATAGAATATCATTCAGTATAAAGGCTATTAACAATGAAGTTCATAAAATGATTACACATAGATCAAACAAAAAATCTTTAGAAAATTTGATGAAATACATAAATGAAAAATTTTCATTTGAAACAGTTTACGTTAGAAAACTTGGATGTAAAAACGTTATGGAAATAGCCAGTTTTTTGGACAGCTTAAAATCTAATTCTCTACTTAGGGTGGATCCTTTGATACCAATCAACAATAAATTTTCAATACCAAGTTTAAAAGAGGTGGATGATTGTATTAGATTTGTTTCAAAAAATACAAACGTAATTCCGTATAGAATAAAGGGGAATGGGCAAAGTGCGGAAGTGCTTTATCCATGATTGAAATATTTGTTCTATTAATTGCAATTTTAATTGACTTGATTGGTGAATATCCAAAAATTTTACATCCAGTAGTTTGGGTAGGGAAAATTATTGAATTTTTTGACAAAAAAAGAAAAAGAAGATCTAAACATCTTGAATTTTTCCAAGGTATGCTCTTATTTATTTTTGTTTCATTTATTTTTATTTTTTTGCTTATTGAAATATTTAAGTTTTCAAAATTTAACACTATAATATTTATTTTAATACAAGCATTTTTCCTGAAATCATCATTTACCATTGCTTCTTTAATAAGGCATGTTAGAAAATGTAAAGTGAATGATTTAAACGAATTGAAAAAAAATGTTTCAATGATAGTAAGTAGAGATGTGAAAAATCTTGATTTCGAACATCTTTATTCGGCGGCGATAGAAAGTGGGGCTGAGAATATTGTTGATTCAATTGTTTCACCACTTTTCTATTTTCTATTTTTTGGCGTAGTAGGTGCATTTTTTTACAGGATTGTAAACACATTTGATTCAATGATAGGGTATAGAAATGAAAGATACGAATATTTTGGAAAATTTGCAGCTAGAATAGATGACATAATGAATTTTATACCTGCTAGAATTACAGGCCTAATTCTATTAGTCTTTTCTCCTCGCAGTGTTTGGAAAAATTTAAAGAATTATAGAAAATTAAAGATAAATGGAATGTATACAATTGCATCTATTTCCGCTATATTGAATGTTACTCTGGAAAAAATTGGTTACTATAAAATAGAGGGAAGTAGATATCCGGGAATTAATGATATTGATAAGGTAATTAAATATATAATATACGTGAGTATTATTTGGATAATAATATTGATAGGGGTGATGTATTTCTATGGTCTACCATGGTGGTGCTAGAGAAGATGAAAAAGATCTGCTAGATTTTTCTTACTCTGTAAACCCATACAAACCTCCATTTTTAAAAAAATTGATGGGAACAGATTTATCTGTCTACCCCTATTGTGAATATTTGGAAAATAAAATTAAGGAAAAATATAGAATTGATGGAGAAGTGGTGATTGGCGCTGGTATAACAGAATTACTCTATATGGTTTCCTATGCCTTTAGGGGTAAAATGGCACAAATTATGGTACATACGTATGGTGAATATAAAAAAATGGCTGAACTATTCAACATGAAAATAAATTACATTAGGGATATAGATCCTGATTTAACATCATTTAATTTAAAAAATGGTGTAATATTTTTTTCAAATCCAAACAATCCAACAGGAAAGTATTATAGAAATATTACTGAACTGTTTGAAATTGTAGAAAAAAATAATTCATTTATAATTCTAGATGAGGCATTTATTGATTTCTCCAAGGAAAGACCTAAATATTATGGTAATAATGTAATTGTACTTAGGAGCTTTACAAAGTCCTTTGGTCTTCCTGGAATAAGAGCGGGATATGCATTTGGAGAAAAAAGAATAATAAAAAAAATGAAAGATTTTAGAATGCCATGGTCACTTGGTGGCCTGGGATGTAAATTTATTGAGTATTCATTAAAGAGTGATTCATATTTGAAAAATTCAATTGAAAGGATTTGGAATGAAAGAAAAAGGATTTCAGAAAAGACTGGCCTAAAAACGGATGCAAATTTCTTTTTGGCAGATGTGGGAAAAAGAGGAGTAAAAGATATTTTAAAAAGAAAAGGATTGCTTGTGAGAGATTGTACTTCTTTTCATTTACCCAAAGCAATTAGATTTTCAATTAGAAAAAAATCTGAAAATGATTTTCTTTTGAATGAATTGAAAAACTTTGATATTAATCCTGTAAGGGGAATTAATTATGAAATTTAGACCTATTTTTATTATGGGTACTTCATCAGGAGTGGGTAAAACGACAATCGTAACTGCATTGTGTAAAATTTTTAGTGATATGGGCTTAAATGTGGTACCTTTTAAGGCACAAAATATGTCTCTGAATTCAGGTGTAGGGATAGGTGGGGAAATGGCTTATGCACAGATAA
Source organism: Thermoplasmata archaeon (assembly GCA_038880255.1). Taxonomy (GTDB): domain Archaea; phylum Thermoplasmatota; class Thermoplasmata; order Thermoplasmatales; family ARK-15; genus ARK-15. Next base: position 18,369 of record JAVZSA010000021.1, read on the forward strand.
TACAAGCAATAGGATGTGGAAAAACACCAAACGTAAAAATGAATCCTGTATTGTTAAAACCTGAGGAAAACAGAACGCAGGTAATAGTTGAAGGAAAATATTTTGGCACGTTAGACGCAAGTAATTATATGAATTGGGATAAAAATGAAATTTTTAATAAAGTGATTAAAAATTTTAATATATTAAATGAGGAAAATGATTTAGTTATAGTAGAGGGAGCAGGATCCCCTGCAGAAATTAACTTAAGGTATGATATTGCAAATATGAAATTGGCAGAAAAAATAAATTCAAAGAATATTCTTGTTGCAGATATAGATAAGGGAGGGGCATTTGCCAGCATTGTAGGAACTGTTGACATTATTGGGAAAGAAAAATTTTCCGGTTATATTTTAAATAAGTTCAGAGGAGATGTTTCATTATTAAAAGAAGGCTACGATTTTCTATATGAAAAATATGGATTAAAACATTATGGAACAATACCCTATATGAACTTTAATTTACCTCAAGAGGATTCACTTTGGTCTTGGACTGGAAAGGAGGGTAAAATTAAGATTTCCATAATAAAATTGCCACATATATCAAATTTGACAGATTTTCATATATTTTATTATATTGAAAATATTGGAGTAAATTTTTCAAAAAAGCCTGAAGATTTAAAAAACTCAGATATAATTATAATCCCTGGTACGAAATTAACTGTTTCAGATATGCTCTATCTTAAAAATGAAGGATTTGAAGATGCAATTATTGAAAATTACAGGGAAGGTAAAAGGATAATAGGAATCTGTGGTGGATACCAAATGTTAGGTGAATATATAATTGATAATTTTGAAACAAAAATTGGAAAAATTCCTGGATTTGGTATTTTGAAAAGTAGAACAAAATTTGATAATAAAAAGATCGTTTCATTAATAAAAGGAGAAATTGTTCATCCTCAATTTAAAAATTATAGAATTTCTGGTTATGAGATTCATTTTGGTAAATCCTTTTCTAAAAAACCATTTTCTATAATTTATAATAAAAATGGATTTGAAACATACCAATTTGATGGATCCTTTGAAAAAAATGTAATAGGTACTTATTTCCATGATATTTTTCTTAACATAAAATTTTTAGAAAAATATCTAAATGATATTCTCCAGGAATATGGTATGGAAAAAATAAAAATTAATTACAGTCTTAATAAGGAGATTAATAACCTGGCAAAATTCATAAAAAAATATATTGATGTTAATTCTATTCTTTATGATTAATTTTTCTTTATATGAATTTAAAATGGAAAAAATTTATTTTATCATATATTCTACTATTAAAGCTAAGATAAAAATTTTGTAAATTTATTAAAATTAACCAAATATACTATTTTTTTCCAATAAGATTTCCGTAGATTTCCTCCACTTTTTTAACTATATCACTTACATTAATGCCATATTTTTCAGCAATGTAAACAGATCCCCCTGCCCCCACACCTTCCTTAACTATCCCATTTTCATAATCTTTC
>JAVZSA010000022.1:0-19130 GCA_038880255.1 Thermoplasmata archaeon
AGGCTACCCCATATAGCAAGAAGTTTTAAGGCAATAAATGTAAAAGAAATTCTGTCAATAGATGCTATTATTCTCTGTACTTTATCCACCTGAAAATACCTGAAGTAGTTCTATTTTCTCTTTTCCATCAATACTTTCATCCTCTGGTATTGGCATTCCATTAAAAAGTGCAATATATCCATCCACATTCAAATTTAATTTTTTAAGTATATCAAATACTGTTTTCACATTTTCAATTTCAAATTCCTTTTTCACAGGATTTAATATTATTACTTTTACCATAAAAAAATGTAATATTTATTGGATAAAAAGATTATCTTTCAATTGATTCAATAAGAAAATATAATGAAAAGAGAATTATTGTTATCATAATTGTAAATGTGATAATGTTTCTTTCAATAATAACAATGTTTGAAAATACCAGTATAAAGAAAAACGATAATATTATGGAAATTGATGAAATTTTTAAAATTTCAAATAATGAATTTCTACTAATTTCTTTTTCCCATGATAATACTATAAAATCTAGTGCTATAAAAATTATTATTAAATAGATTAACAATACAAAAAAATTGAAAGGATTATCACCCATGCTAGAAGCTATAATAGCACCTATTAATGTAATAACACCAACATAAAATAAAAGAACATCTCTATAAATTGAATCAATTATAAATAAAATAAAAGAAATAATAATCAATAGAAGAGTATCCATCATTAAAATATTTTTTGAAATTAGTAATATTATTACGGAAACAATAAAAAAAAGAAACCATCTAAAATACCAAGGTTCTTTAAATTTTATCATTATTTAGCCACCTCCAAGGATTTTGTAAGAGGAGAATTTATGTTCCATTCAATTACCTTTGCATATTTAGAAATAATTCTAATCTTTGTTCTTCTTTCAAAAGAAATTATTTCTTTTACAGTATCGTGAATAGCACTCTCAAAATAGGGTACTAAAACCAATAAATCATACCTTTTTAGAATTAGATCATATACTATTTCGTTTATTTTATTATCAAATAATGAAGTAATTATTATCACCTTTGAATTTGGTGGGAAAAATTTTGTAATTATGCGTTTACCATATTCTAGAGGTATATAGCTAATTGATTCTGATTCTACATTTAATAATGATTCCATAATCTTAAGATATTGCTTTTTACCATAACCTGGATAAATCCAATCAACAGTATTTTTTAATATTATTAATCCTAACCTATTCCTGGATGAAAGTATCACATTGGATAATGTTAAAGCTGCCTTAATTGATCCTTTTAAGTTTGTTTCATAGTCCTCGTCCGATTTTTCATACCTTCTTACATCCAAGAGTATTACAGTATTGCCTGCCTTTTCTGAAAGAAATTGATTCACCATCAATCTATTTGCAAAAGCTGTTCTTTTCCAATTAATATCCTTTTTATCATCACCATAAATAAATTCCCTGATAGAATAAAAATCATCTCCCTTTCCTAAAAATTTTGATGGAATATCCCCCACTATTACCCTCGTTTTTTTAGACTTTAATTTAAACTTTTTTAAATTTTCAGCCTCTGGAAATACTCTAATAACTGCCTCATCAATAATACTATTTGAAAACTTAAAAATATATAATGGATCAGTCAACGTTAGATCTATTTTTGAATAATTATATTTCCCAAATTTATTAAATTTAATTTTTCCATTTACTTTAATTGTCTCATTATTTTTTATGTAGACCTTATGCCTTATATCACCATTTTCAATAGTAACATTACCTTCAAATCCTTTAGATATTATTTCAATCTCATATTCGAGTTCTTCATTTACAAAGGCAATGTTATTTAAAAAATTTCTATTTATTTTTATCTCACCATCTTTAAAAAAAAGTATTCCAATTATATAAAATAAAATTAGTGGAAGTGTAAAAAATATTGCCTGTGGTATTCTTAACATTGCACCTAGGGATATAAAGACTGAAAATGCCAAAATTAACGAAAAACCATATTTTGATAGTTTAATATTTTTCATATCTTTGGCACTGGAGTACTTGATAATATTTTATCAATTATTTCTTCAGGTTTTACACCTCTTATCCAGGGTTCGGGTTTTAAAATTATTCTATGGGAAAGTGCCATTTTGGCTATATTTTTCACATCATCAGGTATTACGAAATCCCTACCATTTAGGATTGCCATAGCCTTGGATAGTTTAAAAAGAGCTAAGGATCCTCTTGGGCTTGCACCTACATCCACCTGTTCATTTTTTCTAGTTCTAGAAACTATTTCTACAATATAATCCTCTATTGATCTATCTACATGAACACCTTCAACAGCCCTTTGAATCTCAAGCAACTTTTCCCTATTTATTACATTATTTATCTCAATGTAATCAGTACCAGATTTTTTTCTATTTTCAAGCATTTCCAATTCAAATTCCTTTGAAGGATAACCTATGGATATTTTGGACAAAAATCTATCCAATTGTGCTTCTGGTAATGGGTATGTACCTTCAAACTCTATTGGATTTTGGGTGGCAATAACTATAAATGGCATATTCAATTTCATTGTTTCTCCCTCAATTGTTACCTGATATTCCTGCATTGCTTCAAGAAGGGCAGATTGTGTTTTAGGCGGTGCTCTATTAATTTCATCGGCTAATAATATATTTGTAAAAATAGGTCCTTTGACAAACTTAAAGTCCATACTTTCCCTGTTGAAAATAAAAGATCCAAGAATGTCCATTGGGAGTAGATCAGGAGTAAATTGTATTCTTTTAAATTCACAACCCAGTGCTTTACTAAAAGATTTTGCAATCAACGTTTTAGCAAGGCCAGGATAATCCTCTATGAGTATGTGTCCATTTGACATCAAAGTTAACATTACTTTTCTAAGGACATCATCTTTCCCCACAACCGCTTTCTTCACTTCATTTATAACACTTTCAATACTTTTTTTATATTCTATAACATCCATTTTATTCACCCAATTTCCTTATTATTTTAAGTATTTCGGATTCAAATTCAATTCCATCAACAGATTTATCCAATGAATTTCTTCTTTCCAAAAATTTTTTTAATATTATTAATACTTCTTCATCAATCCCAAAATCATTTTTTTCAAATGAATCAAGTATTTCATTTAATGATTTTCCTGTTCTGTCAGATATTTCTTCTATGGAAGCAATAAATACTCTATCTTCAATAATTCTTTGTGCCACGGCACTTCCATTTTTTGCTTCTTCAAATTTTTTTTCCAAAAATTCTTGATCACCTTGATAAATCTTTTTCTGAATATTTTTTTCCTCCTCATGAAAAGAATTTTCATAAACTGGATAAATTATAATTAGAATTATAAGGAAGAATAAGAATGATATGAAAAAATATAAAGTACTACCACTATATATTGAAAAAAAGGCAAGTACTATTATAAGGGGGATCGCATATTTTAATACATTCAATGATAATTTTAACATTTAATCACCTAACATTTTTTTTATTGTTTCTAAAGAATCTATTGCTATTTTTCTATGATCTTCATTTAATGGATGTAAGCTATACCTTGCCTCTTCAAATAGTACAACAATTGTTTCAAAGGGTGTCTTGTCAATATTCAATCTTTTCAATGTAATTGATTCAAACTCCCTTGGTGTTAAATAATTTTCCTCTATAATTCCATGATTTTTTAAAATTTTACTTAAATCATAATATGCCTTCATTATTGCACCTTTAATATCATCACTAAATTTTAGTTCATTTATTACCATATCTATGGATTTTTCCATTTGATTATCCTTTTTTATTTCACTTTTAGGCACAAACCTCATTGAAAAATAGATTAAAATTATCAAAAGAATAATAGCAGGAATTAGATAGGGAACTGTACCAATTATATTTTTCTCTGAAAATATTATAATCTCTGAATTTTTGGGATAATTAAATACGATTAACAATGAAATAATAAATGTTATGCCTAGAACAATAAAAACACCAAGCATTGAAAGTATAGTATTTAATATAACTCTCAAAGATTCTTTAAAATAAAATATTAAAGCAAGAATTGCAGCAAAGATCCAAAATAGATACATTGCTTCCAAAATACTGAAAACATTTACATTGCTTGTATATCCTGGTAAATTTATGGTGGTGACATTTAACCTATTTGGGGAAGAATTAACAGATTTTTCAGGACCTGAATATATATCTTGAACTATGAATGCCAAACTTATAGATGCCCATATGAGTATTAATGAAAAAATAAAAACCCTGAATTTATTCACAGTTATAAAGATAATTTGAATATAAAAAAATTTTGCACAAATATTTATAAAGTGAAATCATTGCTTATATAAATGAGAATTTGTATATCGGGAACACCTGGAACTGGGAAATCTGTTGTTGCAAAAATGATATCTGAAAATTATATTGAGTTGAATATATTTTCAAAAATTAATGGGTGTATAAAGGGTATTGATAAAAAAAGGAATGTTGGAATAGTTGATATTGATTGTTTAAAATCTAAATTGAAGGATATTGATGATGCAATTTTAGTTGGACATTATTCACATCTTTTATCATGCGATATTGTAATTGTTTTAAGAACCAATCCGCAAGTACTTGAAAAAAGGCTAAGAGAAAGAAATTATTCTCAAGAAAAATTAAGGGAAAATTTGGAAGCAGAAGCCCTAGGTATAATTACAGAAGAGGCCTTGTCCGTATGTAAAAATGTATATGAAATAGATACATCAGATATTACTATTGAGGAAACAGCAAAAATTATTAATAAAATAATTGAAGGAAAAGGTGAAGAATATAGAGCTGGAAAAATTAATTTTATGGAGGAAATATTAAAATGGTATTAGATAAATATAGAAAAAGGGTAGATACAATCCTAGAAAAAATATCAAAGCCATTTATGAGTATTAACCCTAATACAATTTCATTCATTTCCCTTATTTTTGCTCTAATCTCAGGTTTTTTTCTTTATATGGGTAATATTTACTTAATTTTAGCATCATTCTTTATTATTTTAAACTCAATGTTTGATGCAATTGATGGTAAAGTTGCAAGAAAATTGGGAAAAGCTTCTAGAAAGGGAGATTTTCTTGATCATATAATTGATAGATATTCAGATACCTTTATAATTTTAGGTTTTACATTTTCAAGTTATGTTCATTGGTATTTCGGTGTATTTGCAATGACAGGTATATTTTTCACAAGTTATGCAGGAACACAGGCACAGGCAGTTCTAGGAAAAAGGGACTATGGTGGGATACTTGGAAGGGCGGACAGGATGGTAATATTTATTTTTTTACCAATAATTCAATATTTTCTAAATTTTAGTTTTTATAATCTTTCAATTTCAGACATATTTTTAATAATAATTGGAATTTTAGGTAACATTACCGCAATCCAAAGATTATTAAGGGCCTGGAGATCCCTTTAATTTTTTCTTTACTCTATAGTAAATTAATGGGTGTGTCATCCATTCTTTAAAACAAAGATTATCCTTTACAATATTTTTAACACAAAGATTATAAAGTTCCATAGTGGAACATTTTGGGGTTGAATAAACAGTTTTACCCCTCTCACCCGTTATATGCTTAATTTGATAATCGGTCATTTTTTCATTAAAATCCGGTACATTCTTAAATATTGAATAAATATCTTCCTTTTTCATTCCAATTTGATTTAAAAATGTTACAAGTGAAAATCTAGCATTATGAGATATGTTTTCACCTCTTTGCAGGGATTTTAAAATTTCTCTAATACAGGGTGGAAATGATTCTGGTGAAAGTTCTCCAAACTCACCCGGCGAATAGGATGAAATTTTTTCGTCTCTTAAAACCTTAATTTTTTGAATATCTTCCTTTAATAGTTCAAAGATTGAATCTGGTGGAGAAAGATTTTCAATATCATTTTTAAAATAATAAACGAAGGCTTCCCTTACAATTTTTGATATTTTTTCCCTTTCAGAATCGAAATTTAAAAACACGTACCCATCATTTAATTTTTGATATAATAAGGAATATTTTTCACCCAGTTTTTTTATTAATCTAATGTAATCCATGACTGAAATTTTTAGAAATTTTCCATTCATTTTTACATCCAAAGAAAAATTCTCAAAAATTTCCAATATTTTTTCAGGTTCTTCTTTTAAAATCTCTTTTTCTAAAATGTCCCGATACATAATTGCAAACCTATTTATTAATATTGGATCATGCAAATAGCTGAGTATTATTCTTGCAATATGGTATGAAATGTATCTTGATTCATAGTCGTTTGTAAAAATTTTTCTATCAAGGCCCAATGCCCTTTCAATCTGTGATATGGCTAATTCTTTTGCATCTGAAAATTTTGGCAATTTTAAAATATCCTCCACTAATATATTTCCAAATAATTTTGCCCCTTTTTTTAAAAAAGGATATTTTGCTAAATCTCTCTCTTCAAGCATATAAACACCATTTTTGAAGCTAGCATAAGTAATCCTTAAGTCTGGGTTAGATTCCCTGCTGATCATTAATCGACCTTTAGTAACCGCGGGCTGAACGCCTCGCCCGAGGGCTTGGCGCTTACACCCCGGTCCTATCTAACTCCTCTTTTAGGAGCGGTCTCAATGGGTGCCTCTTTTTGGGGACTGCTTCGTGCTTAGATGCTTTCAGCACTTATCAGTTATGGCGTGGCTGCCCGGCAACTGCCTTGCCAGACAACCGGTAAACTAGAGGCCACGAATCCCCGTTCCTCTCGTACTAAGGGATCCTACCCCGCAGGCACCCGGGCACTCCCATCGAAAAGCACCCCTACTGTCTCGCGACGTAGTGAACCCATCTCACGATCCCTTTTAATGGGCGAACAGCCCCACCCTTGGCAGCTGCTACACCGCCAGGATAGGAAGAGACGACATCGAAGTAGCAAACCTCCGGGTCGATATGAACTCTTGCCGGAGACGACTCAGTTATCCCTGGGGTAACTTCTCTCTTATCACCCGCCCCCACCAATGAGGACAGGGTGGTTCGTTAGGCCCTACTTTCGTATCGCGGTTGATTATTGTTTGCAACCGCGTCAAGCAGGCTTTTGCCCTTATACTCAACGGAGGATTTCTGACCCTCCTGAGCCTACCTTTGGAGGCCCTTGTTTCCTTATCAAGGGCGTGGCGCCCCACCCAAACTGCCCACCTATCGCTGTCCTCCCAAAGGAGTGAGCAATATAACCCCAGAAGGGCGGTGTTTCATCGGTGCCTCCACCCAGGCTGGCGCCCAGGCTTCGACGGCTCCCGCCTACCCTACACATCCGGAGTCATATCGCAACAACAGGCTGCAGTAAAGCTCCACAGGGACTTCGCTTTCAGATGGGAGAGATTGGATTGTGCACCATTACATCGATTTCACGGGACTCAACCCGGGGACAGTGGGACCCTCGTTGGGCCTTCATGCAAGCCGCCAATTAAGCGGCTAGGTATTACGCTACCTTAAGAGGGTCATAGTTACCCCCGCCGTTTACCGGCCCTTCTTCCCCTTGAACGGGGCTTTCAGGTACCGGCACTGGGCAGGCTTCAGCGGCCATACAAAACCTTACGGTCTGGCGGCCACCTGTGTTTTTGTTAAACAGTCGGAGTCCCCTAGCCACTGCGACCTACTCTTTCACGGAGTAGGCACCCCTTCTTCCGAAGGTACAGGGCCATTTTGCCGAGTTCCCTCGGGTCGATTGTTCCCACTCGCCTTGGGCTTCTCACCCAGGGGCACCTGTGTCGGTTCTTGGTACGAGCAGAAGCTTGACCCCAAGGGACTTTTCATGGACCCCTGGACTCAGCGGAACCCACCCTAGGTGGGCTCTCCATTCCTTCCCCTGGTTCTCATCATTACGATACTCCCCAGAGTTCGAAATGAAGAAGATCTAGGCAAGGATCCTCCGCCTATCCTGAGATGTCATCCCTTGGGCGAAACACTTCTGGCGCTGGAATATTAACCAGCTTCCCTTTCGCACGGTTCCTGTTAGGATCGTGCTTAGGATCGGCTTACCCTTGGCTGACGAACATTGCCAAGGAACCCTTAGCCCCTTCGGCGATGCCGATTTCAACGGCACTTTGCTGCTACTTACGCCAGGATCCGCGTTACTGTTGGGTCCATTCCTCCTCTCGGAGAAACTTCTGCCCCAGCAGCACGCCCCCCTACCGAATCACCCATAATGGGTGTCCAGAGGTCTCGGTAGTAGGCTTAGCCCCGTCCATCTTCGGGGCCCGAAACCTCGGCGGGTGAGCTGTTACGCACTCTTTAAAGGATGGCTGCTTCTAAGCCAACCTCCCCGCTGTTTTAGGTTCCGGACGCCCTTTACATGACACTTAGCCTACATTTTGGGACCTTAACCCCTGTCTAGGTTGTTTCCTTCTCGGGTGTCAAGCTTATCCCGACAACCCTAGCTCCCTGCTTCTACGGAGCATATGGATTCGGAGTTCGAAAGAAAAGTCGAGCCTTCCGGCTCTAAACTTTTCCATCGGTGGCTCTACCCCATATGCCTCCTCTGCAGAGGTCTACCTGCGGGTAGTCTCGGGGGGAACCCGCTATTGCCGGCCTAGATTGGCCTTTCACCCCTAGACCCAGGTCAACCGAACGAGTTGCACATCAGAACCGGGTCGGTCCTCCACCCAACTTTCGTTGGGCTTCGACCTGCCCAGGTCTAGATCGACCGGCTTCGGGTTTCTCGCCATCGACTCCAGGCGAACACACCCAGCTCCTCACCCAAAGGGCTGCGAGCATTTTGCTTTCGCTATGGCTACTCTCTTTCGAGATTAACCTCGCCGATGGTTCGAACTCCCTGGCCCGTTCTTCAACACGGAGGATAGGACATTGATCTAAATCCAGTTACGGATTCTTCATTTCTTTCATGCCCTATCGGGTTATCACCATTTGGTTTCAGGTTCTTTTCACCCCCCTTCCGGGGCACTTTTCAGTTTTCCCTCACGGTACTAGTATGCTATCGGACTCGGGGAGTATTTAGAGTTGGACCTTGATGGGGCCCATCTTCTCGCGCGATATCCGACGCACGATACTCTGGGACATCATCCTCATAACCTACAAAATTACGTGTACAGGGCTTTCACCTTCTTTGGCTGGCCGTTCCAGGCCAATTCCACTTCTTTTGTGAGGTATTGGGATGAGCCCTAAACACCACATCCCCCTAATTTTTCAATTAGGGGTTAGGTTTGCTCTTTTCCCTTTTCACTCGCCGTTACTCAGGGAATCTCTATTGATTTCTTTTCCTCTGGGTACTAGGATGTTTCGATTCCCCAGGTTCCCCTTCCCATAAGGGAATGGTACAAAAAGTACCAGGAATTCCCATTCGGAGATCTTCGGATCTAAGGCTCCATGCGCCTCCCCGAAGCGTTTCGCCGCTTGGCACGTCCTTCTTCGGCTCCCGAGCCAAACCATCCACCAAATGGTTTAAGTAGATCAGCAGGTGCACTAACCCATTTGACCGGATTACCTATGCTAGCCTCACTGACCTTAATAGGTCTTAGCTCTTCCCCGATAATTATTAAATCATCGGGTGCATTTTGATACTTGGTAATAAAAGTGTATAATGTGCATGTATTTAAAACTCACGGATAACTTTAAAAGTATATTTGAAAAAAAATTGTTTAAGAAAAAAAACTATTTAATACAAACATTTTTTTAATAGGAAATTTTTTTCTAAAAAGGTGAAACTGATGGAAGAAAAAATAAAAAAATTAAGAGGATTTAGAGAATTATATCCAGAAGAAATGGAGGCAAGGGCAATAATATTTAAAAAAATGAAAGAAATATCTAGAAATTTTAATTTCAAGGAAATTGATACTCCAAGTGTTGAACCACTTGATTTATTTAAAATGAAGAGTGGGGAGGAAATTGTATCACAAACCTTTTCTTTTATAGATAAAGGAAACAGGGAAATAACATTAGTACCGGAGATTACTCCCATTGTTGCAAGAATGGTAGCACAAAGGAAAAATATGATAAAACCAATAAAATGGTATTCCATACCAAAATTATGGAGATATGAAGAACCCCAATCTGGTAGGTTAAGAGAATTTTATCAATATAATGCTGATATTTTTGGTATTTCAGGTGTTGAAGCAGATGCGGAAATTATAGCCCTTTCCCAAGCTATCCTTGAATCCCTAGGGCTGAGAGATAAATACATAATGAGAATAAGTGATAGATTACTTATGGAAGAAATATTAAAAAATTTTAAAATAAAAGAAGTAGGAAGTGCATTAAGATTAATAGATAGAATGGAAAAAATAGGTGAAAATAAATTCAAAGAGGAGTTTGAAAAAATATCAAAGGATGTTGACATAATGGAGTTCATAAAACTAAAGGGGGATCTGAATTTAATAGAAAAAAAACTGGATGGTATTATTGGTGAAAGCATATTGAATAGATTAAGAAATCTTGAGGAGTATTTGAAGGAATATGATTATGGAAATTTTATCTTTGATTTATCAATTGTAAGAGGCATTGCATATTACACAGGCATAGTATTCGAGGCGCATGATTATAAAGGTGAATTAAGGGCGATATTGGGTGGTGGTAGATATGATAATGTTGTTTCCTTATTTGATGGTGAAAATGTTCCTGCAGTGGGGTTTGGTATGGGTGATGCGGTACTAGAGATATTAATGAAAAGAGAGAATTTATGGCCTAACGTTAGGCAAAGACCAGATTATTTTATAGCCATACAGGGTAATGCAAGAAAGCTTGGAATCATTGTTGCAAAGAGCCTGAGAGAAAAAGGATACATTGTAGATCTTGATTTAAGTAATAAGCCGCTTTCAAACCAGATGAAATATGCGGACAAAATTGAATCTAAATACGTTATCATTATTGGAGAAAATGAAATGAAAAAGAATATTGTTAATGTAAGGGAGATGGAGTCTGGGAAACAAATTGAAATAAAAGTTGAAGATCTTTTGAAAGGATATAAATTATTTTCATAACATTTTATATAGCCTTTTTATTTATAAGAAATTGGTGGTATTAATGGAAAGCTTAGATTATATGTTTAAGCCAAAATCAATTGCAATTGTAGGGGCTTCCCGTGATCCACATTCAATAGGTTTCAGTGTTGTAAAAAATTTATTGGATTCTAAATATGGAGGAAAGATATTTCCAGTAAATCCTAAGGCTGATGAAATACTCGATTTAAAATGTTATCATAATGTAATGGAAGTACCGGATGAGATTGATCTTGCTGTAATAACAGTTCCAGCCGCAATTACTCCTGGTGTAGTTGAAGAATGTGGAAAAAAAGGAGTTAAAGGTGTTGCTATAATAGCTTCAGGTTTTAGTGAAATAGGGAGGGAGGATCTTGAAGAAAAAGTACTTGAAATTGCTAAAAAATATAATATTAGAATTTTAGGACCGAATATTGTGGGAATAATGAGTAATCCAATGAAAATGAATGCATCTTTCGGTCCTTATTTACCATATCCTGGTAAAATAACCATGATTTCCCAAAGTGGTGCATTACTTATTGCTTTGGATAGCAGAACGTGGGTTGACCGTGTTGGCATGTCATATTTAATAAGTATAGGGAATATGAGTGATCTGGATTTTGCTGATGTGATAGAATATTTTAAAAATGATGAGGATACAAAATGTATATCACTTTATGTTGAAGGAATTAAAAATGGAAGGAAATTCATAGATGTATGTAAAAAAATACTTGAAAAACCCATTGTTGCATTAAAATCTGGGATTTCTGAGAGGGGTTCAATAGCTGCTGCTTCCCATACAGGTTCATTAGCAGGCTCTGGGAAAGTTTATTCAGCAGCATTTAAGCAGGCTACAGTAGTACAGGCATACACACTAGATGATCTTTTTGATAGATCTTTGGCTCTCTCACTACAGCCACCTATGAGGGGTGAAAATCTTTTAATTATAACAAACGGCGGTGGTGTTGGTGTTCTAGCCACAGATGCTGCTGAAAAATACGGAATTCCGTTAAAGGATCCTCCAGAGGATTTGAAAGAAAAATTAAAACAAATAATGCCCGAATTTGGAAGTGTAAAAAATCCTATTGATATTACAGGTATGGCCTCTGCAGAATGGTATGGTAAGGCATTAAAAATTGCACTTCAACATCCTTGGGTGAATGGTGTTACTGTTCTTTACTGTGAGACATCAGTTTCAGATCCAAGGGAATTATCTATGGAAATTTTTGAGGCTTCTAATTGTAATAGATCAGATAAACCAATAACTGTGTCATATGTTGGTGGAGAAGTGACAGAAAGGGCAATTGAATGGCTTCAAAAGAAGGGAATTCCAGTATTTAGATCACCTGACAGAGCAATTAGTGCAATGGCAGCATTAAGAGAATATGGGAGATTTATAGAAAAGGGCTTTGATGAATTTTACAGATTTGAGGATGTGGAAGTAAATAAAGTAAGGGAGATTTTGGACAAAATAAAAAATGAAGGAAGGAATTACGTCACTGAAGTAGAAGCAAAAGAAATTTTGGCAGCCTATAAAATCCCAGTGGCAAAAACTCTTCTTGCAAAAAATAAAGAGGAAGCAATTCAACTTTCAAAGAATTTAAAATATCCCCTTGTGGCAAAAATTGTTTCACCACAAATTATACATAAAAGTGATGTTGGCGGTGTAGTTTTAAATATAAAAAACGAAATTGAACTTGAACAAGCATATGATAAAATTATGAATAATGTAAAGAAGAATGTATCAAACGCTGAAATTCTCGGTATTGCATTACAAGAAATGGCACCTCAAGGTGTAGAGAGTATAATAGGTTCCACAAAAGATATACAATTTGGGCCTACAGTAATGTTCGGTTTGGGTGGAATATTTGTTGAAATTATGAAAGATGTTAGTTTTAGAATTGCACCATTTTCAAAATCAACTGCAATTGATATGATTAATGAGCTCAATGGGAAATCAATACTATATGGTGTAAGAGGTGAAAAACCTAAGGATATTGAATCACTCAGTGATGCAATTAGTAGAATTTCACAGCTTGTTACAGAATTTCCAGAAATAAAGGAACTTGATGCAAATCCAACACTCGTTTATGAAAATGGTATTTGTGTTGTAGATGCAAGAATAATACTAGAGAAAAAGTGAGATAAATGATAGATATAAGTGAAAAAGACGTGAGGCTTAGAATTGCAGTAGCATCTGGCGAAATTGTTTTAAAAAATAGCACTGTAAAATCAATTGTGGAAAAAGAAGTAAAGAAAGGGGATGTTTTTGAATTTGCAAAGGCATCTGCACTTTTTGCAATTAAAAATACATCAAACATAATACCTCATGCACACCCGATTCCAATAGAACATGTTGATATTAAATTTACAGTGGATATGAATAGAATAAGGGTAGAATGTATGGTAAAGGCACATTACAAAACAGGGGTGGAAATGGAAGCACTTGTGGGAGTTTCAACCGCTCTATTGACAATATGGGATATGGTAAAATATCTTGAAAAGGATGAAAATGGACAATACCCATTTACAGAAATAAAAAATATAAGTGTAGTAAAAAAAGAAAAAATTTAATTTTTTATTGATACTTAATTTTACTAGAGGCCCTAAATGTAAATTTCTTTTTGCTTGGTATATTAATTATTTGCTTAGTTCTGGGATTTCTTGCTTTTCTTTCCTTTTGTACTCTGCGCTCAAATATTCCGATTCCCACCAGGTTTACCTTCTTACCATTGTTTACAGAGTTCACTATCTCATTTAGAAATGTTTTAATAACGTCTCTGGCTACTTTTTGTGTGACATTTGTTTTTTTGGCTACACTTTTACTCAGTTCACTAATCCCCACCATTTTTAATCACCACCTTGTTATTTATAATACAAATTGTAATTTGACTATATAAATATTACTATTAGAATACCAGGAAAATTTGGATTTTACTAGATTCCCTGAATTTTTAAAATTAATATAAAATAATTTTTTTGAAAATTTTTATTTGAAAATAGGAAAATGTATAATCTTAAAAATTTTTTAAAAATAATAATAGATTAGCCTGTAAAATTAGGATTTTTTATTCAATTTCAACTTTTTAGTTGAAATATTTTAAAAAAGTTTATATTATTAACAATCTTGTTAAATAATATGAAACCAAGGAGACTGAAAAAAGGTGGTCATATTAGAATAATTGCTCCCGCAAGCCCACCAAATCTTAGAAACCTTACTATTGGTGTTGAAAAATTAAGAAAATTGGGTTATAAGGTGAGCTTTGGAGAGAATATTAGAAAAATAAAAAGAATCGGCTACCTTTCAGCTCCCGATAACGATAGGGCTAAGGAATTAGAGTCCGCATTTCTTGATGATTCAATTGATGCAATATTTTGCGCAAGAGGTGGTTATGGATCCATAAGAATACTACCTCTAATAGACTTTGACATTATAAAGGATCATCCAAAAATATTTTTAGGATACAGTGACATAACCGCACTTCATATAGCAATAAATCAAAAGGCGGATCTTATTACATTTCATGGTCCCATGCCTGGGGTGGATTATGAAGTCATATCCGATAGTTTTCTAAAATTTATGATGGATTTTTTATCAGGTGAAACAATGGATTTAGAATCACAAATAACAAGGATTGTTGGGATTTTAGTGGAAGGAAATGAAGAGGGAATAAGTGCTGGAACAAATTTTTCACTTGTTACATCATTAATAGGGACAGATTATCAATTAAAGGCGCATGATAGAATTCTTTTTTTGGAAGATGTATCTACAAGTATATACGATATTGATAGATATATGGCAGAACTTTGGTTGACAAGAATTCTTTATAGAGTGAAGGGGTTAATATTTGGCGATTTTACCCAAATACCCGTAGACGAAGGCCCAACTCCATCACTTCAGGAAATTATATATTACTATGTAAGTAATATGAAAAAACCTGCAATATATGGTTTACCATTTGGTCATGGAAAAGATCAGATGATAATACCATTAAACGCAAGGATAAGATTGTCCACCGAAGAACCATTTATAAAATTACTTGAGGATGTTTTGGATTAGTTTGGGAAAGGATTTATTAATTGTAATGTATTATCATATCATGAGGTGTTTTTATGCCAGAAAGTGAAGAAATTAGTAGAGGACTAGAAGATGTAAATATAAAATGGACCAGGCTCACTACTATTGACGGTGAAAAAGGAATACTTAGGTATGGTGGTTATGCAATTGAAGAAATTATAAACAGCAAAGCAAAAGCCGAAGAAATACAGTACCTTTTCCTTTATGGGAAATTACCTAACAAGGATGAATTAAAAAAATTTAAAGAAAATGTTGAAAAGGGATATAAAATACCAGAGCATCTTATTGAATCACTTAGAAAATTATCGAAGGATTCAGATGCTGTGGCAATGCAAATGACTGCCTTTGCTTGCTTGGCTTCTTCTGAAACAAAGTTTAAATGGAATAAGGAAACAAATAGAGAAGTAGCGGCTGTTTCTATAGGTAAAATGGCTGCAATTACAGCTAATGTTTATAGACATTTTATGGGTATGGATCCTGTGGTTCCAGAACCATCAGATTCATATGCGAGAAGTTTTTTGAAAGCAGCATTTGGAAAGGAGCCATCAGATGCGATGGTGGATGCGATGAATACTGCACTAATTTTATACATTGACCATGAAGTCCCTGCCAGTACAACAGCAGGCCTTGTGGCGGTTTCAACACTTACAGATATTTATTCCGGGGTGACGGCTGCACTTTCAGCCTTGAAAGGTCCTTTACACGGAGGAGCAGCAGAGGCTGCAATTGCCCAGTTTGCTGAGATTGGTGATGAGTCAAAAATTGACGATTGGTTCAAAAATAACATATTATCTGGAAATAGAAGGTTAATGGGATTTGGTCATAGGGTTTACAAAACGTATGATCCTAGGGCAAAAATATTTAAAAACATAGCAGAAAGTTTATCAAGGAACAATGAGGAAGCTAATAAACTTTTCAGGATAGCAAAAAAACTTGAGGAATTGGGTATAAAGCAGTATGGTTCCAAAGGGATATATCCAAATACAGATTATTATTCTGGTATTGTTTACATGAGCATTGGCTTTCCCCTTAGAAATAATATATATACAGGTCTATTTGCACTTTCAAGGATAACAGGATGGCAAGCACATTTTATAGAATATGTTGAAGAACAACATAGATTGATAAGGCCAAGAGCTGTTTATAAAGGACCTGAGCCAAGACCGTTTGTACCAATAGAAAAAAGATAAATTATTTATTTTATTTTTTTTTACACAAAATTTTTATTATATAATTTTATTAATGCTAGGAAAATTATGATGAAGGAAATTTCTACACGACTTAATTTTCCGGAAATGGAAAGAAACATTCTACAATATTGGGAAAAGGAAAATATTTTTGAAAAATTGAGACAAAGGAATATTGGTGGAAAAAAATTTACATTTCTTGAGGGCCCACCAACAGCAAATGGTCTCCCCCATTTAGGCCATGCACTAACAAGGGCTATGAAAGATGTTGTTTTAAGATACCACGCAATGAAGGGTGAAAATGTATATCCATGGATAGGTGGTTGGGATTGCCATGGATTACCAGTTGAACTTGAAGTTGAGAAATCCTTAAAAATTAATTCAAAAAAGGAAATTGAAAATTATGGGATAAAGAAATTCAATTTAAAGTGCAAGGAAAGTGTATTTAAATATAAAAAGGAATGGGAATGGATGACAAAAAGGATTGGATTTTGGATAGATCTAGAAAATGCATATGTAACAATGGAGGAAAAATATATTGAAAGTGTTTGGTGGGCATTGAAAAAAATGTGGGATATGAAATTACTAGAAAAGGATTACAAAATTGTGCCCTATTGCCCAAGGTGTGGTACACCACTTTCCAGTCATGAGGTTTCTCAAGGTTATAGGGAGGTAGAGGATCCTTCAATTTATGTAAAATTTAAAGTTAAGGATGAAGATTCATATTTTCTAGTGTGGACAACAACACCCTGGACTTTACCATCAAATATGTTTTTGGCAGTAAATGAAAATATAAATTATGTTTTGGTGGAAGAGAATGGAGAAAAATATTATGTTGCTGAAGCGGTAAGTTCAAAAATTTTTAAGAATTCAAAAGTCATCAAAAGAATGATTGGTAAAGAGTTGTTAGGGAAAGGATATATTAGGCCTATAGATACAATAAAATATGAAGGGAATGGTTTTTATGTTACTTCAGGGGACTTTGTTACAATTGATGAAGGTACAGGTATTGTACATATCGCCCCAGCATTTGGTGCTGATGATTTTGAAATAGGAAAAAGGGAGAATGTAAAGATTATAAACCCAGTGGATAGGGAGGGAAAATTTACCGAAGGCCTATGGAAGGGTAAATTTGTCAAAGAAGCTGATAGGGAAATAATATCATATTTGAAGAAAAGCGGTTTGTTATACAAATCTGAAAAAATTGTGCACACATATCCATTCTGTTGGAGATGTGGTACTCCTTTACTTTATTATCCCTTAGATACATGGTATGTAAAAGTCTCATCTATGAGGGATAAACTAATAGAAAATAATAATAAAGTAAATTGGATCCCTGAACATTTAAGGGAAGGCAGATTTGGTAATTTTCTTACAGAGGCAAAGGACTGGGCCCTCAGTAGGGATAGGTATTGGGGAACACCATTACCAATATGGAAATGCAATGAAGGACATTATTTTGTGCCTTCAAGTTTCAGTGAACTTCTAGAAAAAAGTATCACAAAACCTGAATATTTTGAGCCACATAGACCTTGGGTGGATGAACTTATTGTAAAATGTCCCATATGTGGAAATGAAATGAAGAGGGAGCCATATGTGATAGACGTATGGTTCGATTCTGGGAGTGCAACATTTGCTCAATTTCATTATCCATATGAAAATAAAAAAGAATTTGATGAATTCTTTCCCGTTGATTTTATTACTGAAGGAATAGATCAAACCAGGGGATGGTTTTACACACTTCATGTTGTGAACAGCATACTTTTTAATTCAAATGCGTACAAAAATGTACTTACCTTAGGTCTTGTTCTTAATGAAAAGGGTGAAAAAATGAGTAAAAGTAAGGGGGATGTGGTAGATCCTTTACAGTGGATGGAAAGCCTTGGTGCTGACGCAATTAGACTTTACATGTTCAGTATTCCCCCCTGGAGAGATAGAAGAATATCCGAACAACTTGTAAAGGATTATAGATCCAGAACAATAGAGACATTATGGAATTCTTATGTATTCTTTAAAAATAATGCTAAACTTGATAATTTTATATTTGATGGCGGTGAAATAATAACCACTCTGGACTTTTGGATAATTTCAAGGTTGAATTCCACAATTAAATGTATTATCGAAGGTATGGAAAGTTATGAAATAAATAAAGCTACAGAATGTATTGAAAAATTTATAGATGAACTAAGTAATTGGTATATAAGAAGATCGAGGAGAAGATTTTGGGAGGAAAAAATTACACCAGAAAAATTATCTGGTTACAGAACCCTTTTCATTGTTTTTAAGGACTTTACTAGAGCAATAGCACCCTTTGTTCCATTTATCTCAGAATATATATTTATGGATTTAACAGGTGAAGCTAGTGTTCATCTTTCCAAATATCCTAGTTATGATGAAAATCTTATAAACAAAGATCTTGAAAAGGAAATGGAAGTATTAATGAACATTGTTGAAATGGGAAGACGTACTAGACAAATCGCAAATATAAAAGTAAGACAACCATTGCAATCTATGATAATAGTTACAACAGATGATAAAAAAATAAAAATAATAAAAGAAAATGAAGAAATAATAAAAGAAGAATTAAATATAAAAAATTTAGAATATTTAAGTGTTAACCCATATATTAAATATAAAGTAAAATTAAATCCTAATGTGGTTGGCCCAATAATTAAAGAAAAATTTAATGATGTATTAAGAGAGATAGAAAAAATGGAAACAAAAAACCTCATTGAATCTATAAGAAAAGGAAAAGTGAATCTGTTAGGTTTTGAGTTACCTGCTGAGGCATTTACAATTGAAGAGGAAAATGATCCTTCAACTGTAATAGTTCATGGGAATGGTGTTGATGTAGTATTAAAAAAAGAAATAAATACTGAACTATTTTTTGAAGGATTGGCAAGGGAAATAGTGAGG
>JAVZSA010000023.1:0-19069 GCA_038880255.1 Thermoplasmata archaeon
CTATATTTTTAGTAATATTTAATGGTTCTATCTATCCTCCCTGTAATATCTATCAAATTCACTAAATATACAACCGCAATAGCCCTGTCTATAAAGACCATATTTTTTTGCAATTTCATCGCCCTTTGGGTAAAGATCTCTAAAGTCCCTATAATAGAATTTTATACCATATTTTTTTGCAATTGATTCTCCTATTTCCTTTACCAGTTCATGTTTTTGATAGGGTGAATAAAGAAGTGAAGTAGTAAAATATTCATATCCATTCTCCTTTGCATACCTGGCTGTTCTTTCTAGTCTATCAGCATAACAGAACCTGCATCTAAGTACATCAGATTTCTTGTTCAATTTTATAGCAATTTCGAGCCAATTTTGCAATGGATATTCAGGATCCACTATAAGTGTAAAATGTTTTTCCTCTTTGAGTTTTTTTAATGTTTCAAGTCTTCTTAAATATTCTCTGTAGGGATGAATGTTTGGATTATACCAAAACACATGATAGTCATGGACTTCATCAAGAATTGGTGAAACGCATGGTGCACAGCAGGCATGTATTAGTATCATGTGAACCTGGGCGTCCTTTTTTCGAAAAATGCATTGATTGCCTCTTTCCCATTTTTAGATGAAACAATTGAGCCAAAATATTTTTGTTCCAAAAGATATGAATTTTCATAAAGCATATGTTTGTATGCTTTTAAGGCTTCTGGGTTTTTCTTTCCAATCTCCTGTGCAATATTAATTGCATCATTAAGTGGATCTTCAGAAATTTTATGAATTATTCCAAACATTAAGGCACTTTCAGAATCAAGCACTTTTCCAGTTAAAAGCAGGTAGGATGCTAGACTTTTTCCTAAATATCTTATTAATCTTTCAGCACCTCCCCATCCAGTAACTAAGCCAACATTGATTTCTGTTTGCCCAATTTTTGTTTCCTTTGAAGCTATTCTTATATCACAAGCCAGTGCCAATTCCATTCCACCACCATAGGCAGAACCATTTAGTGCAGCAATGTATATCTTTTCTGACTTTTCAATACTATCCATCAATTCTTGACCCATTCTTGAAAATTCTTTACCCTTAATTTCATCAAGTTTTAGCATTTCTGAAAGATCACCCCCTGCTGAAAAGAATTTCCCAGAACCGGTTACTATTACTGAAATTATTTTATTATTTTTTTCAAGTGATTGAACAGCGTTAATTAGCTCTTCCAAAAGGTCCATGTTTATTGCATTTGCCTTTTCTTCCCTCAGAATTTTAATAATTGCGTAATTTTCAAACTCCCTAAGTTCAATCATGATTATCATTATACAATTTTACATTTTTATTTTTTCCTTTAATGTTCTTTACAAAAATTACTGATATTATTAATCCTGTAGTTAAAAATATGAATGAGAAAAATATGTTTGATGAAAAACCGAAAAATGTAACAATCGGAATAGCAACTGCAGGACCCATTACCCATCCCATACTTTGTGCCATATTCAAAATAGCCTGAGATCTTGATTCTTTTCCCTTTGGTGAAACTAAACCAACATAGGTACTTGCTGAAACAATAAATGCTGACCATTTCATTCCTGAGATTATTTCAGCAATAATCATCATTGTAGGTGAATTTATTAAATAATACAGAAAGAATGTGAGAAAATATCCAATAACACCAAAAATAAAAATATATTTTATATTAGATTTATCTGATAAATAACCAAATATTGGTGTAAATGCAACAACAGAAATTGATTCGACACCATAAAGGAAACCAATCCAAGTCTCACTAAATTTTGTCGAAAAATATATTGGTAGAATTGAATAAACTTCCCCTGAAGCACTCATCACAAAAAATACGGCAATTGAAATAATCATAATATTTTTATTTTTTATAAATATTGAAAGTGCATCTTTTATATGTAAAGGTATTCTGCCAGGTTTACCTTCATATCTGAATGTTGGAAAAGGTATTTTACTCCTTTCTATTTTCTTCTTTTTTTCCTTTATAACCCCTTGTGAAACTAAAGCTGAAATAAGAAAAAGAATCATTGAAATTATAAATATTAGATCTATTCCCCCTGTTATTACATAAACCAAACTACCAATGAGACTACCAATCGTATAACCGAGTTCAATAAATGAATTAAATATTCCAAAATATAATCCAATGTTTTCATTACCAATTTCAACTATAAGGGCACTGGCTGTTGGTGTACTCATGGATGAAAATATTCCCTGAAGTATTCTATATTCAACAATAATAATTGGTATTGTTGTGAGCGAAATTAAATAAAAGAATATGCCAGAAAATGCATTGCCAATAGAAATGAATACCTTTTTATGACCAGTCCTGTCAGAAATTCTTGCCCACGGATATTGGGCTAAACTACCAAAAAGATTGAACATTATGGATATCATGGTAATATAAATTATTCCGCCACCAATAAGGGAGACATAAACAGGCAAGTATGGCCAAGCCATACCCCAGCCTACGTTTGCTAATAGAAATGCGGTTGAGAGTGCAATTAAATTTTTATCTTTGTACCAGGGCATCCTATAGGGATAGCAAAGTTAATTTTAAAAATTATCATGACAATACTTAATATTTGATATAAGGATAAACTCATTTTTTGGGCAAAGTGAAAAATATTAATAATATGTTTAAATTTTCACTCTTTGATGGCCGGGGTGGGGTAGTGGTAATCCTTGGGGACTGTGGATCCCTAGACCCGGGTTCGACTCCCGGTCCCGGCCCTAAAATGTTTTTAATGTGAATTATTTATTCATACTCAATGGGAAAAATAAAAGAATTGGATGAAAAAACAAGATCTCTTATAGCTGCAGGAGAGGTGATTGAAAGGCCTGCAAATGTTGTTAAAGAACTTGTTGAAAATTCAATAGATGCAAATTCAAAAACAATAAATGTTATTTTAGAGAATGGAGGAAAGAGTTCCATCATTGTTATTGATGATGGTGAAGGTATGGATGAAGAGGATGCAATTTTAAGCATTAAAAAGCATACAACAAGTAAGATCACAAAAATAGAAGATCTTTATTCCCTCAGAACATTAGGTTTTAGAGGCGAGGCCCTTTTCAGTATTGCATCTGTTTCAAGAATGGAAATGTGGACAGGTACTTCAAATGAAAATCTATCAACATATATTTACGTGGAATTTGGAAAGATTGTTAAAAAAGAAAAAAAAGAACCAAGAAAAGGTACATATGTAAGGGTAATGGATTTGTTTGAAAATTTACCTGCCAGAAAGAAATCGTTAAAATCTGAACGTATAGAATTTATGAAAATACTACAAATAATGAAAATATTTGAACTATACAATTATGGAATTCATTTCACTTTGAAAAATAATGGAAAGATTATTCATGATTTTTCAGGTGTGGGAAGTTTAAATGAAAGATTTGCTCAACTTTATTCAGCAAATGAAGCAAAACAGATGGTAAATATTTATGGTTCATATGGTACAATCAATATTAATGGTATTACTTCCAAACCTTCATTAACAAGGAAAAATAAAGAAAATATTTTTATTTATATAAATTCTAGATTTGTTCAATATGATGAAATTATTGATGCAATTGTAGAGGGATATGGTTCAAAACTGTTTCATGACCTTTATCCAATTTCAATAATCTCAATAAATTTACCACCAAATGATCTTGATGTTAACATACATCCACAAAAGTTAAAAGTAAAGATTATTGATGAAGAAAAGGTATTAAGGTTAATAAAAGAAACAATTTCCAATTCTTTATCTGGTATAAACATAATTCCTGAAGAAAGTCCAAAATCCCTAGGTGTTCTTGAAAAAATGGAAACAATGCTTGATAGTGAAATGAAGACATTTGATGTTGTCTCTTCACCTAAACAAAAAAGGATTGAAGAAATAATACCTGATCTTGGTGGTGTTAGGATAATTGGTCAAATTTTCAACACTTACATATTATGTGAAACACCAGATTCACTCCTTATGGTAGATCAACATGCGGCTCATGAGAGAGTAAGAACTGAAAGACTTTTTAATGAAATAAGAATGGGGAAAATACAGAATCTTATTTCACCAATAGTTATTGAATTCTCAAGGGAGGATGCAGATATTCTAAGAAACAATGTGGAAATGTTTGAAAAAATGGGTTTTAAAATAGATGTTTACACCATGTCAATTTCAGTTAGATCAATGCCACTTATGTTTATGAGAGATGAGGCAAAGGAAGTTATTCAAGAGGCATTGGATCAGATAAAACATATTGGGAAAACAAATATACAAGGTGAAAGGGAATATGAAATTATTTCATCCATGGCGTGTAAAGGAGCAATTAAGGCACACCAAAAGCTAAGTGATTCTGAAATGAAGGAACTTATTTTTAATCTAATGAAGTGCGAAAATCCCTATACATGTCCTCACGGAAGACCAACAATGGTAAAAATAAAAATGGATGAAATTGAAAAGATGTTCAAAAGGAGGTTTTAATGAATTTTAAAAGTATTGCCTTTTGTGCATGTAATCTATTTTCAGCCTCATCAAAAACTATACTGTTTGGTCCATCAATCACTTCTGATGTTACCTCTAAACCTCTGTGAGCGGGAAGACAGTGCATAAAAAGAAAATCCTTCTTTGCATTTTCAACTAATGAAATATTCACTTGATAATCTTTGAAGGCTTTTTCTTTCTTCTCTTTTTCACTCTCTTCACCCATTGAAACCCAAACATCTGTATAAATTACATCAGCATCCCTGGCTGCTTCAATTGGATCATTTGTTATTACTATCTTAGAATTATTTCCTGCCACTTCCTTTGCCATTTTCACGTATTTTTCTTTAATTTCATATCCTTTTGGTGAGGCAATATAGAAATCTGCTCCTACAATTGCACTACCAAGCATGAGTGAATTTGCAACATTATTTCCATCACCGATAAATGAAATCTTTAAACCCTTCAATTTGCCTTTTTTTTCAAAAATTGTCATTAAATCTGCAACAATTTGTGCAGGATGCTCAACATCATCGAGTGCATTTATAACAGGTACTGTTGCATTTTTTGCAAGTGAAACCACCATATTATGATCAAAGGCCCTGTAAACAATTGCATCAACGTATCTGCTCAAAACCTTTGCAGTATCTTCTATTGTTTCTCCTCTCCCAAGTTGCATATCCCTTGGACTCATATACAGAGCATGACCACCAAGTTGAGTCATTGCCACCTCAAAACTTGTTCTTGTTCTTGTTGAAGGTTTCTCAAATATCATCGCCAGGCTTTTTGAGATAAGTGCATCATAATATTTTTTCGGATTTTTTTTCACATTCAAACCAAGGTTTATGATATCCAAAAGATCTTCCCTTACATCTAGTATCGAAACAAGGTCCCTTTTCATGAAAATATCCACAATTCAATCTTCTTATTATTTTTTTCTTTTTCAATATTGATTCTTAAAAAAATTTAAATATTTATAATTGCAAATATTTTTAAAATTCAAAACAATAAAATATTTTAAAAATATTAATTAATAAAGGTGTAGAAATATGATAGCATTTATTTCTCAGGAATATGAGGAATTCAGGAACAGGGTGAGAAAATTCTGTGAAACCACATTGGAAAAGAATGCAATGAAATGGGATGAGGAGGAAGAGTTCCCGCACGAATCTTTAAAAGCCCTTGCTGAGGAAGGTCTTCTTGGTTTAGGTATACCAGAGGAATATGGTGGTGCAGGAACAAACAGAATGAAATTAGTAATAGCTATAGAGGAAGTGGCTAGAGTAGATCCTAACAGTGCATTCATAATGGAAGTAGAGAGTCTTTTTGATTCAACAATCTTACTATTTGGTAATGAAGAACAAAAGAAAATATTGAAAGATGTGGCACAGGGAAAAAAGATAGGTACATTTGCTTTAACAGAGCCAACAGGTGGTACAGATGTTGCAGGAATAAAAAGTATTGCAAAAAAGGAGAATGGAAAATATTATCTATATGGTTCAAAGTATTTCATAACAAATGCTCTTGTTGCATCATATTTTATAATATTTGCAAAAACAGCTCCAGAATTAAAAGGAAAAGGTATAACTGCATTCCTTGTTGAAAAAAATTCTGAAAACTTCAAAGTAGGACCTAAGATACATTTAACAGGATTTAGAGGTTCTGCAATTGCAGGCCTACAGTATAATGGCACTCCAGTGGAACCAGATAAAATAATAGGGAAAGAAAATGAAGGTATAAAGGTGGCAATGTCAGTTCTGGAGAGAGGTAGAGTAAATATTTCAGCTCTTGCACTTGGAATGCTTCAAAGGGTCTATGAAGAATCTTTAAAATTTGCAAACTTTAGAAAAAGTATGGATAATACAATAATTAATTATCAATTCATACAGTATTATTTGACAGATATGCTTACAGATCTAGAGGCATCAAGGTTAATGGTATACAACACTGCAATGTTGATTGATAAAAATATGCAAATAGGAATGAATGCAGCTTCTACAAAATTATTTGTCACTGAAGCATTAATGAAACATGTTAAAAATGGAGTGGAAATATTGGGTGGTTATGGATATACAAGGGGAACTGTGATGGAAAGGTTGGCAAGGGATGCACACAATGTAACATTAAGCCTCGGTACTTCTGAGGCAATGAGACTTGTTCTTTCAAGGTATTTAAAGCCATAAATTATTTTTTTGTAATATTCATTATATTTCTATAGAGATTTACAAAAAAACAGTTTAAATTTTTAATTTTAATATTTTTAGACCACACAAGTTCTTCCTTATCATAAATAATTGGACCAATATAATTCCTTGGTAGAGGGTTCGCACCGTCATGTGAAATATTGTTTAGGAAATTTTCAATTTTTTCAAGGTCTATGTCCGATCCTGGAAGATTTTTTTCTTTTTTCATTTTTGCAATTAGAAAGCCAGCCTCAAGACTGAGCTTTCCTATATCCAGTCTACTTAGCCACTTTGTCTCATAATTAAGTGAATCCACCCAAGACTTTGAGTTTTCTAATAGTTGATAATGATCTTTAAGTGTCTTTGCAAATATTCTGTAACCAAACTTTTCTGGCATTTCAAAGGCAAGAGATCCTGGATCAACAAATGGTGCAATTGGTGAAGTAAAAAGATGTATCCACCCACCATACTTATCGTACATTTTATCCATATATTTTATATCATTTAATACAGTTTCCCTCGTTTGATGTGAAATACCTATTGAAAAGAATATGTCCATTTTTCTAGATCCGTGCATTTTAGCATATTCAACAGTTTTCTCAAGACCATTATTGTTGTAGTATCTACCAGCAAAGGCTCTCACATTTTCATCTGATGATTCTGGTGAAATTTCAATTGTATATTCCGAAACATTTTTTTCCAAATTTATATAGTATGATTCAGGTGCAGGATTAAAAATCTCAAACATAATTGGTATTTCTATCCCCCTTTCCTTAATTCCTTTCAACAATGATTCTTCATATTTTCTTCCTGCCTCATGTATATCCCCTATAACGAATGCTGGAACACCTAAATTTTCTTGAATTGAGATTAGGTCATCAAGGACATTCTCCACAGATCTGTATGATACATTATTTCTAAAATATGAATTTTGATATGCAAACTTTGAACCGCCACATATTACACAATTATGGTGACATCCCTTCTGTATAAAGGTCATTCCTGAAGGTGAAACTATCCAATTTGAATATGGTAATGATGATTTTACGTCAAAATTTCTTATACACTGCTTAATGAAATATTTGTAATCAAGTTTAACTTCATTTATATAATTTTCAGGCGGTATGATTTTATTTACTTTAAGTTTTCCATTTTCTCTCCATACAAGGTTTGGTATACTTTCAAAATTACCATTTTTTTCAAATTGTTCTATAAGTTGTGGTAAAAAAGGTTCAGTAGTATCTCCTAAGAGTATGAAATCAATAAAATCATAATCTTTCATTATCTCCATATGGTAATATGTGGAGGATAAGCCACCGAGAATTAAAGCACTATTTGGATGATATTTTTTAACCATTTTTGCAATATTAAGTGCACCATGAACATGTGGAAGCCAATGTAGATCAATTGAAAATAATTCCGAATTCAATGATTTTATCTTTTTCTCAACATCGAATTTTTTATCTAGTAACATTTCAACAGCCAAATTTTCTATTTTTACCCTAAATCCATCTGGAATAAGTTGGGATAGTATACTAACAAAACCTATTGGATACATTTCAAATATTGGTGTTGATGGTATAACATCACTAACAGGCCCATAGTCCCTAGTTCTTTCCCTAAAATCGTAAATACTTGGTGCATGTAATAGTGATAGGTCGAACATTTGTCAATAGAAAGAAAAAAGATTATTAAAATTATTTGATAGCCTTAAATAATGATAATGGTAACAAGGGTAGGAGAAACTGGAATATTCGCAGATGAAAATTCATTTATAACATTCTTGAATTCACCATTCATCTCACATAGGGAATTAAAGGCTATTGATATATTCCCAAACTCGAGAAATTTTGTAGAAATACGATCTCCAGTATCTGGTAAAATAATTTACCATAAGGTGCATATAATGAGGAAAAATTATATGCCTGAGCATGTGACAATAATTGATGCAGGTGATGTTTTTGTAAAATTGTTACACGTGGAACCATATTTTGTTTTGAATGAAAAAATAGAAGTGGGTGAAATTTTAGGCAAACTTTATAAATCTCCCTATTTCAGACCATGGACGGATCCTCATATACATATTGAGTTAAGGCCAAGGAACGATTTCCTTAGGGCAAGAGGAGGCTTAAAAATAAATATTGATAATTGTTCCCCTGAAGGGAAATTTATACCTCTTGATGAATATATCCAATATGATACATACATTCTTAGGAAAATAAAACCAATTAAGTGTGGAAAATTTTATGGAGCAGGTGATTTTGGTATTATAGATGGGGGTTATCCACATTATGGATATGGTCTTCTAATTGGCACTGAAAATCCGGTCCTAATGGGAGAAAGAATTGGAGAAATTTTAGAAGATCATATTATAAAATTCTACGATAAGGAAATATTTTTGAATGGTAAAAAAATGAGAGGAATGGGTTTTTATGTTTATTTAAATGAAAATGCATTTATCAAATACATTCAGCTGTAGAGTAAAATCTCAATAAAGTGTTTCAAGTGTTGTGCAAGTACAGGATTATCCGAATATCCACAAGCTGCAAGTTCCGCATCTGCTATCAATGCCCTTTTTCCATCAGAAACAATATCCGTGGCTATAAGTCCCTCCTTATGGTGTACCTCAGTATTCTTAGGTGCTCTCTGAGTTCTTGACGTAACAACAATTATCTTCACATTTCTAGAAATTGCCTTTTTTATTTGTTCTGCTAAGACCCTCCTTATTTCACCAAGCTTAGGTGAAGAGAGTAATATTTCATTTTCAGAAAGGTCTATAATTTCCCCAATTTTCTTTAGAACATTTGATTTTCCATACATTGTATATACAAGTTGCGGTTCTCCCTTTTCACCATACATTTCCTGTGCAAGTTTTAAGTGTGAAAAAAGATCTTGTAAATATTTTGTAAATTTTTCCTCAAGTAATTCAATATCCACAGGTTTGTAAATTCTTGGTTTACCTTGTATCATTTTTGCAAACCCCTTTTTCTCAAGTGATTCAAGTACTTTGTAAACTGAAGTTCTAGGAATTTTTCCAAACTCTGCCACATTATCTGCTTCACCACCTCCAAGAAGAATTAGTGCCATGAATGCTTTTGCTTCATATTCAGTTAGGCCAAGAATTTTAAGACCATCCACAATTCCTTTAATTGTTTTTTCAATTTCACTTCCTTTTGAAATATCCATCATTTTAAATAAGGGAAAAACAATATATAAAAATTCCTTTTATCCAATTTATGAAGTGCTCAAGGTGTGAAAAAGATGCAATAATATTCATTAGATATAATGGTGAACATTTATGTAAAGAGCACTTCATAGAGTTTTTAGAAAAAAGAGTAAAACATGAATTAAGGAGGCAGGTCAATTTAAAGGCAAATGACAGGATTGTTATTGGTGTGTCTGGTGGAAAGGATAGTACAACAACAGCGTACCTTTTAAAGAAAATACTTTCACATAGGAAGGATATTGAATTAATTGCTGTTACGGTGGATGAAGGCATTTTTGGATATAGGGATAAGGCAATAGAGATACTCAGTAATTATTTAAGAAAGATTGGTATTGAACATCATATTTATAGTATAAAAGATTATTTTGGTAAAACAATAGATGAAATAGCATCAATTGACCATGAATTAATACCATGTACATATTGTGGTGTATTTAGGCGTAGTATTCTAAATAGAGCAGCCAGAGAATTAAATGCAAACTATGTTGCAACAGGTTTAAATCTTGATGATACTGCTCAAAGCATAATAATGAATTTTGCAAGGGGGGATATGGATAGGCTGGCAAGACTTGGCCCACATTCAATAATAAAGGAGGATTTGGTTCCGAGGATTCAACCATTGAGAATGATACCTGAAAAGGAAATTTTACTTTATGCAATTTTAAATGGAATAGAGTTTTATCATGGGACCTGTCCATATGCAGATCTTGCTCTTAGGAATCAATTCAGGAATGCTATTGACGAGTGGGAATCAAGAACTCCTGGAACAAGGCATTCAATAATTTCCACCTATGAACAGATTAAACCACTTATTATAGAAAATTATAAAAATTTTAATTTAAATAAATGCGAAATTTGTGGCGACCCTACCCCTGGAAAAATATGTAAAGCTTGTGAGCTCAGTCTTAGACTTCATAAATTATAACTATTTGGAATAATTTTTCTTAACAAAAGATCACCCGCCATATTTATTACATCATAAAGTTCTGACACTGCTGGACAGTATGAAATTTCCGTTGCGCTTATGTCTTGAGCAGTGGCACCTTTTCTAATAGCCATTGAAATAACATCAATCTTTGATGATGCATTTTTTCCTACTGCCTGTGCACCTATTATTTTTCCACTATTTTTTTCAACAATTACTTTAAGGACTATCTCTTCTCCACCAGCATATTCTGGTTTGTTAAGTGCCTTTGCCCTAGCACTTACTATCTCAAATTTTTCCTTTGCATAAGATTCTGTTAATCCCACGGCTGAAACCTCAAGAGAACCAACAGTTGAAACAAATGCACCCACAGCTCCATTATATGATGCATTTTTACCAGCCATATTAATTCCTGCTACTATTCCCTGTTTTGCAGCAGTGGTGGCAAGCTGTACAGCAACTTTTTCCCCACTTATATAATTTTTGATTAAAACGCAATCGCCTGCAGCATAAATATCCTTTATAGATGTTTCCATCCTTTCATTTACCAATATGAAATTTTTTTCCATTTCCACTTTACCCTTTAAAATTGAAGTATTTGGAATAACTCCAGTTGCAAGAATAATGAGTTCGGAATTGTAAAATTTATTTGATGTAATCAAACCCTTCACTTTTCCATCTTCAACAACAATTTCATCCACTTTACTTGATAGATGAAGCTCTATTCCAATACCTTCTACAAATTTCTGTACAATATCAGCCATATCAGGATCAAGAACTTTAGGAAAAACCTGCGGAAACATTTCAAAAACGTGAACTTTAAGGCCATTAGCAAGCATTGCATTTGCCATTTCAAGTCCAATTGCCCCCGCACCTACAATAGACACTGTTTTAACATTATTTTCACTTATATATTTTTTAATATTCTCGGCATCTTCAAGTGTTTTTACAATAAATATGCCTTTATTTAAGTATTCCTTTGCATTTTTTATTGGTGGTACAAATGGATCCGCTCCTGCAGCAAACAACATCTTATCATAATTTATTTCCTTTACTTCACCAGTTTCAATATTCCTTACCTTTACAATCTTTTTTATGGGATCTATTTCAAAGGCTTCATATTTTAAAAGTACATTTATCCTTTTTGTTCTAGGAAATGGATGCTTTAACTTATTAAAATCTTCAGATTTTTCAAAGATTAAAGGAATTCCACAGGGCGAATATGATTCATAAACATGTTTTTCGATTATTGTTATTTCTTCGTCCCTATTAAGCTGTGAAATCCATCTTGTGGCATAAACACCGGCTGTTCCTAATCCAATAATTAATATCATAATTGAGGTAAAAGCAAAACTTAATCTTAATTTTTTCAGGAAATTTTTTAAACAATATATCCATATTTAATTTATGGTCAAAGTTCTTGTTGTTGGTGCGGGAACAATGGGAAGAGGAATTGCTACAGTTTGTGCAATATCAGGGAATGAGGTATATTTGAATGATTTAAGTGTTGAAATTCTTAAAAATTCTATGGAGTCAATAAAATGGTCTTTGAGCAGTTTGGAAAAAAAGGGTAAATTACCATTTAGCACAGAAAAAGTAATGGAAAGAATAAAAATTTACGAATCACTTGAAAATGTTCCTAAAGATGTTGAAATTATAATTGAAGCCGTAGTGGAAGATATATCTGTAAAAAGAGAACTCTTTAAAAGATTGGAAGAAATGTTTGATGCAATTATGGCAACAAATACATCTTCAATACCGATAGATGATATTTCAACTGGTCTGAAAAATAGAAAAAATATTGTTGGGATGCACTTTTTTAATCCACCAACATTAATAAAATTGGTTGAAATTATCAAAGGAAAGGATACATCAAAGGAAACATTTGAAAAAGCAATCAAATTTGCAAAATCCCTCGGTATGGAAACAATATTGGTAGAAAGGGATATACCCGGATTTGTAGTTAATAGAATTAATTTAAAAATTTTTGATTCAGTTCTATCAATATGGGAAAAGGGTGCTTCAATAAATGATATTGATAGTGTTGCAAAATATAGACTGTTGCTACCAATGGGCTTCTTTGAACTTTTTGATTTTATTGGGATTGACGTTTTATACAATGTTTTTAATGAAATCAGAAAGAAGGGATTTTTAATTAAAGATCATAAAATTCTTCTTGAAATGATAAAAGATGGAAAAATTGGTATGAAATCAGGCATTGGATTTTATAAATATGATAAAAAGTATCAAAAAGCTGATATAAAGAAAGGAAATCTATATTCCATAGATCCTCTTGATATTTTATCCCCGGGAATAAATGAGGCATCATGGATAATTTCCCAAGGAATAGCCACATTGGAGGATGTGGAGAAGGGACAAAAAATAGGAATGGGATATGGGGATGGAATTTTAAAGTTGGCTGATGGATATGGTTTAGACAATGTTTTTAAAAAATTAATTGAAATTGGAATAGAGCCTGACAGTTTATTAAAATTAAAGGTAAATGAAGGAAAAATTGGTATGAAAAGTGGAGAAGGATTTTATAAATGGGACTATAAAAAATTAGAACTACCTGGCATAATTTATGAAAAGAGAGGAGATCATGCATTTATTACATTTAATAGACCTGAAAAATTGAATTCTTTAGATCTAAACTCATGGAGATCTTTAAAAAATGCTATGGAAATGGCAGAAAGAGATAATGTTATTTCAATATTTTTTACAGGCAATGGTAGGGCATTTTGTACGGGGGATGATATAAGATCCATGTATTCTTTAAAAAATATGGAAGAATCGAAACAATTTTTTTCAGAAGTGAGAGAATCTATTGAAAAATTGATAAAAAGCAAGCAGGTTTTGGTGGGTTTGGTAAATGGCTATGCCTATGGTGGGGGTGCTGAAATGCTTTTCATTTTTGATATTGTAATTTCTTCTGAAAAAGCAAGATTTGCATTTTCTGAATCTAAAATAGGTGCAATACCTCCAATTGCCATCACCTTGGGCATTGATTTAGTTGGAAGAAAATTGTTCAACCATATTATTTTGGGTGATGAAATTGATCCAATTGAAGCATTGAATATTGGCTTTGTGGATCTTGTGTTAGATGAAGTACAGATGGATAGAGCATACTATGAATATGTAAGAAAGATTGAAAGTATAGGGTACAATACAATTAATGCCATAAAGGAAACAATGAATATGAGCAAGGAAAATTTGTTTATGGAAAAGTCGCTTGAAAAACTTGTAAAAATTTCAATGGATAAAAATTTTAAAGAAGGTATGAAAAAATTTCTTGAAAAATGATTATTCCTCCGGATAAAATTCATATGTATAGTAATTTTCCTCCCTTTTTACCACTCTAAGCTTCATCTTCATGTTAATCTTTATTTTTTTGAAATCATCAATTCTTAACCATGAAAGAACCTTTACACCTTCCTTTAGTTTTCCAATTGCAACAACATAGTCTGGATATTTTGAAAATGATGTTGGTTTTACATTTATTATAGTATATGTTTCAAGTACTGCATCTCCACTGAGTTCCACCCACTCTATATTACTTCCCCTACATTTAGGACAACTATACTGGGGAGGAAAATAAATCTCATTGCATTCAACACATTTTGTAGCCATTATTTTACCCTTTTCCAATCCTTTGAAGAATTCTGAGATTTTTCCAACAGGTATTTGGTATTTAAGTTCCAAAGATCTTTTATCAAAAAATATTTCATCCAATTTAATCACCCCTTGAAAATATTGTTACATAGGCATAATGGCCGGTTCCACCAACGTTATGAGATAGTGCTCTCCCTTTTCTAACTTCCACCTGTCTTCCATTCTCTGCTTCATTTCTTAATTGTTTTGTGATTTCCACAGCCATACTTACTCCAGTTGCACCAATGGGATGGCCCTTTGCCTTAAGTCCTCCATCCACATTAGTGGGAAATCTTCCATCATGGTATGTTTGATTTTCTCTCAAAAGTTCCACACCTTTACCTCTTTCCACAAGGCCAAGGTCTTCATATGCCATTACCTCAGCTATTGTAAAACAATCGTGAACCTCGAAAAGATCAAAACTATGTTTGGGATCATCAATACCAGCTCTTTTATATGCAATATTTGCAGCCCTTTTAGAAGCCTCAAGACCTGTAAAATTATCCCTTCTACTTAAATTTGCACTTCCAGTTGCATAACCCTGTGCTTCTATGAAGATTGGTGTATCGCTTATTTTTCTTGCAATTTCTTCAGTGGCAAGTATTACTGCAGCAGAGCCATCCGTGATTGGTGATGAATCATAAAGTTTTAGGGGCCATGCTATATATCTTGAATTAAGACATTCATCCATTCCTATCTCCTTTTGGAATTGAGCAAATGGATTAAGTGCACCATAATGGTGTGCCTTTATTGATGCAAGACATAAATCTTCTTCCTTTGCATTAAATTCATACAAATATCTTGTTGCATAAAGCGCATAATATCCTGGGAAAGTGAGTCCAAAATTCTCAAATTCCCAAAAATAGTTACCTGCTCTACCTATAAGTTCTATAACCGTAGGATTTGGTGAATTATACATCTTTTCCACACCAATTGCCATTGCAATTTTTGAATTTCCTGAAAGAACGGAATCATATGCTACCTTAAGAGCTGCACTTCCAGATGCACAAGCGGCTTCAGTTTTCAAGCTACCAGAATTAAGACCACAATATTCACCTACAGTTACCGCCGGCAATAGTTCCTCACTCCAAAATCCTAGGTTTCCTAATGAAAAAAATTCAATATCATTTTGTGAAAGACCTGAATCATCCAGTGCAGGTTTTACTGCCTCCCAGGCTAGTTCATTTATGGAAACATCCATTCTTTTACCAAACTTTGAATGACCAATACCTACAATAGCTACCTTTTTCATAAAATAGAATTGAAATTCTCTCTTTTATACCTTTTCATTTTCAAAAAATTGAAATAAAGAAATATATACTCATATATGAAATGAAAAATAAATTACTCATTGGTGGAGCTTTAATACTTATTATTGGTATTATATTGATTGCCATTGGAATTAATGTCATAGTTTCAAATATACACACAACAAATACATGGCATAGGGTCAATGATTCATTGTACATTTCTGACGAAATAAAAATAAGCGAAGATACATTATTAATAGTTTCCCACGGTGGTCATCATTTTGGAATAATAAATTCAAAAGATTTTAGAACATCTTATCTAGAAAATGTATCATATGAACCAATTGAAACAACAAACAATGAAGCCATTTATGATCTTGATAATGGATCTTATTTAGTTTGGATAAATTCCAACTATACTCCTCATGCAACAATTAATTATATTTCAATAAATTTACTTTTGGTTTATGGGGTAATTACAATAGGGGGCCTTGTTTTGTTTATTGTTGGAATTATCCTATTACCATTGGCAATTATTTCATCAAGAAAAATTAAGAAGTAATAGAATTCTATATAATATACCACCCAAAAATATGGCCATAAATATTTCACTGAATGATATTATCGCAGCTGATTTCCATCCAGAGTATTTAATAAGTGCTGCCACTGTAGCAACACAAGGTACATATATCATTACAACGAAGGCAAAAACAAACATTTGAACAGGTGTAAGGACTGATGCAAAATTTGTAGTCCCAAGAAATGCTGCGAGCATTATCACAGTCATTTCTTTTCTTAGAAAACCGAATATTAAAAGAAATCCAGTTATGGATGGAAGACCAAGCCACGAGACCGTAATTGGTGAAATAGCACTATTTATTATGGCTAATATACCATAACTGTTAAGTAATGCAATGGCAAAACTTCCAATAATAATAACAGGTAAAGCTATGAGGAAAAATGATTTTACCCTGAACCAACTTTCCTTCAAAACATTTTTAAAAATAGGTCTCTTGAAAGATGGTATTTCAAGTATCAATCCATATGTTTTTTCCTTAAAGAATTTTGAAGAAATTTTACCAACTATAAAAATCAATAGAAAATCAATTAAATATAATAAAAGTGCATACTGAATTCCAAGGAAATAGCCCACCACACCTAAAATTACCACAGTTCTTGCAGAACACGGTACTAATGATGCTAAGAATGATGCAATTATTCTTTCCTTTTTATTTTCTAAAATTTTACAGGAGATGCAGGCAGGAACATTACATCCAAATCCCAATATTATTGGTAAAAATGCTTTTCCATTTATTCCCATTTTCATCATAAATGAATCCATTAGATATGCCATTCTTGGTAAATAGCCAGAATCCTCAAGAATAGTTAGTAAAATGAATAATGGGAAAATGTATGAGAATACTATTTGAAGAGCAGCACCAATTCCACCACCAATAAGACCATCCCAAATTAAACTTGAAATATTGTTTTTACCGAAGTATAGAAAATAAGTATTATTGATTATTTCGAATATATAATCAAAAAATGAAGAAATATAAGAACCAATAAAAAAACAATGCCATAGATCCCAAATATGGAAATTATAAGAAATAAATAACCAAAGTATCTATGAACAGTAAGTCTTTCAATTTTTTCAACAATTTTAATTTTTTGAGGTATTGAAAACCTTTGAACATTTTTCAATATCTCTACCACTTGAATATATCTATAATTTGAAAAGAGATGTGAAATATCTTCACCATAGATTTTCTCAATCTCAGTAATAAAACTCTTTGTTTTATTCAATAAATCAAAATTATCTTTAAAAAGCTCATAAATATATTTATCCCCTTCAAGTAATTTTATTGCATACCATCTTTTTTATAATATGTTTCAATATTAATTTCTTTTTCAAGTATATTAACTCTTGATTCTATTTCTTCTGGATATTTTATTACATTTGGCCTATCCTTTTTTTTCGGCCACTTCTATTGCCTTTTTTAAAATATCATTTATACCTTTTCCATATAGTGCGATACACTCAATTATAGGTATACCTAACTTTTCCTCGAGCAATTTTGTATTAATCTCAATTCCTTTTTTCTTTGCTTGATCCATTTGATTAAGACAAATAACAGTTGGTATTCCAAGTTCAAGTACCTGGAGAGTTAAATACAAATTTCTCTCTAATATTGATGCATCAACCACATTTATAATTACATCCGGTTTTTCACTCATTAGAAATTCTC
This sequence comes from Thermoplasmata archaeon, assembly GCA_038880255.1. GTDB lineage: Archaea > Thermoplasmatota > Thermoplasmata > Thermoplasmatales > ARK-15 > ARK-15. Next base: position 17,954 of record JAVZSA010000023.1, read on the forward strand.
TTGTTACTTCCTCCTCAGGTGAAAATGTGCTTAATGAATAAACACCTGGTAAGTCCACCAATTCGATCTTCCTATTTAGGAAGAAGATTTCACCTCTTGCTACCTCCACAGTCTTTCCAGGCCAATTTGCCACTTTCTGATGTTTTTTAGTTAAGAAATTAAATATTACACTTTTACCTACGTTTAGATTACCTATAAGCGCGATCTTAATTTTCTTTGGTTCAATATTTAAATTTATCATTATTCCCTTACAAGAATAGAATCTGCAATCTCTTTTCCAATGGCTATTTCACTACCCTTAATTGATACTATCATGGGGCCTCTTTTTCCAAGTGATCTCTTAACAATTATAGGTGCTTTTATCACAAACCCCATATCCATAAGTCTTTTTACAAGTTTACTTTCTCCATTTATTGTAACAACTGTAGCATTTTCTCCTTCAGATAGCTCTGATAAAAGTTTTAGATTACCATTCTGTCTATATTTATAAAGAAGATTTGAAATACCATTAAAAACATCATCATCCATTACATGCTCAATTTTACAGGCAAGATCGTGTATTTTTCTTTCATCAACATTGATGAATTTTAAAAATTCCTCCACCAATCTATGTCTTTCCAATATTTTTCTTCCTATCTCTCTACCCTTTTCTGTCAATGTGACACCTTTGTAAGAAACATATTCTAAATAACCCTTTTCTGCCAATTTTTGGAGCATTTCAGTGACAGTTGATGGTGAAATTTTCAATGCCTCTGACAAAGTTACTGTTGTAGCCTTTACTCCTTTTTCCTCTAACCTATAAATTATTTCTAAATATTCCTCAATTCTTTCACTCTCTTCCATCATTTCTTATAATAAATAATAAAATTTAAAATTTTGGATTAACCGAAATTTTTTTAACAAAAATATTACTCAATTGTGTAATTATTTTTTTTTAAAAAAATAAAGCTTTAATAATAATTTAATTATTTTATTATATCTACCCCCTGTCTCTTTTTCAATTCCTCCTCTGTTATTTTTCCTAAAATTTGTTTTGATCTTACACCTGTGGCTACTATAAGTACATTTATCTTTCCTTCATAATCAGGATCTATTGCCGCTCCCCATATGATCCTT
>JAVZSA010000024.1:0-18501 GCA_038880255.1 Thermoplasmata archaeon
TTTTTAACACATCAAATGTTACTTGTTTTATTATACCTGTATCATTATAAATACTTTTGCACGCTTTTATCCCCTTGCCAAGTCAAGGGGACTTCACGCTCGCTGAGTTAAAATTAATAAATTTAACAAGGATTTACTATAATGCTGAAATCTACGTTAAGGAAAAACATGAAAAAATAGATTTTGTTAGGGATATTATACTCAGATACACAAGGGAGATTATATATGCAGATACGTAAAATTTTTATTATTCTAAATGCTTACCTATTAATAGGTGATATAAAATATGCCAACATTTTTCAGAAGAAGACCTATTAAACCTATCGATAAACAATCTTCAGGGGTAGAGCCAAGAAAATTTTTGGACCTAAATGAATATGAAGGGGGCCTTGAGCTTAGTAGTGGAGGACCAATGGTAAGAATTGGGGAAATATATAGGTATGAAGAAGTAAAGAATTTTTCTGAATTTGTTTACAATGGAGATATTTTAATACTTGATTATACACCAATCTCAGAGGATGAACTTACATTGAGAAGGGTGATAAGCGAACTAAAAAATGTTGTAAAAGATGTTGATGGTGATGTGGTTTCATTGGGCAAAAATTATCTTTTTGTGACACCAAATGGAATTAAAATAGATAGAAACAAGATTAGAGTGAAGTAATTATTATGGTAGGAATAAAATTTGTTGGAAGTGGGGGGCAGGGTGTAATATTGGCAGGTTTAATTCTAGGCAAAGCAGCAGCAGTCTATGATAAAAAAGAGGCAGTTTTTACTGAAAGTTACGGCGCTGAAACTAGAGGTGGATTTTCAAGTTCTTCAGTTATAATTTCAGATGAAAAAATTGATTATCCATATGTAATAGAACCGGATATTTTAGTGGCCTTTTCTCAGCAAGGATATAATTCAGTGAGTAATACATTGAAAGATATTGGGGTATTAATATATGAAAGTGATCTCGTACAACCTAAAAGTACGAAAAATATGTTTGGGATACCTGCTACAAGGCTTGCTAAAGAAAAATTTAATAAAACTACATCTATAAATATGATTTTTTTAGGTTTTCTTGTTTCAAAAACTGGTGTTGTTTCAATAGATTCTTTAATAAAAGCGGTTGAGGAATCTGTACCTAAGGGAACAGAAAAGGAAAATGTAGAAGCTGTAAAACTTGGATTCAATTACTCCTAAATTTTAGCAAAAATATTTATCTTTATTTTTCTTTTTTATTCCTGTGATGATATGAGGGTCAGCTGAGCGATTGCAATGATGAACCCTATGAGTCACTGATATATGGGGCAAAATCATGCCCCTATCCAAACATGGTTCCTGGTGTAGTTTCAGTACCCTTTGTAGATTTTCTAATTTTTTCTACTGCTTTGTAAAAATCACTCATTGTAACTAATTCCCTCATTTCCCTTATTGCATTCATACCTGCCTCTGTACATATTGCTTTTATATCCGCCCCAGACATTCCTTTTGTCTCTTTTGAAAGTATAGAATAATTTATATCCTTAACATTCATTTTTCTTGTGTGTATTTTAAAGATTTGTTCTCTTGCATTTTCATCAGGTAATGGTATTTCTATAATTCTATCAAATCTTCCAGGTCTTATCAATGCTTCATCCAGTATATCGGGCCTATTTGTAGCGGCTATTATTTTTACATTCCCTAAAGGATCAAAACCATCTATTTCAGCTAACAATTGCATTAAAGTACGTTGAACCTCTCTATCGCCAGATGTGGAAAGATCCATCCTTCTTGCCCCAATCGCATCTATTTCATCTATGAATAATATAGATGGTGACTTTTCTCTAGCAAGTTCAAATAATTCCCTCACAAGTCTTGCTCCTTCACCTATATATTTTCTAACAAGTTCAGAACCTACAGTCCTGATAAATGTGGCATTCGTATGATGTGCCACCGCTTTCGCTATTAAAGTTTTCCCTGTTCCAGGTAAACCTATTAAAAGTATTCCTTTTGGAGGTTCTATACCTACTTTTCTAAACAGCTCAGGATGAAGTAAAGGTAATTCAACTGTTTCCCTTACCTCTTTCAATTGCTCATCAAGACCTCCTATATCATCATATGTTACATCAGGTTTATCTATAATTTCAGAGGCAACTACAGAAGGATCATAACTCTCAGGAAGTATTCCTATTACTGCTAAAGTAGTTTTATTTAATGCTACCCTTACTCCTGATTTTAGTTTTTCTGATGGTACATTTTCAGAAACATTTACAACAAAAGAAGGTCCAGTTGAACTTCTTACTACTACTTTCCTATCAGAAAGCACATCTTCAACATTTCCTAAGAGTAGAGGAGGAGCCCTAAGCCTATTCAATTCCCTTCTCATTTGATCGAGTTCAAATTGGAGCCTTTTAATCTCATTTTCTAAATATCTTTTCTCACTCTCAAGCATCCTTAACTGTTTCAAAAATTCTTCCCTCTCCAAATCAAATGATATCCCAGGCTCCACATCATCTTTTCCCATTTGCTCACCTTAAACTCATTTATTTAAAACTTATATATTTATTTTTCCAGACAAAATAAACAAATTAAGATATTAATATCATTAAGATTAAAATTGAAATAGTTAAGAAAACATTTATTCAATGGTACTTATTAAAGATATTGGAAATCTAGAAATCAATAGTAATGTTCCATTTAAATTGAAAAATAAAGTTTAAAAAAATAATTTAAAAGGTGATGAAAATGATATGTGAGGTGTGTGGTAAAGAAGTACCAAGACTAAAGAAGGTTATAATAGAGGGTGCAATTATGAATGTCTGTGATGAATGTGCAAAATTGGGCATCCCCGTTGAAGAAAAAAAGGTAACAAATATTCATGAATATGTAAAAGAACCTAAAATTGAAAAGACAAGAAAAGATGATTTACTTGATGAAAATGAAATTCTTGTAGATGATTATGGCGAAAGACTCAAACGTGCTAGAGAATCTAAAAATCTTACTTTGGAAGAAGCTGCAAAAAAACTTTTGGAGAAAAAAAATGTGTTATCAAAACTAGAAAAGGGTGAAATGAGACCGGATAAAAACTTGATTAAAAAATTGGAAAAATTTTACGGAATAAAATTAACTGAAAAAATAACTATTTCGGTTACAGAAAGTAAATCTAAAAAAGAAAATTTAACCTTGGGTGATTTAATAAAAAAAGAAAAGGATTGATTTTAGAAATTAGTAAATTTATTCAATAATTCTCGTCCTTATTAATGATCTAAGTAGAACTCCTTCAATTTCGTCGGTTGATTGCTTATTAACAATGCATACTGCTAAAACAGGATTTCCACCATTCTTTTTAATATCTCTGATTGCCTTTGTCATTGTTTCACCAGTACTAACAACATCATCTACAACAACCACATTTTTTCCTGCAACAGATGCATAATTGGAACTGAATGTACCCTCACCATCTGTTGGGCTAGGCCTATAAATAATTAATTCTGAGTTCAATTCTTCAGCTATAAAAGTAGCAATTGGAATTCCATTCAAGGCTATGCCAACAATTGAATCAACAGAAAAATTTCTAGAATTCATTTCTTCAATTATAATGTCAGAAAAAATTTCAGCAAGTTTTGAAATTCTATAAGGATATACCCCAATAGATCTCCAACCAATTCTAACATCTTTTGGTGCAGTAACTTTTTTTTCAAAGCCCCTTGACAAAAGCCATTGTACTGTTTGTGTTGACAAATGTAATTCAGTAGCTATTTCTTTTTCTGGTATTCCTTTATTTTTTAATTCAAGGGCTTTTTTTGCAAGTTCATTTATGTCTTTCATTATTTATCACCTACATATTCTGTATTTTTTTCACTTAAATTAATATTTTGGTAAAATGTTTCAAAATGCGTAATTAATCTCACGCCATATTTTTTAAAAAGTAATTTTTCTAATGAATCTGAAATTTCTTGCATTTTTTCCAGTGTTACTTTTGGATCAAATAGGATTTCAACATCGGCATGCAATCCTTTGATAGATGTGTAAATTTCAAAGTTTCTATAACCTTTTATTTCTGGGTAATTTTCTATAATATTTTTAAAATAAATTTCTACTTTCTTACTCATCTCATTATCATACGTATCAACATGAACCATACATTCCATACCAAGCGATCTTTTAATTTCATTTTCCAGTTTAGTTGCAATTAAATGTGCTTCACCTGCACTTATTTCTGAACTAACATCTATATGAAGATTAATAATTTTATTTTTACCATAATCATGCATCATTATATCATGAACCTTTATACCTAAATTTGCCGCTAATTCGTTTATTTTTTTATTCATTTCATCAGGTAACTTTTCGCCAAGAATTTTACTCACACCTTTTCTGAAAAATGTTAAGGCTTCATAAATAATTAAAAAGGAAATAAAAATAGAAAAAATACCATCAGTGTAAATAAAATATGAATTAAGAAAAATTACTGCAATTACACCTAATGAGAGTAATGCATCACTTCTGTGATGCCAGGCATCAACTATCAATGCATCACCATCAATCTTTTTTCCATAATAAAATGCGATTCTTGCCATTCCTTCTTTTATAACTGCAGTTACAGCTACTATAATAATGAAAAATAAATTGATTATTATTTCCTCTGGCATTAATAATCTTAGTATTCCTTCATATAAAATAAAGCCACCAGTAATAAATAATACAATTGATCCAAGAATCGTGGTGAGATGTTCTATTCTACCATGACCCAATGGATGCATTATATCTGGTGGTCTACTTGCAAAATAAAATCCAATTATTATTATTAATGATCCAACTATATCAGTTAGTGTATGGTAAGCATCGGATATTAATGAAAGACTATTTATTAATATACCTATATATAATTTTATTGCGAATATTACTGCATTACCAAAAACACTAATTATCCCTTCTATATATGCATATTTCTCTCTTTTCATTCAATTTATAATTACAATATGATATTTAAGGATAATTAGGAAAAATTATTTAAAGGTAAATCATTTTTCATTAAATTGGTATGTTGAAAGAAGAATTAATGAATCATTTGAAAAAAATGATGCAATATTTAGGATTAGGAGATGCTGAAAGTACTATTTATGCATTATTAGCTATTTCTAAAGAACCTCTATTAGTTTCAGAAATTTCAGAAAAAATAAAATATTCCATTCCTAGGGTTTATGCTTCAATAAATTATTTGATTAAGGAAGGTTTAGTGGAAAAAATTAGAGAAAACGGCAGTACAAAGTATACAGCAAACATTAATTTCATAGATGTATTTGAAAAAAGAAGGTTAGAAATAATGAATAAATATCTAGAACCAATAATAAATCTCGATAATTATGATAGAAGAATAACAGAAATAATAAATTATTCAAAACAAGTTTATAATTATTTTGAAAAATTGAACGAATTGAAAAAAGATATCTTTTTATAGAGGGCCGGTAGATCAGTTGGTAGATCGTTTGCTTCGCAAGCAAAAGGCCCGGGGTTCAAATCCCCGCCGGTCCATTTTTTGCGAAATACTCATATATAACTTCAGTATTGAGCATAACATAACTTAAAGGTAGATAAACATGGCCACAGTATATGATGTAGATCCGGACGTATTTCTAAAAGAATTAGCTGAAAGATTAAAAAAAGAGGATATAAAAGTGCCAGAATGGTCAAAATGGGTAAAAACTGGGGTTCATAGGGAGAAGGGACCATATCAAGAGGATTGGTGGTATTTGAGATTGGCTAGTGTATTTAGGAAAATTTACATTCTAGGTCCAATAGGAACCTCAAGATTGGCAGCAGAATATGGAGGAAAGGTAGATAGGGGCACCAAACCCTATCATGCCAAAAAAGGTAGTAGATCAATAGTAAGAAAATGCTTACAACAATTAGAATCTCTTGGTTTTGTAGAGAAAAATAAAAAAGGAAGAGTGATTTCACCAAAAGGTAGATCATACCTTGATAAACTTTCAGAAGAAATTTTAAAGAAAGGTAGTTAGAGGGTTAAAATATGGCTGAGGAGGATAAAGAACTTGAAGAAATAAGGCGGAAAAAACTTGCCCAACTCCTTGCTCAGCAGCAAATGGAAGAACAGGAAATTGAGAAAGAGAAGGAAATACAAGAGGAAAAGTTAAAAATACTCAGAAAATATCTTTCCAGTGAAGCAAGAGAAAGGCTTAATAGGGTCAAACTTGTTAAGCCGGAACTTGCTGAAGCTGTAGAAAATCAAATAATATATTTGGCGCAAACAGGTAGGTTGAATAGGGTAATTTCAGATGATGAAATTAAAAGCCTACTTGCAAGATTAAGTGAAGGAAAAAGAGATATAAAAATAGAAAGGAGATGAATTAAAATGGCTAGGAATAAACATGTTGCTAGAAAATTTAGATTAATTAGAAATATGAGAACAAATAGGCGTGTTCCTGGATGGGTAATGATTAAAACTGATAGGAAATTTATGTCTCATCCACATAGAAGAAATTGGAGAAGGAATTCCTTAAAAGTTTAAGGTGATTTAAATGGCTGAAAATGAATTTTTAATTAATGTTCCCTTAAGGCGTCTTAAATTAATATCAAGAAGAAGAAGGTCAAATGCAGCAATTAGGATTATAGAATTGCACATTGCAAAGCATATGAAAGTGCCGGTTGAAAATGTGTGGATTGATCCGAAATTAAATGAGATAATATGGAAAAGGGGGATTGAGAAACCACCTTCAAAAATTTCTGTGAAGGTTGTAAAGTATCCTGAAGAAAATACGGTTGAAGTTTATGCAGCTTAGGGTAGAAAATAAATGCTTTTAAAAGGAAGGGTACATAATAGTCCATATGTGGGAGTTTTTTCGGTAGCAAACGAATCAATAGCAATTATTCCAAAGGATCTATCAAAAGAAGAAGAAAAAATGTTTACTAAAGCAATGGACGTGGATGTCTATAGAACATTCATAGGAGGATCACCTCTTATTGGAAGTTTAATGGTTTTAAATTCAAAAGGGGCTGTTGTGACTGATTTTGGTGATATGGAAGATATAAAATTTTTAAAAGATTCTTATAATGTATATTTTATTAATGACAAAATAAATGCTGTAGGAAACGATATTCTTGCAAATGATAGGGTTGCACTAGTACATCCAGATTTTCAAAATGATACATTAAAATATATTGAGGATGCACTAGATGTGGAAGTGGTAAAGGGTGAAATTTCAGGAATAAAAACAGTTGGATCAATTGCTGTTGTAACAAAAAATTCACTTATAATTAATCCTCAAATAGATGAGGATGAAAAAAAGTATTTGGAGGATTTGTTTAAAATTCCGGTTTATGTCACTACTGCAAATTTTGGATCAATTTATATTGGTGCATCTATTGTAGCGAATTCTAAAGGGGCGGTTGTTGGAGATCTGACTACACCAATTGAAATCTTTGAAATAGAGAATGCAATATTATCAAAATGAAAATAACCAAACCTCCATTTCCTTTGGAATATTTTCAGCAGAAAATGTTATTTCTTTATTTACTTTTTTTATCTTTGATTTATTGAAATATTGTAAGAAATTATCAACAGGATCAAGCCTCAATTTCAGTCCTTTTGTACCAAAATGCATAGGAACAACTACTTTAGGATTGGTTTCATTCACTATTTTAAATGCCTTTGATGAATCAATAGTATAAACAGAGCCAACGGGTATAAAGAGAAAATCAACATTTCTTAAAAATTCAATGGTATTTTTTTCGGGAATACGTCCAAGATCACCAAGATGTGCATAATTTATACCATCTAGCATAACCTTAAATATTCTTACTTCGCCTCTTTCTTGACCTTTGCTTTCATCATGGTATTCTTTGACACATTGGTACGTTAAATTCTTAAAATTACCATTACAATCGTCCTTCACTACTTTGGGAAGCCCTTTAACAATATGTACAGCATTATGATCAAAATGTTCATGTGTAACAAATACAAAATCAGCTTTAACATCTGGAACCGGAAGACCAATACTTTTTCCATCATGGGGATCAAAAAGAATAGTAAGAGATCCAATTACTTCGAAGCAAGAATGCCCAAAGTATCTAATTGTATTCATAAAAATTAAATATGACCTCGATTATTTAAATTTTATGCATTATGAAGTGGAAGAGGATACTCTCTTTCTTCTTGATAATATAAAACCAAAAGGTAAAATAATTGAAATTGGGGCTGGGTCTGGTTACATTTCATTTTATCTAGGAGCACATGGGTTTGATGTTACTGCAACAGATATTGATGATGATGCAATAGAATATATGAAAAAAATAGCAAACGAAAAAAACTTAAATATAAAAATTGTTAAATCGGATCTTTTTAAAAACATTACTGAAAAATTTGACACAATAATATTCAATCCTCCATATTTACCTGGAAACATTGAAGAGGATAGAGCAATTTTTGGAGGTGAAAATGGGCAAGAAATAATTGAAAATTTTTTAAGACAAGCTGGGGAACATTTAAAAAATGATGGAAGAATATTTATTATTTTATCATCTTATAATGATATTCAGAAATTAAAGGAAAAATTTTCTTCATTTGAATTTATTGAGAGGGCTAGGAAAAATTTTTTCTTTCACAGTATATTTTTGTATGAATTGAAAAAGATATGAAAAATTTAATTGATCTTGTTGAAGAACTCGAGAAAGAAGGTTTTATCAAATCTCAACGTGTTAAAAATGCAATGTTAAAGATTGATAGAAAAAATTTCGTTCCGTTTTTGCATAAAAATGAAGCGTATATTGATGAACCGCTACCAATTGGTGATAATCAAACAATTTCAGCACCTCATATGGTAGCTATCATGCTTGAACTTTTGGAAATTCAAAATGGTATGAAAGTTCTTGAAATAGGAACAGGATCCGGATATAACGCATGCCTTATGGAATATTTAGCTTATCCGGGAAAAGTCATAACAATTGAAAGACTTAAGTCACTTTATTATTTTTCTCAGGGTAATATAAAAAATTGTCCATATAGTGAAAATATTAAGATTATATTGGGTGATGGATCTCAAGGATTCCCAGAAGAGGCACCCTATGATCGAATTGTAGTTACATGTGGTTCTCCAGATTTACCAAAAGTATTAATTGACCAACTTTCTGATAATGGAATACTTGTTATACCCATAGGAGGGCATTATTATCAAGACCTTTATAGAATAATTAAAAAGAAAGATGAGATTATTAAGGAGTTCCATGGGTCTGTTGCATTCGTTCCAATGATAGGCAAGTTCGGATTTAAAGAAGAATTTTATATGTAAATTGCATATACTTAATTGGGTGTATTCATGATTAGGGTAGCAATAAATGGTTTTGGTAGAATAGGTAGACTAACTTACAGAATCGCTCTTGAACATAAGAATATAGATCTTGTTGCTATAAATGATCTTGTGGATTCAAAGTCCCTAGCGCATCTTTTAAAGTATGATAGTAATTATGGAATATTAAATGCTGAAATAAAGTCTGGAGAAAATTACTTTGAAGTAAACGGTAAAAAAACACTTACATTTAGTGAGAAAGATCCTTCTAAACTTCCTTGGAGAGATCTAAATATTGATGTTGTAATCGAATCAACAGGACAATTTACAGATGCACAAAAGGCAATGGCTCACATAAATGCGGGTGCAAAAAAGGTAATAATCTCAGCGCCAGCAAAAAATGAAGATTTTACAGTTGTTCTGGGAGTAAATGAAGAAAATTACGATCCAAAAAAGCATAAAATTATTTCCAATGGATCCTGTACAACAAACTGTATTACACCAATTGTAAAGGTAATAAATGATGAATTTGGGATTGAAAAGTCATTTATGAATACTGTTCACTCAATTACAATGGATCAAAGATTGCAGGACGCACCACACAAAGATTTTAGAAGGATGAGAGCAGCAACACAATCAATAATTCCTACCTCTACAGGTGCAGCGAAATCTGTGGCAATAGTGATACCTGAAATGAAAGGAAAATTTGAAGCGATATCAATGAGGGTACCCACAAGTACCGTTAGTGTAGTTGATTTTGTTGCTCTAGTAAAAAAGAAGGTGACAAAAGAGGATATACTTAATGCATTTGAAAAATATGCAAAAGGTAGGATGAAAGGCATACTTGGTATTTCATATGAACCATTAGTTTCCATTGATTTTAAGGGCACAACATACTCTGCAGTTGTTGATGCTGAACTAATACAGGTAAATGGGGAAAACTTAATAAAAGTGGTAGCATGGTATGATAATGAATATGGATATGCATGCAGATTGGTTGATCTGCTGGAATATATCCATGAAAAAGGTATTTGATGGTGTATAAATTTGGTAAAGGAAAAAAAGGTAGAAAGTATTGAGGATCTTCCGGGTGTAGGGCCAGCGATAGCCGAAAAATTAAGAGATGCAGGATTTACAGATCTTATTACACTTGCTGTTACACCACCTGCAGATATAGCTTCAGCAGCAGAAATTGGTGAAGCACAAGCAAAGAAAATTGTTGAAGCCGCAAGAAAGTTTGCAGATGTTGGTAACTTTGTGACCGGGGATGTTGTTTTTGAAAGAAGGCAGCATATTTCCAAACTAACAACAGGATCACAGGCTCTAGATAATCTTTTAGGCGGCGGTCTTGAAACACAGGCTATAACAGAACTTTTTGGTCCTTTTGGTTCTGGAAAAACACAGTTGATCCATCAATTGTTGGTAAACGTTACTATGCCTGAAGAGAAGAAGGGCCTTAATGGTGAGGCTATTCTCATAGATACTGAAAATACCTTTAGACCAGAAAGGATAGAACAAATGTCCTTGGCATTAAATTTAGATCCAAAGGAAGTATTGAAAAAAATACATGTTGCAAGGGCTTATAATTCTAGTCATCAGATGTTACTTGTGGAAAAGGCTTTTGAAACTGCAAAAGAACATCCTATAAGATTAATTGCTGTTGATTCTCTTACAGCACACTTTAGGGTAGAATATACCGGAAGAGGTGCCCTTGCAGAAAGGCAACAGATGCTTAACAGGCATATGCACGATCTTCTTAGATTTGCAGATATTTACAATGCTGTGGTAGCTGTAACAAATCAGGTATCTGCTAGACCCGATGTGTTTTTCGGAGATCCAAATCAGCCTATTGGAGGAAACATAGTTGGCCATACCGCAACATTTAGAATTTCACTTAGACGCTCAAAGGGTGATAAAAGGATTGCTAGACTTATTGATTCTCCATCATTACCGGAAGGAGAGGTGGTAATAGTTATAAATTCAGAAGGTGTAAGGGACGGATAAATTCATTATTTTTAAATTTTATATCTTAAAATTGCACCAATACCGCCTAAATTATAGAGAATTCTCCCATATTCGTGGTGTGAACTTATTATAAAAATTTTACCGCCATTTTTTTCAACATTTCTCATCGCATCCTTAAATTTATCATTTTTAAGATATTTATCTGAAATTAAAAGAATATCCACAGCACCTATATCTGAATACTTAATTACTTCATCAATGCCATATGCATATTTGCCATTCCTGGATATCTCTTCCAGAAGTTTTGAAACAAGCATAATCTCTTTTTTCATTCTATTTTCCTTAATTATTTTTTCCAATGTTCCTGCTTTTAAGGCCTCATATATTCCCTTTTCACCAGCATAGGAGGTGTCTATAAGAATCATAGATTCTTTCATTTTTACATTCTGTATACTCTTTAAAAAATTTTCCTTAAAAAATCCAGGTCCTACAACGAAAATTAACATTCCATCTTTCCAATATTGCTCAAGCTTTAATGTTATTTCATTATAATTTATTACACCATTAACAATTTCCTTTGATTGTCTGGGTAAATCTATTTCAGCCAAAATTTGTATTCCATAATCACGCAACAATGCAATTGTAGCATTTTCATCATCCATTGAAATAAAAATTGCTTGAACATTCTCCTTTTCAGATTTTTTGAGTTCGTCCAAAAGGGTCTTTGACCATTCATTTTTTACTATTTCCATGGAATCACCTGAAGAGAAATTCAAGCTTTGATAATGTCCTAAAAATTCCTCTGGTCCCTGAACTATTTTACCCTTAATTCTTAACCTATCTGTAAATTCTTGAAATTCAATATCTTCTACTTTAATGCCTACCCTTATTTTTATCCTCTCTTCTTTCTTTGATCTTATTTGGTCAGATCTTTCTTCAATTTTTCTAAAAGTATTTCCTATTACAATATCTCCCTTTTCTATGAAATTACTAAGTAACCAGAGATCATCCATATTTGTTATTCTTAATTTAATTAATTTATCTTCATCCACAATTTCATCTATTTTCAATGTTTAACACCTCTTCTAGTCTTTCAATTATATTCTTTGTATGCGAACCCATCCAATAAATTCTTCCACAACTTGGACACATATAAAATTCATCATGTGTATTGTATACATTTTCCGGTACTTTACCAATTACTTTCTCCTTTTCTATATTTATTAATGGAACATTACAAATACTGCATCTGGTGAGCATATTTTTATTATCAAGTTTAAATTCTTTTATTACTTCCTTTAATTGCTCAATATAATCTTCGGATTTTATTAAAAAAGATTTTTCATATTTAGAACATATTTCCTTGTCCCTTGATAATAAAATTCTATTTTCACTTTTTGCTAAATTAATTATTGAATCATCATCATAGGAAAAATCAGGATAGATTGTATCATATCCTAAAAATCTTAAAAATTTTGCTAATCTTCCTAACATATGATCAGTTACAAATTTCATGAAAGTAAATAAATTAATATAAAATAAAAAAGTTTCTTAGAATTTATATATTGAAAATTTTTATCCAGTAATATGAAAATTTTTGATACAATGTCAAGGGAAAAAAAAGAATTTATTCCTATTGAAGAGGGGAGAGTAAAACTTTTTGTTTGCGGCCCAACAGTTTACGACTATTCACATATTGGACATGCTAGAACTTATATTTTTTTCGATTTGGTAGCTTCCTATTTAAGATATAAGGGATACCATGTTTTCTATCTCCAAAATATTACTGATATTGATGATAAAATAATTAATAAGGGAAGATTGGAGAATAGAGATCCAATAAAAATCTCAAATGAATTTATGCTAAAATATTTTGAAGATATGAGATCATTGAGGGTGGACTCTATTAACATTTATGCACCTGCAACATATTTTATAGATAGGATAATAGATCAGGTACAAAGGCTTATAAAACTTGGATTTGCTTATGAAACAGAAGATGGTGTATATTTTGAAGTTTCAAAATTTAAAGATTATGGAAAATTGTCACATCAATCATTGGAAAATATAAAGGTGGGAGCTAGAGTGGAAATAAATGAAAAGAAAAAGAATCCAATTGATTTTGCTTTATGGAAAAAGAAAAAAGAGGGGGAGCCGTATTGGCCATCACCATGGGGCGATGGAAGACCGGGATGGCATATTGAAGATACTGCGATCACTGAATATTACTTTGGGCCTCAATATGATATTCATGGAGGAGGTTCCGATCTAATATTCCCACATCACGAATGCGAGATTGCACAAATGGAATCAATCAGTGGAAAAAAACCAATGGTAAATTATTGGATGCATACGGGTCTTTTGACCATTAAAGAAGAAAGAATGGGGAAGTCAATGGGAAATGTAATAAATATTCGAGAAATAGTCAAAAAATACGAACCTGAATTAATCAGATATTTCCTTTTAAGCAGTCACTATAGATCCCCAATAGATTTTAGCTATGAAAAAATTGAGGAAATAAAACAGAGTTGGGAAAAAATAATAATAGCTCAAAGGAAGCTTATGAGAATAGAGGCTAAAAAGGGAAAAAATTATGTAAAAGAAATTTTAGATTTTAGGGCTTTGATAGAAAAAGCTTTAGATGATGATTTTAATACACCTGAAGCAATTTCTTTGATTCAATTATTTGTAAATTTTTTGAATAAAAATATGGATAATTTAGGTGATGAAGATATAAAAGAATCTTTAAAACTATTTGAGGATATTGATTCAATATTCAAAATAATACCCAAGGAAGAAATATCTGGAGGAAATTTAATTCAACTATTGATTGATGTAAGAAAAATGGCAAGGGATAAAAAAATTTATGAAATATCCGATTACATCAGAGAGAAATTAAAAGAATATAATATTAGTATAGAGGATATGCAGGAGGGACAATTGTGGTACAAGAAATAGATTATCTTTATTCACTTTCAAGATTTGGTATAAAATTAGGACTTGATGTAATGAAAGAATTTTCAAATAGGATAGGCAATCCACATTTAAGTTACAAAACTTTTCATGTTACAGGAACAAATGGCAAAGGTTCCACAAGTGCAATGCTTTATTCAATATTAAAACAAAAATACTCAGTTGGTCTATATACGAGCCCTCACATAAAAAGATTCAATGAGAGAATTATAGTAAATGATAAGGAAATTGATGATGAATTTATAAAAAGATGGGTAGGTGAAAAAAGGGATATTATAGAGGAAATGGGTGCTAAAGGAAAACAACCAACATTTTTTGAAGTCACAACTGCAATGGCATTTGATTATTTTAAAAGATGTAATGTTGAGACAGCTGTAATAGAGGTAGGAATGGGGGGAAGACTTGATTCAACAAATATAATAATCCCAGAGGTATCTGCAATTGTTACAGTTTCTTTGGAGCATACGGATAAGCTAGGGAATACTCATGAAAAAATTGCATTTGAAAAGGGGGGGATAATAAAAAAAGGTGTACCAGTTGTGGTGGGGGTTGAACATCAAGGTGCATTGAATGTTATCAAAAGTATTGCAGAATCAAATAATTCACCATTATACAATGTAAATGAAATATTTGAGGTAAAAAGTTTATCAATTTCTTTGGATGGAACATATTTTCATGCTCAAGATGAAAATTATGATTATCGCATTAACATACCTTTAATTGGTAGACATCAAATAAAAAATGCTTTAATAGCAATAAAAATGGCACAAATATTTGATTCCTCACTTGATTATAAATATATATCAAATGTGAAATTTCCTGGCAGATTTGAAATAAGATCTAGAAATCCACTTGTTATTCTTGATGCAGCACATAACCCGGAAGCTGCAAAAAATTTAAAAGAAACTATTCAGGAATTATTTTTAAGGAAGCCTGTTATTGTTATGACACAATTAAAGGATAAAAATTATTCAGAATTTTTAAGAGAAATATCTGAAGTTGCAGACCATTTGATAGTAACTGAAGTAAAGGACGAAAGGAAAAATGATGCTGAAATTCTTGCAGAAGAGGCAAAAAAATATACAAAAAATGTGGAATATTATAAAGATTCAGAAAAGGCATTTGAAAGGGCATTTGAAACGTCAAATTTTATCTTAATAACTGGTTCACTTTATCTTTTGGGTGAATTTGAACAATGGCAGGAGAAAAAGTTATAATAGTAACACCTCAGATTGATGAAGAATTTGAAGAACTTGCAAAATCTCTTAGTTTTAATATAGTTAAAATATTTACATTTAGACATTATTCAAATGAATATTTCGTAGGTGAAGGTAAACTTAAAGAAATCAAAGAATTTGTAAATGAAAATGATATAGATAAGGCGCTTTTTAATGGAAAATTAAAATCAAGTCAATGGTATTTTCTTGAAAAAGAACTTAATATTGAGGTAATGGATAGAATAAATCTGATAATAGAAATATTTGCAGATAGAGCTAAAAGTAAAGAAGCAAAACTTCAAGTAGATTTGGCTAGGTTAAACTATCAAATACCAGTTTTGAAAGAATGGATACATCATGCAAAAAAAGGTGAACATCCAGGATTTATGGCTGGTGGTGAATACGATGTGGATCAGTATTATTTTCTAGTACAAAAAAGAATAAAAAAAATTAAGGAAGAAATAGAAAAGATAAAGAAAGAAAGGGAAGAAAGAAGGAAAAATAGAAGCAGAAGAGGTTATTTTCTTATAACAATAGCAGGATACACAAATAGTGGAAAAAGTCAACTAATGAAATCTCTCTCTGGAGAGGATGTGATAATAGAAAATAGAATGTTTTCAACACTTGTTTCAAGAACGTCTAAAATAACAAAAATTAAAAAAAGAATACTTATTACAGACACTGTTGGCTTTATTAAAAATCTTCCTCCCTGGTTGATAGAGGCTTTTAATGCCACACTTGAAGAGATTTTTAATGCGGATTTAATTATTTTATTATTGGATGGATCTGATACCATAGAAAGATTTAAAGAAAAATTGGAAACAGATTTGGAGATATTGAAAGGTGTAAAGAAAGACAAAATTTTGCCTGTTATTAATAAAATTGATATATGTACTGATGATCTATCGGAAAAGATTAAAGTTGTTGAAGAAAAATTGAACAAACCAAATTTAATATCTGCAAAAACTGGAGAGAATCTTGATTTGTTGCTAAGAAGAATTGAGGAAATGTTAAACTATGATATTGAATATAATATTACCTTACCAGAGGACAAAAATTATATGAGTTTACTCTCATTTATTTATGATTATGGAGATATTATTCAATTGAAGGTAAATGGGGATATAAATATAAAGTTTAGAATAAATTCAAAATTTTTAGGAGAGATTGAAAGATTAATCAATTATTTTAATCAATGAAAATAAAATTGACTTTTGAAAATTAAATAAACTTTTTGATAAAAAAATTGTTAAAGAAATGTTTTTTTAATACAATAGCTATATTGTTTTTCGCAGGGACCAGAGATGGATAATATATTTAAAAAGTATTTGGATGTGTCTCCTAGAAGAGATATTGATTTTAGAGTATTCGAACAATCATTCGTACCAAATAAAATGCCACACAGAGAGAATGAAATAAATGTTTTAGCTGAAAATTTTAGTAAAATATTTATTGGAGGGAAACCAAAAAATACTCTGATATTTGGAAAATCGGGTACTGGAAAGACTGCTGCAATGAAATTTATAGGAAGACAATTAGAAGAAATTTCTAGGGATAAGGCAAAGGTTAAAACAATTTTTATTAATTGCCAGGTAAAGGATAATTCATATTCAATATTTGAAACATTAGGTAATGCAATGGAAGGTGAAAAAATACCATTCACAGGTTGGTCCTTTGACAGATTATATTCTGCTGTAAAGAAAAATTTAGAATCTTGGTTTGGCGATGTCTTAATTGTTCTTGATGAGATAGATAGATTTGTAAAAAAGAATGGAGACGATTTCCTATATCAACTACTTCTTCTAGACTCCGAGCTTGAGCATTCAAGAATAATTCTTGTAGGAATTACCAACGATTTAAAATTTTCAGATTATCTTGACTCTAGAGTAAAAAGTAGATTAAATGAGGAAAAGATTGTTTTTCCACCATATTCTTCACAACAAATATATGATATTCTTTATGATAGGGTTAAAATGGCAAATATAGATGGCTTCATTTCAGAAGGTGCACTAAAACTAATCTCATCACTTGCTTCACAGGAAAATGGTGACGCAAGAAAGGCTATTGAAATGCTTAAAGCCTCTATTCAACTTGCCATTTCATCAAATGATAAGATTGTTGAGGAAGCACACGTATTTACAGCAAAAAGTAAAATGGAATACGATGCCGTGATTGAAACTATAAAAACATTACCTACACAAACAAAGGCACTTTTGATGGGCATAATACTTTTAAGAGAATCAGGAACAAACCAATTTACAACAGGGGAAATATTTGAAGCCTATAGAAATGTTGCCAAGGGTACAAATTTACCAGTACTAACGCCTAGAAGAATATCTGATATGCTTTCAGATTTGGATTCATTGGGATTAATAACTGCAAATGTGACATCCCTTGGAAGATATGGAAGAACAAAAATGGTAGAATTAAATGCCTCTTTTAATGATGCAAAAAGGGTAATTATGGAAGATGAAAATTTTTCAAAATTAAAGAGTTCCCATACTCTTAAACAATTACAATTAAATATGGACCATTGAACATAAATATGCTTAAAAAAGCATAAGGAAATTTATTATTTAAAATTGTATTTCCTAAAATTATGGAAGGATATGCAACAAAAATTTTATTTATTGATCTTTCAACTGGTAAAATAGAAAAAGAAAACATTGATCCTTATATTGCTAGGAAATTTCTGGGTGGTTTGGGTCTTGGAGCTTATTATTTATATAAGAATGTGCCAAAAAATGTTGATCCCTTTGATCCTCAAAATGTATTAATTATTTCTCCTGGGCTTCTTGTTGCGAGTGGAATACCCACTGCCTCCAAGACTGTTTTTGTTTCAAAATCTCCATTAACAGGCGGATTTGGAAGAGCTGTAGCTGGAGCAACGATAGGACCTGAATTGAAAAAAGCTGGCTATGAAACTTTAATAATAAAAGGAAAAGCGGAGAAACATTCAATAATCGTAATAAAAGATGATGAGGTGAAAATTGAAAGCACGGATTTATGGGGTAAGGATACTAGGGAAACACAACTTAGAATTAAGGAAAAATATCCTGGTTTTGCCACTGCTGCAA
>JAVZSA010000025.1:0-18162 GCA_038880255.1 Thermoplasmata archaeon
TTATTATTTGATAAATAATATTTGTATTCAGTTACTGTAAACGCTGTGCAGATCATTACAGCAACTACAATTATGCTTATTATAATTTTTCCTTTTTTTGATAACATTATATATAATTTATTTAATAGCTATATAAATTTTTATGATGACCTCTGCTGTGTTTAATAAATCTAACTAATGTCTTAACTTAATATTGATATATATATATTTATATTGTTTATATTATTATCATTTTTTATGTTTGAATTTAAAAATAAGATAGGGAAAAAATCATATAAAAAGAGATTTTCGCAAAAATATAACAAATAATTAATAATTAAAGGTGAATTTTATCTTGATCTAGAATTTTCAGAGCATTGGGATGATGAGCTTAGAAAAATGAACAAAGGGGGAAAAGAGGAGAACAGTCCAAATTTCCAGATAGTTTTATTAAGTGGATGGCGGTGTGGCATCAGCTAGTTGATTATCGTGGACTGGAAGGAATCGGAAGAATGCTTAAAAAATACAATCTCATACCTTATTTTGGAGATTATACCACATTATGGAATAGAATACATAAAATAAAGCTAGAGATCATAATACCAGAAAAAAAAGAAATTGAACTAGCATCAGATGGCACTGGCTTAAAAACATCAAATGCTGGAGAATATAGGCAATTCAAATATGGAGATCCAAATGTGAAGAGGAAGAAGTATCTTGGAGTTATAATAACAGCAGATGTTAAAAAGAAGAAATTACTGTATCTAGAGCAATACAAGAAGAAGGTCAATCAGAACCAAAGGTGGCGGAAAAACAGATCAAAGAAGATAGCGAAAAATATAAAATAAAAATTTTATGGAGAATCAGCATATGATACAAATAATATGTTTGACATAATTCAATCAGTAGGAGCAGAGGCAAAAATAAGGAAAAATGTAGCACCAGAAAATATAAGAGGATCTAAAAGGAGAAGAAAAGAAGCGAGGGTATATAAAAGGCTAGAGTATAGGAATTGGGCAGTATATAAAAGTATAAAAAGTATGGTATGAGAGGGGTAGGGACAGAAGGCATATTTTCAGCAGTGAAAAGGAAATATGGAGAAAATACTGTTTCACGATCAAAGGAAGGTCTGATTGCAGAAGGATATCATAGATTTTGGGCATACGATACAATAAAATATTATGCTGAATCAAAAGTAGGTGTTATTTAAATGAAAATTTAATGTTTTTCGAATTAATTAAAGATTATGAATATAATATGGATAATAAAAGATAAAAAATTATCAATAATCGATTTATTAAACACACCATTTCAAGGAAAAAAATAATTTAATCCACACTATTTACACTATCAATGAAATTTTTTGTTGATGAAATAAATCAAATTTGCGATCATTGTCTTGGAAGGATATTCGCAAATATGGGTCATGGTTTGACCAACATTGAAAGAGGCAGATCCATTAGAATTTTATATGCTATGGAAAATGGCCTTAACATTAATGATATTTATCCAAAAAGATGTTCTGTATGTGATGATATTTTTAAAAAAATAGAAAAATTCTCTGAAATTGCACTATTATCTCTGAAGGACTATGAATTTAATACATTTTTAATTGGAACAAAAAACAATCAAGAAATTGTTGAAAGAGATAAGGCTATTCGAGAAAAATATGGAAATTTAGGTGAAGATATTGGCAATGAACTTTCAAGAGAGATAGGGAAATCATTATATGAAAAAATTAAAAAGGATGTATCATTCACCAATCCTGACATTACAATAATAATTGATACAGATTATGAATATGCTCAAGTTATTCCAAAACCAATTTTTATATATGGAAGGTATAGAAAATTGGAGAGAGGAATACCACAAACAAAGTGGATTCATGGAAAAGGAAAAAGTGTTGAAGAGTACATTGGAGATATTTCAAATTCATATTTCAATGGAGAAAAGTACTATCTTCATGGTGCAGGTAGAGAAGATGTGGATGTTCTTATGTTAGGGAATGGAAGGCCATTCATACTTGAAATAAAGGCTCCAAAAAGAAGAAATGTTGATCTCTCTTTACTCGAAAAGGAAATAAATGAAAAATGTAAAGGAAAGGTGGAAGTAATTGATCTTAAATACGTTAATAGGGATATGGTAAAAATAATAAAATCTATGGAAAGTAAGAAAGTATATATTCTTAGAATAGAAATTGAAAATGAAATTGAAAAAGAAAGACTTGAAGAATTACTAAAATCATTGGAGGGAAAAGTTATTTATCAGAGAACACCATTTAGAGAAAGGAAAAGAAGAGCAGATAGAATAAGAGAGAAAAAAATACATTCAATAAAATTAATTTCAATAAATGGAAAGAAATTAGAAATTGAGATTACAGCAGATGCAGGCACATACATAAAGGAATTTGCGCACGGTGATAATGGAAGGACTAAACCGAGTATTTCGGAAATATTAAACCAAAAAGTAAAAATAGAAAGTCTTGATGTAGTTAAAATAATCGATAGGGAGGATTAAATATGGCAAAAATGTCGCATGGGCCCAGGGCACGTTCTGGGATGAAATTGATGAAGAGTGTAAGAGAGAAGGGTATGCCACCTATTACACATTTTCTAAGAGAGTTCAATGTGGGTGATAGGGTAGTAATCGATATTGATCCCTCCCAACATTCTGGAATGCCACACCATAGGTTTCAAGGTAAAATAGGTAGTGTTATAGGAAAACAGGGAAGATCTTACCTCGTTGAAATACATGAAGGAAGGGTTAGAAAAATAATCGTAGCTTCACCTGTTCATATAAAAAGGGTGGAGTAGTGAAAATGAACAAGAAATTTTTAACAATTGAAGAAGTACGCGAAATTCTTGAAGATATCTCAAAGGAGAGGGAATTAAATCCACTCCAAAAAAAAGTTTTAAAGTATGTACAAGAATTTTCTAAGGTAAAACATAATGAAGTAAAAAAATTAAAGGAAAAATTACTAAAGATAGAAATAGTTAATGAAAAATATGCAACAAAACTTATAGACATAATGCCAAAAACACCTGATGAAGTAAGAACCATATTTCTAAAGGATAAAATAATACCTACCCCAGAGGATATACAAAAAATACTGGAAATACTTAAATCCAATAGAGAAAAGGAGTGAGGGGTAAATATGGAAGATTTTGCCTATATCTTAGATTATTTACCCCAAGGTAGAGCAGAGGATAAAAGTTTTAGGAGGGTACCTTTGGCACTTGCGGTGGGAGAAAATGAATTTAAACTTTTTGAACTTATACCTAAAATTAATGCAACATTAACAATTGGGGAAAGGGTATACATAGGAAAAGACATGGATAAGAGAACAAAAGTTGAACATGTAAAAAGAAGAATTACGTATGAAGAACTGACAACAGCTGCACAGAACGAACTCCCTTACATCCTCGAGGAAATAGTAAAAAAACAGGAGAAAAGATTTATAGATTTTTTCAATAATGCTACACCTATTACAACTAGGATGCATATGCTTGAATTACTCCCAGGTTTAGGTAAAAAAACAATGTGGTCAATAATTGAGGAAAGGAAAAAGACTCCTTTTAAAGATTTTAAGGATTTAGCTGAAAGGGTAAAACTATCACATTCACCAGAGAAGCTTATAGTGTCAAGGATCATTGAAGAGTTAAAGGATAGGGACATAAAATATAAAGTATTTGTGGCAAAATGAGCAATAAAAGGCTTGGCCAAGTATTTCTAAAGGACAAGAAAATAATATCTTTTATAGTGGATTCTGGGGGAGTAAATGAGAATGATTCAGTTCTTGAAATTGGTCCAGGGCCTGGTAATCTTACTGCCGAACTATTAGCAAGGGGTGCAAATGTGATTTCAATTGAAAAATCCTCAAAATACTATGATTATTTGAATACAGTTTTCAAAAAGGAAATAAATTCTGGAAAGTTACAATTAATTTATGGTGATGCCTTAAAGGTGGATTTTCCTCGTTTTAATAAAATAATTGCAAATATACCCTATTCAATTTCTTCTCCCATTACATTCAAATTTTTTAATTATAAATTTGATTTGGGGATTATAATGTATCAAAAAGAATTTGCACAAAGATTGATTGCAAAGCCTGGAACTAAGGATTATTCAAGAATAACAGTGAATGTATATTATTTTGCAGATGTAAAAATATTAAGGATAGTGAAAAAAGGATCATTTTATCCAATACCAAAAGTGGATTCTGCAATTGTAAAAATTGTTCCTAGAAAAGCATTTGAAGTGATGGATGAAAATAAATTCTTTTATTTAGTAAAATTACTTTTTTCACAGAGAAGAAAGAAAATAAGAAAAATCCTTGGCTATGATACTCCCTATGGCGATAAAAGAGTGGAGGAATTATCACCTGAGCAAATAGGTGAAATATCCGATTACATTACAGTAAAAGGATATGAAAGTTAAATATATAAGTGAATTACTCATCACTACAGCAATATGGGGATTTACGTTCCCCCTACAAAAGTTATCTGTAGCGTATATTTCCCCATCATTATTAATTGCCATAAGATTTTTAATTGGTGCTTTAGCAATATTTTTAATATTTCCAAAAAGAATATTAAATTCTAACAGGGATCTAATACTCTCAGGTTTTTTTATAGGCATTTTTCTTTTCTTCGGTTATTATTTTCAGGTAGTGGGCGTAATTTACACAAGTGCAATAAATTCAAGTCTTATTACAGGCCTTTATGTAATAATTTCTCCTATTCTCGCATTTTTCATATTAAAGGAAAAAATTGATTATAAAATAGGAATAGCATTGATCCTTGCACTTTTTGGACTTATCATGGTGACAGGTTTTTACCAACATATGTATTTGAATTTAGGAGATTTATTAACTGTTATAAGTGCAATATCCTATTCTTTTCAAGTAGTTTTTGTAGATAAATATTCAAAGATCCATGATCCCATACCTTTAACATTCTATCAGGTTTTGATTGTGGTCCCATTTTCAATTATGTTCATTCCTGTATTACCAATTTATTCAAAATTTAATTTTATTGTCTATTTTTCAATTTTTTATTTAAGTTTGTTTGCAACAACAGGAGCAATACTCCTTCAAAATCTGGGACAGAAAGGCGTTGATTCTGCTACTGCCTCAATGGTATTTGCAATGGAGCCAGTATTTGGAGTAATTTTCTCAATGATTGTATTGGGCGAAACTATGAACATAATTCAAATATTTGGATCCATTTTCTTGGTGTTTGCAATGATCATTGTTTCATTGAAAAAAAATCAATAGGAACAAATTCATCATTTTTGAGTACAACTGCACCTTTCACATATTCTTTATAAATTTTGAACACTTCTCTATATCTATCTGGAATATGTTCCATTGGGGAATTCCTACCATCAAAATGAAGCATTTCCACGTGGGGATGTTCAATACCTTCCAACTCGAAACCTCTTTTAGATAGGAGATAAAATGTATGTTCTTTTTCATCCTTATCCAATCTCAATGGAGATCTTGAAACATTTTTTACAAAATCGGCAATATGTTGATCTTTATAATTTATTTCCCTTGGATCACCATCATTTGCAAGTATAAATGACATTACCCCTAAACATTTTGTACATTTGCCACATGGTACAATCTCTTTCCCTTCAATATGGCAGGAGTGACAGGATCTTTGATATCTATAAAGATCATGGTATCTTTTAATTAATATCCTTTCCACAATAAGCCCTGTTATCGGCCTCACTATACTCCATTGTTTAATTGAAATACCCTTTGATTTAAAGTATTCTGTATTATAATTGTCAAAATCAACACTTTGATCATAAATACCATAATAATGTTTTATCCCATAGTAATAATAATCTGTTCTTGGATCATCATATTCACTACCAAGTAATATGTTACCAATACCATACCTTATGAATAATGGGAGCATTGAAAAAATGTATGGACCAAAAATAAAAAGTCTTATTGGGTATGTATCTGCCTTTACCTTTCTATGATCTTCCCTGATTATTTTCATATGATCAAGCATGAATAAATAGAATCTATCAACATTTGACCATACCTTTTTTGTATTTTTTTCGATTGTACTCATATACTTATATGCAGGAAGAGCTGTTCTCCAATGTCCTCCACTTTCGTTAAAGAATATTGGATATACATTAGCTCCTAACTCTTTCAACAAACCATATGTTAGAAGACTTTCTTTACCACCTGAAGAAAGAATTGCCGCAGTATTCGAATCAAAATTTGAATTAAACTTTTCTTCCGATGTACCTGAAAAATTCAATCTTGCTCTTGTTTCACTATTCTCAGGTTTTATTTCATCTTCCTTTGGAATGTATTCTTTTTTTATAAAATCTGCTCTCCTCCTACATATCTTGTTAACAAAAATGTCCCTTGAGATTATGTCCATGTTATCCTTTATATATTTTTTATCCTCCTCTGTTAGTGGGAAGTCAAAGTTCATCTCATCTGTAAATAGACCATAATTTATCAAGGGCATTGAAACGATTAGCCTAGAAATGTTCCTTATGTTCTCAATGTCATCAATTCTTTCCTCATATTTGAAAATAAGTTTAAATTCTGATTTGCCATCGAGTATTATCTTTGTAATTATCCTATCCTTCTCTATCTGAGGATCCTTTATATCTATTCTATCAAAGCATTTCAAATTTAAAATTAATAACCACCCCTAGCATAAACATTAACTTTTTCCTTTGATAACATATCGATCAATGTTCTTGCAAGTTTATTAACTCCTGTATACAATGGCGCATCAACTGGTACCCCATATTTTCTCTCATATTCATTTATGTAAAAATGTACCTCATACTCATTCATTCTTTCGGTATTAAGGGAAATACCCGCAATAGGATGCCCTGAAAGTAATTCTATTATTTCCATAAACCTTTTTACATCAGGGATAGGATATTTTTCAAATCCATCATAATATATACGTTTTGGTGCATGTTGTAAAATTATTGCCTCAGGTCTTCCTGCAGCAATTATTTCAAAACCGCCTGGATATGCAGGATGAAGTATACCTCCCTGCCCTTCAATTAATATGAAATCAGGATGTTGCTCCTTCCATGCACGTACTACCTCACTTTCTATTCCTCCTGCTACAAAATCGTTTATCATTGCATCAATAAGTGCTACATATTCAGCACCTTGCATCCATGCTGTTTGACCTGTACCTACAAAAACTGCCTTATATCCGAGATCTTTCAATGTTTCTGTGAGCATTATTGTGGTTGTCCTCTTTCCTATGGCACTATCTGTACCCAAAACCGCCACCTTTAATGCTTCTACATTTTCAATTTCACCTGTGAAAAATTCCTGTTTTTTGAGGAATATTTTTCTCACATCAGTTATTTTAACACCTGTTGATTCAGCAAGAACTGAAAATTCTGGATCATCACTAAGGAATTCATGCAAACCTGATACAATATCCATGCCAAGCATTATTGCCTTTTTAATAAATGGCCTATATTCCTTTGGTAAATAACCGCCATCTGTAGCTGCTCCAACAATAAGTATTTCAGGTTTAAGTGGTAATGTTTCCTCTATAGTAGAATAAATTTTTATGTCCCTATATTTACCATCTAAAACATACCCTGCATCTAGACCTGCAAAGGTTGAATCTATTACCCCCACAATTTCATATTTCTTGGAATATCTAACAAGTCCATGTGCGGTTTTGCCATTGGTTGATCCAAAAACACCTTCTGCCAATACTACTGCCCTTGGTTTCATGGTACATCACTGTAGAAATTCACAGGTGAAAAAATCAAAAATGCCAACTCTTCACAACATTTAGGTGGATGGCCGTCGTCATCATCTTCCATTATTTATCACCATTGTCTTCAAGGAAGATGTGATTTTTATCTTATATAAAAATGTTTTCCCATTCTTACCATAAAAAATTTAGTAAAAATGCTTTTCAATATCGTAATATACAGCTTTTCTAAAATTTTTTATTAGTTAAAATAATTTTTAACTCGGTGAGAGTGATGCTCCCTTGACTTGGTAAGGGTATGGAGGGAAAAGACCCAAAGTTACGAGCGGAATAGTTCACTAAACAAAAAAGATATAATGAAATACATAACATTTTATATTTATCATTTAAAAATTTTGAAATCATTTTTTAAATGAATTTTTATGGTTATAATAAATTATAAATATAAATTTATTAAACACAGCATTATTAATAGAAAAATCTTAATAATAATAATTAAATCTATAATTAATGAAAGCAGCTTTTTTTTATGGTGCCGGTGACATTAGAGTAGAGGAAACAGAAGTACCTGAAATTGATGATGATGAGGTACTAATAAAAGTTTCATATTGTGGAATTTGTGGATCAGACATTACAGCATTTAAAACTGGAAATTATGTTCCTGGCATTATAATAGGTCATGAATTTTCTGGAATTGTGATAAAAAAGGGAAAAAATGTGAACAATGTAAATGAGGGTGATAAGGTAGTAGGATTAAGTTTAATACCCTGTGGAAAATGTGAATACTGTCTTTCCGGTAAACCAAACCTTTGCAAAAATGCACTTATGACTGGTATTACTATTAATGGGGCATTTGCTGAATATGTTAAATTGCCTAAGGATGCCGTTTTAAAAATTGATAACAAATTAAACGCAATTGAGGCTACACTGGTAGAGCCATTAGCAATAGTGCTACATGCAATAAATATTTCTTCTTTCAAACCAGGAAAAAGTATCTTAATTCAAGGAGCAGGTCCTATAGGCCTTCTTACACTAGGGATGATGAAAATTTCTGGAGCGTCAAAGATTTTTTTAAGTGAAATTTCTGATAAAAGGATTGAGGTTGCAAGAAATTTAAGCAGTGATGTTTATTTTATAAATCCCTCAAAAAGTAATATTTTTTCATTCATTGAAAAGGAGACTGATGGAGAAGGTGTGGATATTATATTCGATACTACAGGTTCACCAACAGCTATAAAATCAAATTATACACTTGTAAAAAGAGGTGGCGAAATAGTAATACTTGGGATACCAGAATTACCTGTGGAATCTGATATTTTCACACTTGTTATGGATGAAATAACAATAAAGGGATCATTTGAGGGTGTTAACGAATTTAAAGATGCAATTGATTTCATTTCCCAAAGGAAGGTAAATTTTTCATCCATAATAACATCAATAATCCCAATTGAAAAAATAGTAGATGATGGTTTTAAAAAGCTGCTTGAAATGCCAAAAGAAGGAAAAATAGTAATAAAGATTGGAGGTGATTTTTAATGAAGTTTGGAAGTTCGGAATATCTACAAAAAGTAAAAGAGATTACAAATAGTGATGAAAAATATGCTAATATGGTAAAGGAATACAATCTTTCCTATACATTTATAATAGAAGCAGAACCTAATAAAGGTGTATCTAATGAAATAATAATTGGATATAAGATGAAGGATGGAAAAATGGAAGATATTTGGGAAGGTGTAAGAGAAACAGATTTTGTAATATCTGGAAAATATTCAGTCTGGGTTGATCTTCTAACAGGAAAAATGGGTTTAACATTGGCATTTTTACAGAGAAAATTGAAAATTAGAGGTGAGTTTTCAAAGATTCTTCAACTCTCAAAGGCTACAGAATATTGGATCCAAATGCTAAAAAAAATTCCAACAGAATTTGAAGGTGAATTTTCAAAATATAATTATTGGGGGTGAATAAATTTGGCAAAAATAACAGGCGGTGAGGTTTTAAAAAGAGTATTAGAAAAAGAAGGGGTCAAATATATTTTTGGTGTGCCAGGGGATCAACTATACCCATTGCTTAATGCGATAAGAAAAAGTGAAATAAAATTTGTTACATTTCATAGTGAGGCTGCAGCTGCTCAGGCTGCTGACGCCTATTCAAGAACATCTGGAGAACTTGGAGTAGTGATAGGAACTGTCGGGCCAGGTGCAGCAAATTTGATAGGTGGTGTGTACCCAGCATTTGCTGAAAATATTCCATTGTTGGTAATTACAGCACAGAATCAAACATTTAGATCCTATCCAGATCATGGGTCAATGCAAGCTCTTGACCAATATTCCTTATTCAAAGCAGTAACAAAATGGAATGCTGTTGTAAACTCTTGGAAAAGGATAATTGAATTAACTGAAAGGGCTATAAGAACAGCATTTTCTGAAAAACCAGGACCAGTTCATTTGGACTTCCCCTCGGACATTCTCCATGAAACAGGTGAAGAAAATGAATTGATTTTTCATGAAAAAGCAAATTACAGGCCTTTAATACCACCTCAGGGAAATGAAAAATTAATAGAAAATGCAGCAAAAATGATAATTGAATCAAAAAATCCACTCATACATGCAGGTGGTGGTGTTTTAAGAAGTGGTGCAGAATTGGAATTAATAGAATTGGCTGAATACCTTCAAATTCCTGTTACAACCTCAATATCTGCAAAAGGTGTTTTACCTGAAGATCATCCACTCTGTTTGATACCGCATAGTTTCGGTGCTATTGCAGCACAGGCAGAAGCAGATCTTGTAATACTTATTGGAACAAAATTAGGAGATCTTGATTTTTTTGGAAGACCACCAATTTGGGGAACTCCGGATACACAAAAAATAATACAGATCGATATTTCTGGCGAACAAATTTCACTAAACAGACAAGTTGATATAGGCATAGTTGGTGATGCACGTGAAACTTTAAGAGCTTTAAATTCAAAAATAAAATCTATGGTAAAGAAATTGGAAAAAAGGGATAAAAACATTGAATATAAAAATTTAGAAAAACAATGGCTCAGCGAATTCGAGGAAATATCTTTACAAGATAATATTCCCATTCATCCATTAAGGGTAATTAGGGAAGTGAGAAAATTTTATCCAAAAAATGCAATTTCAGTAATTGATGGTGGTAATACCACAGTTTGGTCACATTATATGAATAGAATATATTGCCCAAGATGTTTTTTAAGTAGTTCAGCAGGTGATTCTGGCCATATAGGTACAGGTGTTCCTTATAGTATTGGTGCAAAGTTGTCAAATCCTGATAGGGAAGTTTATTGCATAACAGGTGATGGTGCCTTTGGCTACGGTGTAATGGAACTTGAAACTGCAAAAAGACTAGGAATAAGTTTTACTGTTATAATTTTGAACGATTTTTCTTGGGGCATGATAAAATCTGGTCAAACACTCTATTATGATAAGAATTACATTGGAGTAGATTTTTCTGAAATCAGATATGATGAAATTGCAAGGGCCATGGGATGCTATGGAGAGAGAGTTACAGATCCACGTGATCTTAGGAATGCACTCAAAAGGGCAAGGGATTCTGGACTTCCTGCAGTAATTGATGTAAAAATAGATCCAAATGTAATACCACCAGATTTCCAAACTTTGGCCTCAATTTGGCTTGAAGGTTGTGAATCACCACCAAAGGAAAGTTTAGAGTATGAAAAAATTTTAAAATAATAGAAAATGTTCATTTTAATAAAATTCATATATTCGTAACAATTTAAGGAAAGATACGGATAAAAAAGGTAGAAAATATGGCTGAGGATAAAGAATTTAGATATATTGTTCGTCTTGCAAACACCGATCTCGATGGTAATAGGATTGCAGTTTATGGTCTAATGGGAATTAAAGGTATTGGTTATAGGGCCTCTGAAATGATTTTAAAGGTAGCAGGAATTAATAAATTCAAGAAAATTGGAGAACTTACTGATGATGAGATTGATAGGCTAAAGAAAATCTTGGACAAACCTGGTGATCATTTACCTTGGTGGGCTGTTAACAGAAAAAGAGACCTTTTGTCTGGAAAAAATTTACATTATCTAAGTACGGATCTTGAATTAGCTATAAAGGATGATATTGATATGCTTAAAAAAATTAGGGCATACAGAGGCATTAGGCATGAGAGAGGATTGCCTGTAAGAGGGCAAAGAACAAGATCTAACGATAGAAGAGGACTTACCGTAGGTGTTTCAAAGAAGAAAGAGGTGAAAACTTAATGGGAGATCCAAAGTTCAACAGAAAGCTTTATGAAACACCAAGAAGGCCATGGGAAAAGGAAAGAATAGAGGAAGAAAATAAACTCCTTAAAAGATATGGATTAAAAAACAAAAGGGAGCTTTGGAAGGCACAATCAATATTAAGAAACTTTAGAGCTCAAGCAAGAAGATTACAGGCATTAATAAGATATAATGATCCACAAGCCAAGAAAGAACTCGATCAAATACTTCAAAAATTAATTAAGTATGGCTTCCTTGATAAATCAAATGCCAGTATAGATTCTATTCTTACACTAACTATTGATAATGTTTTGGATAGAAGACTTGAAACTGTTGTTTTTAAGCTTGGATTGGCAAACACGCCAAAGCAGGCAAGGCAATTTATTACTCATGGTCACATAATGCTTGGTGATAGGGTAATATCAATTCCTGGTTACTTAGTAAAAAAGGAGGAGGAAAATATGATAAAATACAATCCCTTTTCACCACTTGCAAATGAGCTTCATCCAATGAGACAAAAAAATAAGGAGGAGGAGGCACAATGAGTAAGGTGGCAGTGGTCCACATATTTTCCTCTCATAATAACACAATTATTACTGTTACCGATATAACAGGAGCAGAAACTCTTGCAAAGGCCTCAGGCGGGATGGTAGTAAAAGCAGATAGGGATGAATCTTCACCATATGCAGCGATGAAAGCTTCAGACATAATAACAGAAAAATTAAAGGAAAAGGGAATAGATGAAATAATCATTAAGGTAAGGGCTCCGGGAGGTAGTAAAAGTCAATCAACTGGTCCTGGTGCCCAGGCAGCTATAAGGGCTTTAACAAGGGCAGGTTTTAAAGTCCTCAGAGTAGAGGATGTGACACCAATCCCCCATGATGGAACAAGGAGAAAGGGTGGAAAGAGGGGAAGAAGAGTATAAAATTTGAGGGAGCGAATAAAAATATGAAATTCACACTCCTTGAGATAAATGAAAGATATATAAAATTCGAAATTGATGATATAAATTATAGTATTGCAAATATGCTAAGAAGGACTTTAATAAATGATATACCAAAATTGGCAATAAAAAATGTTTCTTTCCATCTTGGATCTGTTCAAAAAGAAAATGCTGATGGTAAGATAGAAATATACAATAGTTCTTCACCACTTTTTAATGAAATTATCGCACATAGGCTGGGTATGGTTCCTTTACCTACAGATCTAAAAATGAAGTTTAGAGATGAATGTCAACATCCTCCAGATCAGGCCTGCCCTCTTTGTACTGTTACCTATACTCTTTCAAAATTTGGTCCAGGTGTTGTTTATTCAGGGGATTTGATACCTGTAGGCGATCCAAGTTTTGCACCTGTCGAAAAGAATATACCAATAGTTAAACTTAATGAGAAGCAAGCACTTCTCATAGATGCGGAGGCAATAATGGGCACAGCTAAGGAACATGCTAGATGGCAAGTAACAAGTGGTGTTTCATATAAATATCATAGGGAATTCTATGTGCCAAAGAAAAATGAATTATACGAGGTTTTGAAAAATGAATGCAAAAAGAATATTATATCAGAAAATGAACAATTTCTTATTGTAACCGATGATTCCCCTTGTAAACATATTGCAAAATTGTTTCAATATGACGATGTAAAAATTGTTGAAGACGACACTAAATTTATTTTTCAGTTTGAAACAGATGGCTCACTTTCGGCAAAGGATACCCTACTTGTTGCAATAAGAAGACTTAAGGAAAAATTGGGGAGACTTAGGGATTCCATTACAGTGTGATGAATATGGCAGAAAGAAAGGACTTTGTAGATAGGTTAAAAAAAATAGATGAAATGAAAAAAAATGGTATTGATCCATACCCGCATTATTTTCCTGTAAATGAAGAGATAAAGAATATTGTAAAAAATTGGGAATATTTTATGGGTAAATCAGTTTCAACTGCCGGTAGATTAATGGCCATAAGATATCACGGTAAGGTGGGTTTTGCAGATCTTTTTATGGATGGTGCAAAAATACAAATTTTTCTTAGGTATGATGTAATGCTTGAAAAATATAATAAATTCAAGGAATTTGTTGATAAAGGGGATTTTGTTGGTGTTGAAGGAGATGTGGTGAGAACAGATAAGGGTGAATTAAGCATTCTTGTTAAAGATTTTACTATTATATCAAAATCACTTTATGATCTTCCACACCAATGGTTTGGGATAGAGGATGTTGAAACAAGGTATAGACAAAGATACTTAGATATGATCCTTAATCCTGAAGTCTTTGAAATATTCAGGAAAAGAAGCATGATTACATCTGAGATAAGAAATTATTTAAATTCTATTGGATATATTGAATTTGAAACACCGATTCTTCAGCCAGTATACGGTGGAGCAAATGCTAAACCATTTATTACATTTGTAAATGCAATAGGCAAGAATTATTATCTAAGAATATCTGATGAACTCTATCTTAAAAGATTACTTGTTGCAGGTTATCCAAAGGTCTATGAAATTGGTAAAGATTTTAGAAATGAGGATATAGATTCTAAACACAATCCTGAATTTACTATGATTGAAATTTATGAGGCATTTAAAGATTATAAATATATGATGGATTTAACTGAAAATATCATAAAACATGTTGCATTAAAGGTAAACAACTCACTAAAAATTAATTTAAATGGAATGGAAATTGATCTTTCAAAACCTTGGAAAAAAGTAAAAATGTTAGAAATGTTGAAAGAGAATGGTTTTGATGTAAAAAATATGAGTGATGATGAAATTAAAAATTTAATAGATAAATATGGTATAAAGTTACCAACATATGTGAGAGGAATTGCAATAACAAAAATTTTTGAGTCAATGTTTGAGGAAACATTCATAGAACCAATATTTGTGATTGACTATCCAAGGGAAAGTACACCATTATGTAAACCCCATAGGGAAGATCCCACACTTGTAGAAAGGTTTGAGCTTTACATAAATGGAATTGAAATTGCTAATGGGTATTCAGAATTGAATGATCCTTTACTTCAGGAAAAATTTTTTAGAGAAGAAATGGAAAGAAGAACTTTAGGTGATGAAGAGGCACAGCAGATGGATCTCGACTTTTTAGAGGCACTCAGAACTGGAATGCCAAATGCGGGAGGAGTAGGCATTGGTATAGATAGACTTTCAATGATTTTAACAGGTGCAAAGAGCATAAAAGAAGTAATATATTATCCTATACTTTCCCCTAAACAAGAAAAATAATTATAGCCCTATACTTTTCCTAAATCAATGCCCCTCCTAGAAGTGAGAAATCTTTCAAAAAGCTATGGCGTTAATGGTAAAAAAATTATAGCATTACAAAATATTTCATTCACTTTAGAGACCAGAGAATTCCTATCAATAGTAGGTCCATCAGGATGCGGGAAATCTACACTTCTTAGAATTTTAATGGGTTTAGAGGAGGCGACGGAGGGGGAAATTATTTATAAAAATAAAAAAATAAATGAGGCAAATCCAAAGTTCGCAATGGTATTTCAATCACCTTCTCTTTTCCCTTGGTTAACTGTACAGGAAAATGTTGAAATTGTACTTGAACCATTAGGAATTGAACCTGAGGAGAGAGAAGCAATTGCAAAAAAATATCTTTCCATAGTTGGTCTGGATGGTTTTGAAAATGCTTATCCAAAGGAACTTTCAGGTGGAATGAAGCAAAGGGTGGGGTTGGCAAGGGCACTTGCTGTAGATCCTGAAATACTTCTAATGGATGAACCATTTTCATCTTTAGATTCTTTAACCGCTGATGCGCTCAGAGAAGAGGTATTGTTGTTATGGTCCGATCCTTCAATACCTCCAGATTCTGTTATACTTGTTACCCATAACATAGATGAAGCAGTTTTAATGAGTGATAGGATTATAATACTTTCATCCAGGCCTGGAAGGATAATAGATAATCACAAAGTGAATTTACCGAGACCTAGAAATAAAAAAGATCCTGAATTTTATAATGAAGTGGATTACGTAATATCAACTCTTTCCAAATGAATTGTATGCTTCTTCAATATATTGAAGTGATTCAGGATTTACTATTGTATCTTTATTTATGATAGGTTTCCCATTTACAATATTTGATACAGCAATTTCCACCTTTTTTTGATTAAATGTATAAGGAATATCTTTTACCTCTATTATCTTATCTGGAACATGTCTTGGGGAACAATTTTTCCTCAAAAGTTCTCTTATTTTATTTCTTAATTCATCATTAAGTTTTTCTCCTTCCTTCATCTTAACAAAAAGTATTATTTCTTGATCTCCTCCAACATCTTTACCAACAACAACACTGTCCACAATTTGAGGTATTGTTTCTATAACAGAATAAATTTCAGCCGTTCCAATTCTCACACCTGAAGGTTTAAGTGTTGAATCTGATCTGCCTAAAATTGTAATACCTTTAGTATCACTATGAAATATTACAAAATCACCATGTCTCCATACATTTTTTCCTTTAGGTTTATAAAATGAAAAATATGTTTCAATATATCTTTCATTATTTTTATCATCAAGGAAATACAAAGGCATTGAAGGTGAAGGTAACTCACATACCAATTCGCCCACACTATCATATATCTCTTTTCCATTCTCATCATAACATTTTATTTTCATTCCAAGACCTGGAGATTGTATCTCACCTTCATTTACGGGGAGGAGAGGGCTTCCAATGGCAAAACAACCATTTATGTCTGTACCACCTGAAATTGAATTAAGATGCAGATCTTTTTTAATATTTTCATATACCCATCTAAAACCCTCTTTTGATAGTGGAGACCCAGTTTGTGAT
The DNA here is from genome assembly GCA_038880255.1 of Thermoplasmata archaeon. Taxonomy (GTDB): domain Archaea; phylum Thermoplasmatota; class Thermoplasmata; order Thermoplasmatales; family ARK-15; genus ARK-15. The sequence continues at coordinate 16,777 of JAVZSA010000025.1, forward strand.
ATCTCTCTTAATGATGTTAGATCATACATATTTATTGGGCTTGCATTCATAGACTTTAAGGAATAGATGTAACTTGCACTGCATCCAAAAATAGAAATTTTATCCATTTCCACGAATTTCCACATTGTTTTCCAATCAGGATACAATGGATTACCATCATAGAGAAATATTGTAGAACCTACCGCCAATGAACTCACTAACCAATTCCACATCATCCAACTTGGTGAAGTAATATAAGAAATTATATCATTAATTTTCAAATCAGAATGAATTATAAGTTCTTTTAAATGGTTGATAAGAACACCGCCAACACTTTGTACCATAGATTTAGGTTTTCCTGTCGTACCTGAAGAAAACATAATATAAAGAGGATGGTTGAAATCAACCTGCTCAAATTTTATTTCTCCATAAGCTCTATTTTCTATTTCATCACCATAAATAATTCTCTTATCTCTTAATCTTTCTTCTTTCTCGATGTATGGAAAAATAATTACGCTTTCCAATGTCTTTATATTTTCTAAAAGTACTCTAATGGTTTCAAGTGTACTATATTTCTTCCCTTTATAATAATAACCATCAACGGTGAATAAAACTTTAGGTGATACCTGCCCAAATCTATCCAACAAGACCCTTGGCCCCAACTCTGTACCAGCGGAGGACCATGTGGCTCCAAGAGAAGTAACAGAAAGCATTGATATCACAGTTTCTGGTATATTTGGCATATATGCCACAGCCCTATCATTTGAAGAAAAACCTATTTCTGAGAGATAATGATAGAGAGAATAGACCTTTCTATAAAGTAAATTATAAGAAATTTCTTCATATTTTCCTGATCCAGGTTCACCTCTAAATATTATTGCTTTTTTATCATCTCTAAATTTCATCAAATTCTGGGCAAAATTTAATTTAGCGCCTATAAACCATTTTGTTCCAGGAAATTTTTTAGGATCTTCCAATATCTTTTCATATTTTCTTGAATAAATTATTCCTACAAAATCCCATACATCTTCCCAAAAGTATTCAGGCTCATTTATTGACCATTCATATAATTCCCAATAATTTTTAAAATCCTTTCCTCTTCTTTTGTTAACGAAGAGAATAAAATTGTACATATTCGTATTTTCTTTTAACTTTGGTTCCCAAAGTTGCATAAATTCACATATTAAACTATAATATTAATTCTTTTTTTAAATCCCTATACAATTATGATCTTTATTTTAATATTTAATATTATAAATATTTTCTAAATTTTTTAAATAAAATATTAATTAAAAATATTTGGATAATATTATTAATATGTTCAAAATATTATTAATTTTTAACTGAAAATTTCTATTAAAAATTTAATAAGGTATTATATAAAGTTCTATTATATAATTTTTATTT
>JAVZSA010000026.1:0-17657 GCA_038880255.1 Thermoplasmata archaeon
ATACTGTAAGATTTATTAGCATTGATACTATTCACCTTTTAAATGAAATTGGTAGAATGTGTTCCAAATTTTAGCGAAGGAAAAAATAAAGATATTATAAATGAAATTGCAAGATCAATACTATACAATGATTCAATTAAATTACTTGATATTGAAATGGATCCTGACCATAATAGAAGCGTAATAACATTTATAGGTCCAAAGGAATTTATTTCCGAAGCTGCTTTTAGGGGAATTAAAAGAGCTGCAGAACTAATAGATATGGAAAAACATAGAGGTACGCATCCTAGGTTTGGAGCTGCAGACGTGGTCCCATTCATACCACTTTATGATACAACAATGGAAGAATGCGTAGAAATTGCAAGGAATCTTGGCAAAAGGGTAGGTGAGGAACTTGGCATACCTGTATACCTCTATGAAAAGGCTGCATTTATTGATTGGAGAAAAGATCTACCGAACATTAGGAATGAAAAGTTTCAATACGAACAATTAAAGGAGCATATTAAAGAGGAAAAATGGAAGCCTGATTTTGGTCCTGATAATGTTGGAAGTGCAGGTGCAACAATAATAGGTGCTAGAGAATTTCTTATTGCATTCAATGTTAATTTAAACACAAGGAATTTAGAAATTGCGAAAAGGATTGCAAAGGATATTAGGGAAAGAAATGGCGGCTTGAAAAATGTTAGAGCATTAGGTTTTGATCTAAAAGAAAGAGGTCAGGTACAAGTTTCAATGAATTTGATAAACTATAAGGAAACGCCTATCAACAGGGTATTTGAATTGATTAAATCCGAAGTTGAGAGGTATGGTGTAACAATTGCCGGAAGTGAAATTGTTGGATTAGTTCCTTTGGATGCTATTGTTCAGGCAGTGGATTATTATCTAAGACTGGAAAATTTTTCATCAAAACAAATTTTGGAAAAGAAAATTTGGGAAGGTGATAGTATTATGGCAGAAAATATGAGTATTAAGAAATTTTTGGAAGAGTTATCCAGTGGTTCACCCACTCCAGGGGGTGGTGCAGCAAGTGCGCTTGTTGGGAGCATTGCTGCATCCTTGAGTTCTATGGTGGCAAATCTTACAATTGGAAAGAAAAAATACCAAGATGTGGAAGAGGAAATGAAAAGTATAGCAAATGAGGCAATTAAATTAAGGGATGAACTTTTTAAAATAATTGATGAGGATGTAAAAGTCTTCAATAAAATTATGGATGCATTAAAATTACCAAAGGAAAGTGAAGAACAGGTAAAAATAAGAAAAATGAAAATAGAAGAAGCTAGTAAGGAAGCATGTGAAGTACCTTTAAAAACTGCAAATCTTTGTCTTGATGTGATGAAATTATCTTTAAAGGTAACTGAAAAAGGTAACAAAAATGCAATTTCTGATGGTGCGTGTTCCGCATTCTTTGCATATTCCGCAATAAGAGGTGCAATATTCAATATTAGAATTAACCTTAAAAACATTTCAGATGAAAATTACAAAAATATGATGCAAAAAAACATAGAAAATTTAATAAAAGATTCATCATTTATTTTAGAAAATGTTGAAAATAAAATAAATGAGGTGATATAATATGGAACTGAAACCAATAAAAGATGTGGCAATTAGCCTTGGTCTAAATGAAGAGGACATAGAACTATATGGAAAATATATGGCAAAAGTATCTTTAGATGTATTAAAAAAAGTGAAGAAAAAATCTAAGATGATAGTTGTAACAGCACTTACTCCTACACCTGCAGGTGAGGGTAAAACAACAACATCAATAGGACTTACAATGGCAATAAATAGATTAGGAAAGAAGAGTGTACTTGCATTAAGGGAACCTTCACTAGGCCCTGTCTTTGGTATAAAAGGTGGTGCTACAGGCGGTGGAAAAGCCACAGTTCAACCCATGGAAGAAATAAACTTACATTTTACAGGTGATTTTCATGCAATTTCATCAGCCCATAATCTCCTGTCTGCCATGATAAATAATCATATTTATTACAATTTAAAACCTGAAATTGATCCAAAGAAGGTGGTATGGAGAAGAACAATAGACATGAATGACAGGGCGCTCAGGAATATTATTGTTGGTATTGGCAAAGGGAATGGAGTAATGTATGAGGATGGTTTCGATATTGTTCCAGCAAGTGAAATAATGGCTATTATGGCGTTGAGCCTTGATTACAAAGATATGAAATCTAGATTGGAGAAAATCATTGTTGGCTTTACAAGGGATAGAAAACCTGTTTATGCTAAGGATATTAAGGCTTCAGGAGCAATGGCAGCACTTCTTAAAAATGCTTTAAAACCAAACCTTGTTCAAACATCAGAAAATACACCAGTCTTTGTTCATATTGGACCTTTTGGAAATATTGCCCATGGAACAAACAGTATTGTTGCTGATAAAATGGGTTTAGGTCTTTCAGATTATTTTGTTACAGAAACAGGATTTGGATCTGATCTTGGTGCTGAGAAATTTTTTGATATTGTTACAAGGTTGGGTAATTTTGCACCAAATGCTGTGGTGGTAGTGGCATCATTAAGGGCAATCAAACATCATGGTGGTGCAAAAGATATTACCCTGGAGGATGTTGATGCAGTTAAAATCGGTTTTGAGAACCTCAGATTCCATATAAACAATGTGAGGAAATTTGGCGTAGAACCTGTTGTTGCAATAAATAGATTTAAGAATGATACTCAGGCTGAAATTAACGCTTTGGAAAAATTATTGGAAGAAGAAAAAGTGGAATGGGCACTTTCAGAGGTATTTGAGAAGGGTGGTGAAGGTGGAATTGAACTTGCAGAAAAGGTTATAAAGGTAGCAGATGCACACCCTGATGTTAAGATAAACTATGTTTATGAATTAAATGATCCAGTTGAAGTAAAAATAGAGAAAATTGCAAAGAGAGTATACGGTGCAAAAGAGGTTGTATATACAAAGGATGCCCTTGATGATCTTAAACTTGTTAAGAAAATAGGAATGGATAATGCATTTATTTGTATGGCTAAAACACAGGCCTCAATCAGTGATGATCCAAAGTTGTTGAATGCTCCAAAGGATTTCACTGTAACAATAAGGGAAGTAAGATTTTCATCAGGTTCCGGATTTGTTGTACCAATATTGGGCGAAATAATGACTATGCCAGGTCTTTCAAAGGAACCTGCAGCCTATAATGTGGACCTTACAGATGATGGTAAAATAGTGGGGTTGTTCTGAAAAAATGAAAGTACTTGTTGTTGACAATGGTGGGCAGTGGACGCATAGGGAATACAGAGTACTTAAATACTTGGGGGTAGAAACAGAAATAATTGAAAATACTACACCCCCTGAAAAAATTTTAGAAAAGGGTGCAGATGCACTGGTTCTTTCAGGAGGTTCACCAAGTATTTCATTTGAAGCTCACAAACTTGGAAGACTTGGGGATTATCTTGAGCTTAATTTACCAATCCTAGGAATATGTGTTGGTGCACAATTCATAGCACTTTATTTTAATGGGAAGGTAGGTCCTGCAAAAATACCAGAATATGGAAAGACTGAAATTGAGTTAGTTGAAAAAAATGATCTTTTTATAGGTCTTCCAGATAGATTCTTTGTTTGGGAATCACATAATGATGAGGTAAAAGAGCTTCCACCTGGATTTACATTGATGGCAAGTTCTAAAAACTGTAAAATACAGGCATTTAAACATAATGAAAGGAAAATTTATGGTTTACAGTTCCATCCAGAGGTGGAGAATACAGAATATGGAAAAGAAATTTTCCAAAACTTTTTAAAAATTATTTAATCATTAATTTTTAAGAAATAACACTATTTTTAGATTTTTTTAACAAAAAAATTATTTATGATTTCTCACTTCTTTTTTCTATGGAAAGAAAAATAATGTATGGTTTTAAAAAGTTTTATAATTTTGAATTTGCAATTAATGAATTTAGAAAAAGGTTAAGTTTAAGTGAAGAAAGTGAGATTGTTGAAACAAAAAATTCTGTTGGGAGATATTTGTTTAAGGATATTTATTCTAACATTGATCTTCCACCATTTGATAGATCTGTTGTGGATGGATACGCTGTTAGATCATTAGATGTAAGTGGGGCGTCACAAACTAATCCAATATTATTAAAAATTGTGGGTAAAATTTTTCCAGATACTAAAGAAAATGGAATAATTGGAAAAGATCAAGCAATGGAGATATTTACAGGAGGAAGACTTCCAGATGGGGCCGATTGTGTAATTATGGCTGAGGATTGTTCCAGAGAAGGTAATGATCTTCTTGTTTACAAACAGTGCTATAAATTTCAGAATGTTTCAAGAAAAGGTGAGGATTTTGTTAAAGGTGATCTTGTCATACGTAGGGGTACAAAAATTAGGCCATTCCATATTGGTGCACTTATTTCTCTTGGTATAAAAGAAATTGAAGTGTTTAGAAAGGCAAAGTTAGGTGTTTTATCTACAGGCAATGAGCTTGTGGAAATAGGTAACAATGTTGGTACTGTAGATTCAACAAGGCCAATGATAATATCCGCAATAGAAGAATATGGTTTAGATCCAATAGATCTTGGTATTGTTCAGGATGAAATTGAAAAAATTAAAGATAAAATTTTGGAAGGTATTTCAAAGTGTGATATGTTAATAATAACAGGAGGAACAAGTTTAGGTGAGCATGATCTTGTACCAGATGCTGTTGAAAAAGCAATAAATCAAAAAATGATTGTTCATGGAATTTCCATGAGACCTGCTAGAACGACAGGCTTTACATTTTATGGTAAAAAACCAATTTTATTAATTTCAGGCTTTCCTGTTGCTGCATATATTGCATTTACAGTGTTCTTTAAAGAATTTATTGAAGTATTTTATGGTACAAAAATAGATCCAGTACCAATTATAAGAGGTAAATTGACAATGAGATGGCCTAATCAAGCAGGTGTTAGATCCTTTGTTAGGGTAATTGTAAAAAAACAAGGAAATGAATATTTGATTGAACCACTGAGATTGACAGGTTCTGGAATACTTTCAACATTAACAAAAGCAAATGGTATTCTTGTTATAGATGAAAATTCAGAAGGATTTGAGGAAGGTGATTATGTGGATGTGATTTTAACTCAACCACCGGAGGTATAATTTATGAAAATATTTCATCAACTATTATCAATAAATGAAGCTATAAATGAAATAGAAAAAAGATATGGAAAACTTAGACCATTGGGTGAAGAAACAGTTTCTTTGAAAGAGTCACTTGGTAGAATAATTTCTCGAGAAATATTTGCATCCATAGATTCACCACCATTTGATAGATCAGAAGTGGATGGCTATGCAGTTAATCATCTTGATCTTATTGGTGCTGATGAATCGAACCCTATAAAATTAAGGATCTTAGGTAAATCCTCAGTTGGAGTTATGCCACAATTTTATTTAATTAAAAATACATGTGCTGAAATTTCTACAGGTGCACCTATCCCAAAGGGGGCTACTGCTGTAGTTATGGTGGAGTATACAAAAAGTGATGGACAATATGTTACATTTTTCCGTTCAGTTGCTCCTGGTGAAAACATAGCTCAGGCAGGATCGGATGTAATGGTAGGAGATACTACCCTAAGAAGTGGTACAAGGATTAGTTCTAGAGAAATTGCAATACTTGCCTCACTAGGTATAAATGAAATTAATGTATTTAAGAGATTAAATGTTGGTATTATTTCAACAGGGGATGAAATTGTAAGTCCAGGAGAAATTCTCACCTCTGGAAAAATTTTTGATACAAACCAATATTCAATAGGGGCAAGATTAAATGAAATTGGGGCAATCCCTAAATATTATGGTATCGTAAAGGATGATTATTCTCTGATTAAAGAAAAGATTTTGAAAGCAATTAGTGAAAACGATATTGTTATTACATCTGGGAGCACATCTGCTGGTATGGGGGATTTGATATATTCTGTAATTGATGATATAGGTGAACTTATTGTTCATGGATTAAAAATAAAGCCAGGAAAACCCACAACTGTAGGAATAAGTAATGGAAAGCTTATATTTGGTCTTCCAGGCTTTCCATTCTCTGCCATTGTTGCCTACGAATTTTTTGTCAAAAAAATACTATTAAAACTTTCAGGATTTATGGGTGAGGAAGAGAAATTTATAGGGAAAATGGCAATGAGACTAAATTCTTCAAAAAATGTGGAGGAATTTTTCCCAGTTAGCATAATTTCTAATAAAAATGGCTATAGTATTTATCCATTATTTGGTAATTCAGGATCCATCACCACCCTATTGTATGCCGATGGAATTATTAGGATTCCAGAAGATACAAATTTCATTGATGAAAATGAGAGCATTGAAGTAATACCAATATCATCAAGCATTAAGGTACCAAAATTGACTGTGATAGGGAGCCATTGTCCGCTTTTGGAGGAACTTGTAGGAAATGATGGTATAAAATATATAAAGGTAGGTTCTACTGCTGGATGGAATTCAATAAAAAGAGGTGAGGCAGATATTGCAGGAACGCACTTGTTTGATGATGAAACAGGGGAATACAACATTCCATTTATTGATAAATTTGGTTTAAGGGGAAAGGCATTTGTTATAAGGGGCTATGGAAGGGAACAGGGAATTATAGTAAAAAAAGGAAATCCAAAGAATATAAAAGGCATTGAGGACTTTTTAAGGGATGATATCACAATAATCAATAGGGTAAAGGGTTCTGGAACAAGAGCTCTTTTGGATTTTTATCTTAAAAATATTGCTAAAAAAGAGAATTTGGCCTTTGATAGTGTTATAGGAAAAATAAAGGGTTATGCATATGAAGGAAAAACTCACTCATCAGTAGCCTCTGCAGTTGCTCAAGGTAGGGCAGATGCAGGTGTTGGCCTTAAATATTATTCATATCTTTATCAACTGGACTTCATACCTTTAGGATTGGAAATATTTGATATAGTTGTAAATAAAAATTCAGAAAATAATACCTATGTTTTGAAACTAATTGAAACTCTTCGTTCAAAAGATTTGGAGGAAACCATGAAAAAATTCGTTGGTTATAAGGTACTTGAGGATTCTGGGAAAATCTATGGCAAATAGGTAAGAATTGATCTTAGATCTCTGCTATATACAACATATTTAGCCTTTTTGGCTACCTCACTGGAAAGGGGATTAAATGCAATACTAATCCCACTTTGATGAAACATTGGTATATCAACTTCACCATCACCAACTGATGCCACCTCATCATTATCTAATGATAATTCTCTCATTAAATTTTTTAGGGGTACATCTTTTTTGTAAGGATCCACCCTTACTATACCCCTACCTGTAATAATACCATTCCTGTCCACCTCTAATCCATTGGCAATATATGTATCAATGCCAAGTTTTTTTGATACAATTTCAGCCAGTATGTCAAGACCACCAGTAATAATAACAATTTTTTTACCCATACTTTTCAATTTTTCCACAGTTTCATAAGCACCTTCAGTAATTTCCATCCTTTTATAAATTTGAGCCAATTTCTCCCTTGTTAAATATGGATCCTTCATTTTCCAAAGCATTACGTCAAGATACATAAATGTGGGATAGTCAATCTTCCCTTCATTAAAAAGTCTTATATTTTCACTATTGTCAGTTTCAAAATATTTATGAACAAAATACCAACTACTTTTACAAGTTGTGAGGACACCATCCATATCAAAAGCAACTAGTTTAATCATACTTCATATTTTCTATCCCGAGTGGTTTATCAAGAACTGTTTCAAAAACGACTATTGTCATTGTTTTTTCCACACCTTCAATATTTCTGAGATTTTCTACCACAAGTTCTCCAATTTCCTCCACACTGCTTCCCCTTACCTTGACAATGAGATCCCATTCACCTGCAATTATGTGCACCTCTTCCACATTTTTCATTACAGATATCTTTTTTGCTACTGCCCTCTGCGAAACTTTAAATGTGGGAGAAAAACTGATAAGAACAAAGGCTGTTACATTTAAATCAAAGCTCTTATAATTTAGAAGAGGTATTATTTTTATAATCACATTATCCTCCATCAATTTCTGCATTCTATTGTAAACAGTTATTCTTGGTATGTTTGTTTCCTTTGAAATCTCACTTATTTGGGCTCTGCCATTTTTTGACAACACTTTTAGTATCTCAATATCCTTTTTGTCCAATTTCATATAAATTCTTTAAACATTTTTCTATTTTTAAGCTTTTCCATGATATTTCCATTCATTCAACATATTTATAAATAAATTGACATTTTGTTAAAATTTTAATAAAAAGTTTTAATAAATGATTTGCTTTTTATTCTTTTATGAAATCCGAATATGTTGATGTTGAGGAAATACATAAAATTGGTGAAAATGAATTAGATAGAAAGAGGAATATATTGAAAATACAAACCGCATTACTTGAAAGGTTATCAAATACCTTTATAGGTGAGGGTTTTATGTGGATGTTACCAGTAATAACATCGAAGGTAACGGATCCTTTATGGCCAGATCCTGGTGCCTCAATAGAGAAAAGGGTTGAATTTGAGATTTATGGAGAAAAGGTAAGATTAATGCAGAGTATGATCATTCATAAAATTATCACATGCTCTTTATTATACGATAAAATTTTCACATATTCACCAAACATTAGAATTGAAAAATCTGAAAGAATGTTCACTGGACGACACCTCTATGAATTTACTCAGCTAGATTTCGAAATTAGAGATTTTTCATCTCAAGATGTTATGAATTTTGTAGAGAGTACATTGAAGAAAATTTTTCTTGATTCAGATTTTTCAGTACTATTAAAAAGAAAAATAGCTTTGGATGGGAAATGGTATAAGTTTGACAGTGATGAGCTTTATGATGAATTTGGAAATGATTGGGAAATCAAATTACAGAATCAAATAGATTTGCCAGCATGGGTAGTGAACATTCCTAGGGAATTTTATGATTTCCAGGATCCTGAGACTGGAAAATGGGACAACTATGACCTTTACCTTCCCGGATTAGGTGAAGTACTTTCAGGTTCAAGAAGAGAAATTTCCTATGAAAGACTTGTTTATAAAATGGAGAGGGATAATGTGAAAAAAGAAAATTACAGGATATTACTTGAACTTTCAAAGGAAAAGAAACTGAAAAATTGTGCAGGAGCAGGAATAGGAATTGAAAGACTAATAGCTTGGATTTCTGGAGAAAATAATATTGCAAATGTACAAATATTTCCACGTTTACCGGGGAAGATTACAGACCTCTAATATACCTTTTTTTATTTTTTGAACACATAAATTTTAAAATACTTGGATAAAGGGGATAAAATTGTATTATATCACCCACTTCATACTCACTTTCATTTACATCCACTACCATATGATCACTACTTCCACCTAAAATTTGCACATCTTTATCAAGGGGGATAAGATGATCAAATTCAATATCCTGCTTACCAATAGCAAGTATTGCTCTTTTTCTTATACCCCTATCAATATGTTTTGGAATATTTCCAAAAGCATCCTTACCAATAATCCCATATGGCATAGATGGTTTTTCCTTTAGTTCTACTATTTCAGCCTCTATAATAAAAGTATCATGTCTAAGATATTCAATATTCCTATTCCCTGTTGTATCACGGCCTATGAGTATAGCTTCACCTAATCTGAGCTGTGTAATACCATTGACTCTTCCATTTTCAAATAGATAGAGAGTATCAGTTGCACCACCAGAAACTACATTCACTTCTATACCGTTTGATTCCAATTTCTCCTTTAGTTCTATCAATTCTTCAAGTTTCTCTTTTGTTGGAATTACGCCACCAAAGCAACCAAGATTTGTCCCTATACCTAAAAAATCTAATCCTTCTTTTTTTAAATTTATTGCAAATTCCATTGCATCCTTAGGCATCACACCTTCCCTTAGATCCCCCAACTCCACCATCATTATTACACCAAATTTTTTACCTAATAATTTTGATTGTTGAGCAAGAGCCCTTGCAATTTTTATTTCAGTAATCAATGCACCATCAGCATATTTTACTGTATTCCTTATCTCAGAAATTTGTGGTGATCTAATTTGGAAAATTTTACTTTCTATCCCACTTTTCCTTAACCTTATAATATTTTCTATCCTTGCTTCTCCAAGTGTTTTTATGCCACCATCCACCATTAATTTTGCAATCTTTGGGTCACCACATACACCCTTTGTTACCCCCATTATTTCTATGTCTTTCAATTTCTCCTTTAAAATTATTATATTCTGATAAATTCTATCTAAATAAATATTTACCCTGGGATACATCCTTATCAATTTAACAAGTATATCATATTTATTAATTTATTCTAAAAAAATTTAAAAAAAGTTTATGAAATATTTTTAATTGATTTCTCAATTATTTCTAGTGCCTTATTTACTTCATCAGTACCTACAATTAATGGGGGCCTAAACCTTATGCCCTTTTCACCTGTCTTTAACATTAGTAAACCATTCTTATACATTTCATCAAACATTTTGTCCCTTATTGATGTATTTGCAAGGTCAAAAGCGTCCATCAACCCTCTTCCTCTTACATTGAATATTTTGTCTGGCATTTTACTCTCTAGTTCAAGTAGGCCCTTAACAAAATAATTACCAGTTTTTTCAGCATTTTCCAATAGCCTTTCTTCATGGATTATTTCAAGTATTTTTTGTGATTTTACCATATCTGCTAAATTACCACCCCAAGTAGAATTTATTCTACTTGATACTTTAAATACATTATCTTCTATCTCATCCACCTTAGGACCTACCATTATTCCGCAAACCTGTGATTTTTTCCCAAATGCAATAATATCCGGTTTTACATCAAAATGCTCATGTGCCCACCATTTCCCTGTAATACCCATACCACTCTGAACCTCATCCACTATGAACATAATATCATTTTTCTTTGTTATCCTTTCTACCTCTTTGAAATACTCTTTTCTAAAGTGATTATCACCACCTTCTCCTTGAATAGGTTCCATTATGAAAGCTGCAATCTCATCGGGATTATCCCTAATTGCATTTTCCATTTCTTCAATGCTTTTCTTTTCAAGTTCTTCCACTTTTTTCAAATTTTCTTTATTTAACGGAAATGTTATCTTGGGGTTTGTTATCCTTGGCCAATTAAATTTTGGGAAATATTGTGTTTTTCTAGGATCAAATGTATTAGTAAGAGAAAGAGTATAACCGGATCTACCGTGAAATGCTTCCCTAAGATGTATTACTTTGTATCCTCTCTCCTCTTTATACCCTTTCTTAAAATTTTTCTTCACCTTCCAATCAAAGGCGGTTTTTAATGCATTTTCAACTGCAAGCGCACCACCTTCAATAAAGAAGAAATATTTCATATAGGATGGTGTGGCTAGCCTTGAAAGTGTATCAACAAATTCTGCCATTTCAACAGTATATACATCACTATTTGTTGGTTTATTAATTGCAGCCCTTTCAACTTTTTTTAGAAATTCTGGTTCAAACATTTTTGGATGATTCATTCCTACAGCACTTGTTGCAAAGAAGCCAAAGAAATCCAAAAACTTTCTATCGTATCTGGAATCGTAAATCCAGACACCTTGACTCTTCTCAAGATCAAGAACCATATCAAAACCGTCAGCAAGAATTCTTCTACCCAATACATCATGAACTTCTTTTGGTGTTATCATACTTACCCTAAATACGAATAAAAATATAATACTTATTGACTTTCACTTTTTTCATCCAAGTTTATCCCGAGATATTTTGATATTTCCTTATACCTGTTTCTTATTGTAACTTCAGTTACACCAGCTACTTCTGCTATTTCCTTTTGTGTTCTTACCTGATTTTTTAATGTTGATGCAATGTAAATAGCTGCTGCAGCAACACCAGTAGGTCCTTTACCTGAAATTATACCCAATTCACCTGCTTTTCTTATTATTTTTTCTGACTCATCCTGAACTGTTTTATCCAAATTTAATTTATTACAAAATTGAACAATATAAGATGTTGGTGATGTGGGCCTTAAATTTAATTTTAATTCCTTTGTTAAATGTCTATAGGATCTTCCTATTTTTTTCTTATTTATCTCTGCAGATTTTGCTACTTCATCAAGTGTTCTTGGCATGTTTACCTGTCTACAAGCAGCATATATGCTTGCAGCAACAATACTTTCAATACTCCTTCCCCTAATTAAATTCTTTTCCACAGCCTTCCTATATATTACGGCTGCGGTCTCCCTTATATCCTTTGGAAGCCCCATCTTACCGGAGATTGCATTTAACTCCTGAAGGGCTATTGATAAATTTCTTTCAGCAGAATTGCTTACCCTAATCCTTTGATGCCATTTTCTTACCCTATAAATTTGGGCTCTGTTCCTATGTGGGATCCTCTTTCCATAAGAGTCCTTATTTGACCAGGAAATCTCCGTAGCGAGACCTTTATCATGGCTAAGGTATGTCATTGGTGCACCTGTTCTTGCCCTCCTCTCTTCTTGTTCAGAATCAAATGCTCTCCATTCGGGGCCTTGATCAATAAATGAATCATCAATAACATAACCACAGTTTTGACAGATCATTTCACCCCTTTCATAATCAATTATAAAATGGGTTGATCCACATTCAGGGCATTTAATTTGGTCCTCATCTAATTTTTTATTCATCAGAACCACCTGAAGTTTAAATTCTTACATAAATAGTATTATATTAATCTTTCTAGAGAAGAATAGAGTGACTTTAACTCATCGGGATCTGTTGTAATAAATTTATTTTCCTCTTCAGTTGCAATTACCCTTAATGGAAACCTTAAAGGATGTGTAATAAAGTATGCTTGAGAGTATTTTCCTTTTTTTGGTTTTTCAGCATTCATTATATATTCAATTTCAATTTCATTTAGATTATAAAATTTTTTCATAGATTCTGTAATTATTGAATGTTTAAATATTACATGCATTAAAGAATTATTTGCCATAGATCTCCCAAATGGATTATCAAGAAAATCGTCCATTTTTTGTGAAATTACATTCATACCACATTTCCATCTCCTAACATGCCTGAACATGGAATCAAGAAAAATAGCAGAATATTCATTTTTAAGTAATTTCCAAGCTTCATCAACTATAACAAGCTTTTTTTCATAATCCCTTGAGATTTTTCCATAAATATGATCTAGAATTATTGCCATATATAGTGTAAGATATTCATCACTCAGTTTTGATAAATCAAATGAAATAATTTTTTTATCTAAATTTATAGAAGTATAAGAATCTAAATATTTCAATGATCCTGAAAATATCCTTTCCATAGTTGTATAAATTCCAATTTCATTTTCCTCCTTTATAATCTCCAGAAGATCAGAAATTTTAGGATTTTCCCTTTTTTTATAAAGTTTTGTTAGGGATGAATCAATCAAAGACAATTCATTTCTATCCATTTCCATAATTATTGAGAATATATGTCTTAATCTTGCTATTTTTTCTCTGAAACTTTTAATATCATTTAAATCAAGGGGATTTATTTCATAACCTCTTTCCCCTACTTTTACAACAGTTCCATTTAATAATTTTGCAAGGGATGAATATTCACCCATAGGATCTAAAATATAAACCCTTAAGTTGGGATCATTTATTACCTCTCTCAATACCATAAGTTTTACAAAATACGATTTACCAAAACCTGTTGTACCTGATATTATATAATGGCTTGATGGATATTCCCATCTATTGAATATTACAGGTGAATTATTTCTTTCATTAATTCCATAAAAAATTCCACCTTCCATTTCAATATAATCTTGAAGAAAAGGAAAAAATACACCTAAGGCATGTGTATGCAAATAATTGCTTTTCTCAATCTTTCCCTTTAATCCTGGAATTAGGTTCATAAATGCATTTTCTTGTCTATAATAAGGCATATAAAATTTGAACATATGTTTTTTTAATTCATGAAGAAGTGTTTGATGATATTTTTCACTTTCATAGAAGTTTTTACCCTTTGAAAAGAAAATCATTGAAAATTCATAAATATGTCCTTTCCCAGAAATAATATATTCTTGCACTTCTTTAACACTTTCTAATTTTCTTGAAATTTTTCTGTATTTTGAAGAAAAAATTTTTTCCTGGGAAATTTCAGCGTTAAGCTTTTCATTGTCTGAATCCAATATCTCCATTACAGTATCATCTTCAAGTGGAAATATATGCATAGAAATTTCCCACCTTTCCTTAGAGGAAAGAAAATTGTTCATAATCCCAAATGTAACTGTTTTTGGAAGTTCATCCACTATAATAGGCATATAGTATTTTTCATTAGTTATAAAATGTCTTTTACCAAATATTATTTTTCCCATTTTTCCACCCCATTATTATACAAAATATTTGAATGAATAATGATGAAATGGAGATGAAGAAAATTTTTTTAACTAATGAAGAAAAAAATATTAATACCCCAATTAAAATAATAATAGTAAAACATAAATATTTTTTATTTAAAAAATTAAAATATTCCAAGGCCATCATATTGATTAAAAACCAACCCCATAAATCTGTGTTAAAATAAAAAATAATTGTTGATGCAAAAAGGGATAAGATCAAAATAAACAAAAAGTTTTCATTCTTCATAAAATTCCCTTCATAATTCCATTATATTCTTCAAAACTTATTCTTTTACATTTTAAGCCCATTGATTCTAATGATGTCTTTACATAGTTTACATTTTCTTCAAGCTTTTTCTTTGATTTTTCAATGTCCATTCCACTTTTAAAGTAATTTTCATTTAAAATAATAATAAATAATTTCTTTGAAAAATTAGTTTTAAGATTTTTTATTAATTCATATTGACTCTTGGCTATTTTTTCCAAAATAGGGTTTTGAACATATTGGATTAAATTAATAGAATTTTCAATGGAATATATGTATATATAAAGAGGGAAATCTATCCCATTAATAAATTTGCAATATGACTCATATAATGTGTTTTTAGATTCCTCATCAAAAAAATCAATACCTATTCCTTCTACAGATATGGCAGCATTTAATCCCATTTCATTCTTCCACGTTTCCAAATCATGTTGTATTATGGAATTTTCCTCGAATTTTTCACTTTCCAATATTTTTTTGAATATTTTCCATTTTAAATAACTTAAAATAAATATATCAAAATCTAGCCCATGCATCTTATACTTCATAAGAATGAAAGGTATTGGAATAAAAATTATTAATAATGGTGAAAAAACAATTGAAAAATATATTATTGGTATACTATAAATTATAATTCTACTCATTTGGAAAAATGTAAAATTAAAAATGTAATTTTCAAAACCAATTGGTTCAGGAACATCTACTGAAATTGACATTTTTACTTACCCCCCATCTTAGGAAGAAGTTTTAATTGTGTACTATTTGCTATAAAATTTTTAGAAGATCCAAAGATTTTTTCTCCAGTAATTATTGTGGGAATGTAGCCTTTATAATGTACATTGGTAGTAATTTTTCCAGAAATTGACATAAAACGAGGGACTAGACTAGCAACAATAAAAATTGATGTCCAAAATATAGGATCTTGTATTAATCCTAAAAATAAAAGAACAAGTCCAATAAAAAATATTTCAAATGTTTTATCAATAAAAGATAACCAAATATTTTTTCCAAGATTTTCAGTTTTGGGTAAAATAAGCAATAAAGATCCAATTGGGAGTATGATTATTAAAAAGTATATCCAAATGAGTCTGGTTACTAGAATTAAGGTAAAAATAAGCATTGATGAAAGCAGGGCAATAAGAATAAGAAATTCAAGGAATCCATTTGAAGCATAAATAGAAAAACTAAAATTTACAAAATAATTCCATGGCCAATATTGAAGTGATATTAATCCTTGGTAAGGTGATGGTATTCCACTCCATTGTATATTCAAACCAGAATAAATAAATGAGTAAAATGTTCTCCCAATATAAAAAATTATATCAGCAATATAGATTGATGAATAGGATAGGATGATTCCCGCAAATATTCTTGGGATATATTCTCTAAATTTTTCAATACCAAAAAAGTTATGTTTTACTATATATGAAAAAGCAGATAATATTAAAAATATTGAAAAAAGAGGCACAACAATATAATTTAAAATTATTACACTAATATTTACCGAAAAATCCATTCCAATTTGAGAAAATGTTTGATAACCGGGCGAAAAATTTGATGGGATCCAAATTGGTTTAAGTGATGGAATGTTTCCATTGTTTAATGGAAATGGAAAAGAAAAGTTTGGATTTAGAAATTGAAATATTATGAATTCCCATATAGTTCCTACAGCTATGATTAAAAGAAGATTTAAGGATAGAAATAGCTGTGTTAATATTGCATTAACTATTTCGCCTACGTCAACCAAGAATTTCACCCATGAGCGATAAATCCTATAATATTTACTATCACAGAAGCTCCAAGAATTATTACAGATGCTATAAGCATAGTAGGTAGATCATGCTTAAATTTTATCAAACCCTCTCTATCATCCTTATGCAGAAATAAAAATACACCCTCCCAAATCCACATAATGGATAATATTGATATTGCCACTGTATTTACAACAAATGTAAGTCTTGACATCATGTTTTTTAGGTCCTGTGTTGCATTATTATAGGAGTTATGTACTAAAATGGGGGATCCGTCTGTTATGGTAATATTAAATGAGCCAAAGAGCAATGCCTGCACCAAAAATATTATCAAAAGATATTTCATTTTTTCACCCCAATTCAGAGATATAAAAGTTATATATAAAATTTATTTTATTAAAATTATAAATCCTATCAATTTTATAAAGTTTATAAAATTTTCATTATTTAAAATATTTATATCATTTTAAAATATCTGAGATTTACTGTGTTCTATAAATCTAATTTATATTTTAATACTGTTGTATATTTATTATATTTTATATTATTTTTATGAAAAAAATTTAAAAATTAATTAGTTATGAATTTTATCCTGATCTAAAGTTTTCAAAACATTAAGATAATGAGTTTAGAAAAATATATAAAAAAAGTATATTCAAATTTCAATAAATTTTTAAATTGAGAACGTGGCATCACCTATTTGATTATTATGGATTAGAATGAATAGTAAGAAAACTTGCAAATATAAGCTCATACTTCATTTTATGGATTATATGGAATATTAACTAGCATCGGATTACATAGGCTTAAAAACATTCAATGCTGAAAAATAAATTCAAATATGGAGATTCAAATGCTAAGAAGAATATTCTTGTGGTTATAACAGATATTAAAAAAAGGTTAATTTACACATATGTAAGAAGGTCAATTAGAATCAAAGGAAAAAATAGATAAAGGAATCAATAGATAAGGGAATCTGGTGAAAAATATAAAATAAAAAAATTTTATGGAGATCTAGCATATGATACAAATAATATGTTTGACATAATTCAATTAATAGGAGCAGAGGCAACAATAAAAAAAGGAAAAATGCAGAACTAGAAAATATAAGAGGATCTAAAAAAGAAGAAAAGAAATGAGGAAATATAAAAGACTAGAATAGAGGAAATGGGCAGAATATAAAAAGTATTGTATGAGATGGGTATGGCAGAGGGCATATTTTCAGCAGTGAAAAGGAAATATGGAGAAATATAACTTTACGATCCAAAAAATCAGATTACTGAAGGATATCAGAGATTTTGAGCATTCGGTACAATAAAATGTTATG
>JAVZSA010000027.1:0-17556 GCA_038880255.1 Thermoplasmata archaeon
AAGAATGATGAATCTCCTAAAACCTCCAATTTTTTATGGTAAAATGGTATGTCAGTCTTCTTCTGTCTCTTCAGTTTTAGAAGGTCTCTTTGTATGTATATTCCTATAATATCTTGTAATATAACCAGCTAAAATATTTCTTACCCTTTTTGTCTGAACATTCGTATATTTTTCTACCAATTCCTTATTTACATTAAAATCTGCCGTAAATTTGTCAGGATATTTTTCAACTAATTCTTTCGCAACTCTTTTGATCACAGCAGGTCTTATCGCTCCCATTCAAATCACTTTTTTTCATAATGAACTTCCTATTAATAATGTTTTCTCAAACTATTTTTCATATACAATTTAATTTTATTATGATAAATGTGTCTTTATAATTTTGCCAAATTCCTTAAAATAAGGAATAATGCTAAAGATTCTGGTATCTCTTCTTCACCCTCTTTCAAATTATAATGCTCATTAAGAAAATTAATACTAACATTTTTTAATATATTAACCTTTATTATATTAGAAAAAATTTTCGAACATACTGCATCTCGTAATGGGTTAAAATCATCAATTTCATTAATTGAAACAGGTGTTACAATTAAACTTGTTTTTCCGTGAAGAGATCCAGGTAACCTTATTAGTCTATGGATATCTGTGGTAACTGGCTCATCCGTTTTCCCAATAACATTTTCTACCAAATGATACTTTAGAATATCAAGAAATTGAATTATAAGATCTTCATCCCCAATATAATTTAACTTTTTTCCGTTTCCACTTTCCATAAGTATTTCTATTACCATCTTTTTAAATTCCCTATTTTTTTCATAAATTCTTTTTTCTGAAAAAAGAACGTTAAATAATTTTTTTCTGTTTTTTACCCCTGCATTTTTCATTAATTCATCAATTTCTTTAAAATTCCCTTGTTTGTACATGAAATATATATTTTGTGAAAGTTTTATAATTTCTCTTGAAATTTTACCGTACCAGCCATATTCATTTTCATCAGGAACAATAAAAATTCCATCATTGTTTCTTTTTATATATGAAAAAATATTAGCATTTGAACCTGTTATATAATTAACTATTTCCCTTCTTTCATCACTTCCTAAAGTATAAATACTTTCTTCCCTAACATGAATGTGATAGCCCCTACCACCTGAAAATATTAGGTTAATGTTTTTTTCACTTATTCCAAAATCGGGTATTAAAAAATTTTCAATTATTTTTTTTACTTCTTTTTTAACAATATTAAGCATATCTTCATAATTTAAATCTTTTTTTACCATATGATCCGCATCTAAATCGAATATAAGATCCGCACCCAACCATTCCTTATCCTCCATCTTTTTCTGTTCAGGGAATCTATAATATGCTGCAGAATAATATGCATGTGCCGGGACATTCTGAATGAGAAAATTTTTTATTTCGCTTTCAGAACTAAATTTAATGTGTCTTATCATTCCCTCTTTGTCAAAACTCATAAATCCATATTCTCTACTTGAAAATCTTGGAGGAAGGATTAGCTTATTACTTTTGTAATATTCCTGAAATTTTTTAATCACAAAATTCAAATTTTCCATTTTATTCTTCTATTTCGTGCTCAATATTCTCTTTCTTAAGATATTCATCAATTTCTTTTACACTCTCTTTACCCAGTGTTCTTATCCAGAGGATAATTCTTGCCATCCCAGCAGGTATTTGTTTCGAAGTCCTTTCAACAAAAATATCATGAACATTCACCTGTCTCTCTGAAAGATATGTTAATATCTGTTTTAAAGATCCTGGTTTATCCGGTATTGTTAAAATTACCTTTGTCATCATACTTTCTTCTATTAATCCCTTTTCCATTACCTGTCCAAGTAATCCATAATCAACATTTCCACCACTTATAAGAGCCACAACTTTTTTACCTTTCATTTTTATTTTTCCGGACAATATTGCTGCCAATGAAACTGCTCCTGCAGGTTCAGCCACAATCTTTGCTCTTGTAAGCAACATGTACATAGCATTTGAAATCTCCTCATCTGTCACTGTAATTAAATCATCCACATATATCTTAACAATTTCAAATGTTAAAGGTCCTGGTATTTTAACAGCAATGCCATCAGCTATTGTATTCAAATTTACCAAAGGTACAATGTTTCCTTTTTCTACTGAAAGTTTCATTGATTGTGCCCCTTCTGCTTCTACCCCAATTATTTTTACATCTTTTTTTAAAGATTTTAAAGCTATGGATATACCTGAAATTAGACCCCCGCCACCAATTGGAACTACAACAGCATCCACATCATTTAATTGTTCATAAATCTCAATACCAATTGTTCCTTGACCTGCAATTACATACGGATCATTAAATGGATGAATAAATGTTTTTTTGTTCTTTTCAGTATATTCTATAGAACTTCTAAATGCTTCATCATACGTTTCTCCAGAGAGTATTACTTTTGCACCGTAATTTTTTGTAGCTATAATTTTTGGAGGTGGTGTATATATTGGCATAAATATTGTTGATTCTACATTCAATAACTTCGCTGCATATGCAACACCCTGTGCATGATTACCAGCACTCGATGCTACTACCCCTCTCTTTTTTTCTTCATCTGAGAGATTATAAATTTTGTTATATGCACCTCTTATCTTAAATGATCCTGTTGTTTGTAAATTTTCAAGTTTCAGATAAACATCATTTCCAGAAATTTCAGAAAATGTTCGTGAATGTTCTAATGGTGTTTTTTTGGCTACATTTTTCAAAATTTCTTCTGCATTTCGAATATCAGAAATATTTACAATAAACGAATCATTCATTTATATCACCTAACCTTTCAAGGAATTCTTTACCAGTAATACCGGGATTTAATCCAAACTTTTTAGCTTTTTCAGTTACTTCTACCACTTTTGATTCTAACATATCCTTAAAGTCTTTTACGCCTTTGATCTTTCCAGCTATATCACCTAAGTTACTGGAGGCTTCAATATTTAAGTAACCACACATTATAAATCCTTTTTTCCCTTTTATGAGAATGAGTGGTGCATTGCCCATATCAATTTTAATTCCCAAGAAAGTTTCATTTTTTAATTCTATTTGTTCTATGATCATGATTAACTATATGTATTTCTAATATATAAATAATTAAACTTAATACTGAAAAATATCTTTTTAAATATAATTGCAATTTCTCCTTTCAATGGTAAATGAAAGTGCAATAAAAAGATCCAGAATTGCAATGTATCTAAATCAATTGGTAGGTAACTTCGGCTCAGGTTTAGCCTCACCTTTTTTACCATATTATGCTGCAGCATTAAAATTTAATAGTTTTGAAATGGGAACACTTCAGGCAACATCAAATCTCTTTCCAAATTTTATGCAATATTTTTGGGGTATATTATCTGACAGGATGGGAAGAAGATTGATTTTTATTATATTAGGTGGTTTTATTTCATCACTTATGTTTATATTATACATTTTCTCTCATTCACCAATTCTCTTAATTAGCGTTGTAATTGTTCAATCAATTTTTGGTGCAATGGTAGTTCCTGCTTGGAATGCATTTTTAGGAGAATTAACAAGTTTGAGTAAAAGGGCAGCATTTATAGGGAACCTATCATTTTATTCGAATCTTTCCATGCTATTTGCAGGTGTTTTCTTTATTTTTTATGCCTATATTTATGGAAATTCAATTTCAGTGTATTACATTCCTTTTTATCTTGCGGGAATTCTTGGTGTACTTTCTTCTCTTATAATGCTTTATGCAGAAGAAGAAAAGAAATTTGTACCTATTAAAAAAATAAATTTTTTTAAAAAAATCAGACAGGATAGGGATTTTTCATATTTTCTATTTTCACAGGCTGTTTATAATTTTTCTATGTCTATTTCTTGGCCATTGTTCTATATTACCACAGTTGATGTTCTTAAAGCATCCTTCTTAGAGGTAGGTATAATAAATATAATAGGTATACTTTTTACTGTTATATTTCTTCCAATATTTGGTAAAATGACTGATAGGTTTGGGCCAAGGAATTTTATGATAATTTCTAGGTTTCTTTTTGTTCCTGTACCCCTTGTTTATGGACTTTCAAACTCATTAATTTGGATCTATATACTTAATGCACTCACAGGTTTTACTACTGCAATAACAAATATTGCATTTTTAGCCTATTTACTTGATGTTGCACCTAGAGAAGATAGAGGAAAATACATTGGAATTTACAATGCAATAATAGGTGTAGTAACATTTGTAGGTTCAATACTTGGAGGTGCAATTGCACAATTCCTTCAGATTTATTATCCTTTAGTTATTTCTTTATTAATAGTTTATTTTATTTCGTTTTTGGGTAGATTAACAGGTGCTTTAATGTTTTTAAAAATAAAAGAAAAAAGGAAATATCCAGAAAATATGAAGTTTAAGATATATCCTTTCAAATAAATCTTATTTATATTTATTTACATTTTTTAATTTAAATATAAATTCATGAAAAAAATAGAAATATAATTTGACTTTGATTCTCCAGTTAGCAATATGATCATACCACAAATATCTAAGGTTAAAAATTGCAGGGAAATTTTTATAAATTTTAATAAGGGTTAAAGATTGAAAAGTGAAAAAAATTTAATTTGCAACCATTAAGTCACATCGATTGTAGAGGGATGAAATATATCAAAAATACATATATTTGAATAAAATAATATTATGTAGATCATAGTAAATAATATAACATAGGTAGAAAATAAATAAAAAAAAAGGCAAAATACAGGAAAAAAGCAAAGAAACAAAAGTAAATGGAAAAAATTAGATTTATGCCCTTATAATTGCATGCTCAATAATTACATATTCTGAATGTGAAAATAAGATTCTCGTTTGAAGTTGGGGCCAAAATTACTAATAAATTAAAGGCCATTTGCATAGGGTTTGTACTTAACCTAAGAAAAAAATATCAAAAATAAAAGATCTATATTTGTATTCCATCAAAAAGGATTTAAATATTTATTTTAAAATTACATCCTAATGAAAATTACAGTGTTTGATGGATCAGGAACAATTGGGGGTAATAAAATATTAGTTGAAGAAAAAAATGAATCATTATTTTTAGATTTTGGTATGAATTTTACTAGTTATTCGAAATATTTTGAAGAGTTTCTTACAGAAAGAAATAGAAGAGGGATATATGATCTATGGATGTTAAATTTAATACCCAAAAAGAATATTTATAGAAAGGACTTAATACCCAACGATTTAATTGGCGAAATAGAAAATAGAGAGAAAATAATTGTAAATGGTGTTCTTATCTCGCACGCACATCTCGATCATGTTGGTAATATCGCACTCTTAAATGAAAATATACCAATAATAGCTTCACCAGAAACTCTACTAATTCTTAAAACCCTTTCTGATATTTCAACAAGAGGATTAAATATGGAGATTCCATTTTTCAAAGAAAGAGTGAGTGATGGGAATATACTCATTCCTGGAGATATCAAGGAAAGACAGGTTTTTTCAACGCTAAAATTACCTGGTGAGGCAATTGATTTCATGCAAAAAATACATACAAAATCAAAAGATGTTGAAAAGAAGGAAATTATGTCTTTTGAAAATTTTCAAACGCATTTTGAAATTAAACCATATAAGGTAGATCATTCAATATTTGGAGCCAATGGATTTATAATAGAAGGAGATATTAGTATTGCATATACTGGTGATTTTAGAATTCATGGTATGTTTGCAGATGATTCTAAAAATTTTATTTCACAAGCAAAAAATGTTTCTATACTTATCACTGAGGGAACCAGAGTTGGTAGAAGGGAAGATGTAAATTTAAGTGAAAATGATGTTTATAAGAATGCAAAGTCAATAGTAGAAGAAGCAAAGTCTCTTGTGGTGGCAGATTTTTCTCCTAGAAATTTTGAAAGACTAATATCATTTAAAAGAATTGCTGATGAAACAGGAAGAAAATTAATTATAACGGATAAAGATGCATATCATCTTTATTCATTGGATCTATACGACAATATAGATAGACTTAAGGGTTTATTAATTTATGATGAAAGAACTGGAAAAAAGGCAGAATGGAAAAAGTTTCTTAAGGATAGTATAGATAATGAATGGATTTTACCAAATGAAATTGGTAAAGCTCAAGAAAATTTTATAATTTGTTTTTCATTTTATGATATAAATGAATTACTTGATATTGTACCTAATAGTGACAGTATTTACATATATTCATCAAGTGAGGCTTTTGGAGAAGAAGAAATTTTCAGTTTTGAGCGTTTACTCAATTGGATAGATCATTTTGGTATGAGAATTGAAGGTATAAGAAAGAATGGTAATAGGATATCATTTATTAAAGGTCTACATGCATCTGGTCATATTTCGGAAGAGGAATTGTATAATGCAATCAGTGAAATAGACCCTGATTATATCATACCAATTCATACCGAAGATCCTTCCTGGTTCAATAAAAATTTTGAAAAAAAGGTAATAAATTTAGAAA
The DNA here is from genome assembly GCA_038880255.1 of Thermoplasmata archaeon. Classification (GTDB taxonomy): domain Archaea; phylum Thermoplasmatota; class Thermoplasmata; order Thermoplasmatales; family ARK-15; genus ARK-15. The sequence goes on from JAVZSA010000027.1 coordinate 6,478, forward strand.
ATGGAATGTTTTTTGATTTATAAATTAATTTGGTATTTCGTTGATTTATTATATATATTAAAAAAAATTAGAAATTTATTCTTTTATATCACTTTTCTTGAAAACTATCCATCCTATTATAAGGAATAGGAAAATGTAAACTATAGTAAATCCAAATGAAATGAGTGAAGCCTGTAAATTTGTAATATTTGATAATATGGTACTATTTCTAGTTCTTTCCAATGATAGCACATACAATGCGTTAGGATTTTTAAAAGCTGAGATTGTTGTATTAGTGAATGAATCTGTACCTATGAATGGAAGGGTAATAAACCAGGTTTGTGGACTATATACCAATTCATATATGCTTATTCCAATCATTATACCAAACATAACACCAAATGCACCAAGTATAGAGGCAAGTGAATTTTTTGTTAAAGCACTAAGCATCATCGTAAAGGATGCATAAACCATAGTGCTTGCAGCCAAAGTAAGAACGTATATTCCCAATTGATAAAGATCATTTTGAGGACCCATTATTATTGAAGAAACAACAGCAAGTATAATTCCTAATAATATCATTTCCATTAAAATTATCAGGAATGATGCAATTGCCTTACCAAAGTATACTTCAGTTCTTGACACAGGTTTAGAAAGTAGAGGAATTATGGTTCCTGACTCAAATTCACCTGAAATTGCATTCATTGTGACCGGTGCACCCATTAAAAATAAAAATATACTTGATGATAAAAATGTTAGAGAGTTAAGCCAATAATTTCCCTTATTAACTATATGTACAATGCTCCCCATATATATTGTGACTAAAAGTGAAAGTGCAGTAACTATAGAAATTGAAATATAAATTTTCATTTTCCTAAGATCCCATTTTAACTCATACTTAATAATGCTTTTTATAGCCTTAAAAGAAGATAATTTATCCATTTTTATCACCTCCATTTTTTAAAAGCTCTATAAATGCATTTTCAAGGGTTTCTGAAATATATCTCATCCCAACAATTAATGAACCATTTTCATAGATATTTTTTGATATTACTGCTCTCACATCCTCATCCGTATTTAATTCAACATAAAGTTTATTTCCCTCATTTTTTACTCCATTTACAAAAGGAAATTTTTTTAACGATTCTTGAATATTTCCAATTTTATCAACTTCAATTTCAATTATTTTTTTGTTATATGCCTCTGATATTACCTTTTCAACTGATCCAGAGCTAACCATTTTACCCTTATTTATTACAATTACCTCATCACATATTTCTTCCACTTCTTTAAGAAGGTGTGAAGATAGGAATATTGATGTCCCATTTTTAGATTTTTGTTTAATAATCTTTTTAACTTCTATCATTCCCACAGGATCCAATCCTTCAGTTGGTTCATCCATAATTACTAAAGGTGGATTTCCTAAAAATGCAACTGCTATTCCTAATTTTTGTTGCATCCCCTTGCTATAGCCCCCTATTTTTTTATCCTTACTGTTTTCTAGACCTACTTCCTCTAGAAGTTCCCTTGCTTGTTTTTTTACATCATTTTTTTCCATTTGTGCCATTTCACCATATATTTCAAGAAGTTCCATGCCTGTTAGATATTTAGGAAATTTTGGTAATTCTGGCATAAATCCTATGTATTTTCTAATTCTTGGTGAATCTGTTTTCATTTCTTTTCCAAAAATTTCTATTTTTCCTTCTGTTGGTTCAAGTAATCCTAAAAGCATCTTTATTGTAGTACTTTTTCCTGCACCATTAGGACCTAAGAAACCTGTTATTTTTTTCTCTTTTACCTCTAGATTCAGGCCATTAACGGCATAAACTCCCTTCTTGTAACTCTTTTTTAAATTTTCAGTTCTTATCACTAAATTTTCCATTAAACATCACTTTTGGATCTTTAATAATTAGATATATTTAAAGTTTATAGAATTTTAAAAAAATTACTATTAGAAATTTATTTTTTGAAAATAAGGAATATAAATTTTAAATCTAAAAATATTTAAATATTGTTCGTGAATTACTAATTCTATGGATGATATTAGAAATGAAGTTGTTGAAGATAGAGGAATAATAAAAAAATTGCAATTACTTTTTCCAGGTTATCATGGTTATAGGGTAAATGAAGATTTAAGGGATGCAGATATTTATCTCAAAAATGAACTTTATAAAAAAATGCTAAATATTATTGAAAACTTAAAACAATCTGAACAAATTCTTACATCAAATGGCATATTTAAAGGGCTAGAAAAAATAGGTATTGTTAGATCAAAAATACAAACTTTAGCTGCAGATATAAAACATCATGAAGCGGGTTATTCTGGGATTTCTCCTCCTGTCAGGGTCAATAAGGATAAAATATCTTCTCTTTATGACCTTGACATGAAGATTTATGAAGAAATTTTAAAACTAGATGAAAACATTAAAAATTTCGTAGATTCTTGTAATTTAGGAAAGATCGACAATGAAATCTTAAGTAGAATTGATGCGAATTTAAATAATTTAAAATTCATTAATGATTCGAGAGACAAAATTCTTTATGGTGGTGTTTAAAAATGTTTAGAAAAAAAGATACATATTCAAGTGGTAATAGTTTGATAGGTGCTACAACCATTGAATGGGAAGATCAATATAAACAAAATAACATTATGTGGAAAGTACCAAGAAACATTAGACTTAATGATAACATAGTTGTAAGAGAGGATGAAACTGCAGTATTTTTTAGAGATGGAAAAGCAATTGCCTATATAGATAAACCAGGAAGATATGCACTCACATCATTAAATGCCCCTGTGGTGGGTGAAATTGTAAAATTACTTTCAGGTGTACAACAACAAGCCGAGGTTTATTACGTACAAAGAAGAATAATGGATGCAAAATTTGGTTCCAAGGAGCCTTACGCCTTTAAAGACAAGGATTTTGGAATAGTTATGCTGAGGCTTTATGGTGAAATAAGGTATAGAATTTCAGATCCTTCAATTTTTATTAATCAATTTATTGGTACTTTCGCTTCTGAAACTTCAGCTGATGTAGAAAGTAGAATAAAAGATCAAGTAGTGTTGCTTATTTACAATATCCTTGGAAAAATGAAGGACCAGGGTATTTCAGTATTGGATGTACCTTCCAATCTTTTAAACATTGAGGAAGCTGTTTTAGCCAATTCTAAACAGGCATTTGATCAATACGGAATTGAAATAAATAAAATTTCAGGACTTAATATTTCCTTACCTGAAGAGGTTCAAAAGGCAATAGATCAAAGGTCAAGTATGCAATTATTAGGTGTAAATTATTTACAACTTCAGGCAGGGAAAGCTATGGTCGATGCAGCAAAGAATCCATCAGGTGCAGCTGGTGTTGGTGCTGGTTTAGGGGTAGGTATTGGCGCTGGAGCAGGAATGGCTTATCCTATTTCTTCTAACATATCCCAAGGTATAATGCAACCACCCACTAAGGATGAAAAAGTAAAAACTTGTCCAAAATGTGGATCCACTGTTCCAATTGATGCAAAATTCTGTCCTAATTGTGGATTTGATTTTTCCTCCTTAGATACAATAAAATGTCCGTACTGTGGAGCAACAATCCCAAAAAATTCAAAGTTTTGCCCAAATTGTGGAAAACAGCTAATTCTTAAATGTCCTAAATGTGGATCTGAAATACCTCCAGGAGCAAAATTTTGTCCAAATTGTGGATGGAAGGTGGAATAAATGTATTGCAGAAAATGTGGTGCCCAAATTCCAGATGATTCTTTATATTGTCCAAAATGTGGTGCTCCTCAATTTGTACAAACAGAGAAAGTTTCAACAATTTCTTCAAATCAAGAAACTGTTTTAAAAGAGATGAAATGTCCAAACTGTGGTGCACCACTTAACCCTACACCTGGTGAAGCAATGGTGGTATGTCCATACTGTGGTACATCAATTACGCTAGGTACCCTAGGATGGACACAGGTTCATAAACATTATATTCTAGATATTAAAGTTCCATTAAAGGATCAAGCAATAAATATTGTAAAATCATATATTGATAGATCCATATTACATAGACATCTTTTTGAAAAAAGTGAACTTAAAAACATGCAATTGTCATATGTTCCATATTGGATAATAGATGCTGGATACTCTGCACAGTATAAATACAAAAGAGAAGAGGTACAACCTGGAGGCTTCGCAGGTGTTTCAATTGGAGGAAGGGGAGGTATTGCAGGACCAACAGTCAACTTAAGAACTATTATAGAATCGGGAACTGATGTAGGCACCGTTAAATATCCTGTAGTAGCTGTTGAGAATCTCAATTTGTATCAGCCACCTGATTATATATTCAATTTAACAGATGTGAGGGACATAATACCTCAAAAGGATTCATCAAATCCAATAAAAATGTTAAATGGTTCAATGAGTTTAGAAAAAGCAAAGGTTGAGGGCAAGGTGAGGATACAACAGTGGGTACTAAGGAAATTACAAAAAAAGGTGCATGGATTCCTTTCTGCTGAAATAAATGTAGACATTGCTGATATTTATTTAGTACATATACCAATTTGGTATGTGGAGTTAATTCATAAAAATGAAAAGATTGTTTTACTTTTGGACGCTCATTCAGGTTTAGTGATGGAAGAGATTAAGGATTAGGGTGCAGAAAATGGAAAGTGGTCGATTAATGCAGGTTGGTTTATATAGCGGGGATAAGGAAAAAAGTAAAAAATTGATAAAAAGCATAAAACCTGTATCCATAATAATTATGGGTAATGATTTTGAAAATGTTGAAGATTTAAAGAATCTTATTAGATGGATTTTTTCAATTTATACAAAGGATTTGAAAATTGATCCCCCAATAGTTGCAATTGATTAGGAAGGAGGAAATGTATCAAGGATAAGAGATATTAATTATATTCCAAGTAATTATGCATTAGGAAAAATTGATAAAAAAAATACTTCATATTATGCTGGTGCTTTGACAGGATATGAATTGAATGAAATTGGAATTAGGTGGAATCTTGCACCAGTCCTTGATACTCTATCAAACAAAGAAAATTTCTCTATACTTGAAAGATCCTTTAGCGAATATGTAGATAATGTATCTAGAAATGGTTCTTCTTTTATAATGGGTCTTCAAGATTTTGGTGTATCTGCTACTGCAAAACATTTTCCTGGGATAGGTTCAGTGTTTGAGGATCCGCATGAGAAATTACCTAGGGATTTAAGGAACATACACTCCATATGGAATACAATGAAACCATTTATATTGATGCAATTAATATTGGGGTAAAAAGCATAATGGTTTCACATGTATTAGTTAAAGAAATTGATCAAGATTTTCCCATATCACTCTCTCAAAAATCTTATAACTTAATTAGAAAAGAATTAGGATACGATGGTATTTTAATTACTGATTCTCTTGACATGAAAGCTATTTCAACAAATTACTCACCCAATGAAATTGCTAAACTTGCATTTTTGGGAGGAGCAGATATACTTGAATGTGTAGATCCAGAATTGGCTGAAGATATACATGAAAATATGAAAAATATAAATTTAAACAATAGTAAAAGGGAAGAAAGATTAATAAAGTTATATTTAGAAAGAAAGAAAAAATTCATACCTCCAAAAGAAATCATTCAAATCATATCCTACAATGTTCCAAAATGGATTAGAAGAAAGGAATTTAATCCAGATAGGGATTTTTACATATATTATGCTGGAAGTACAGCTTATATGAATAACATTATAAAAAGAATAATTTTAAAATTGAGAGAACTAAACTTTTCTGTTAAAGAATTTAATGAAAATGAAAGTCTGAATAATTCACAAATTATAATAATAGGAAAAAACCTACATCTTAATGGTAATTATATAAAAATAAATGAAATGTGTAAAAATAATGAATGCATTTTTATAAATACAGGTATACCATATGATTCTGAGTTATTAAATAAAAAAATTGGTTATTTAGCAGCAATGGGTGACAAATATGAAAATATTATTTCATCGATTTATTCTATTTTAGGACTCTTTTACCATGATAATTTTTAAAAGTAAAGATATTTCCTTCTAATATCTGGATTATATGCGCTTATTTTTTCATTTAAAATTTTCCTAAGTATTTCCAAATCAAATCCTTTAATTTCTATTCCATTCTCCCTATAATTTAAAACTATGGAACCCAATATTGCCTCATAACCAAAGTATGGTTCAATAAATTCTGCATTGCCTATAATATTTTTTAATTCATTTACTATCATTTCCCAATACCATTTTCCTGCCCTGAAAACACCACCATATCCACTTATTGAAATTTTTTCAGGGAATCCTAGTTTTCTATATGTTGACCAGGCTGATTTAGAGGATTGAACTGCTGATTCCTCCATTATTTTTCTTGAAAGAAAATCTCCCTTAAGAGCATTCATAGATACTATTGGGGCAATCGATGATATTTTACGAATATTAATCCTTCCTTTATAAATAATGTTAATAAGATCTTTGTCATTTTTTAAATTAAAAAATTTTCTCAATGAATCAACAAGTGTTGAATCAAATTTTCCCCTTCCATCCATAATTTTTACCACCTCCTCAAGTGCCCTTCTAGCTATATAGAAAGCCCCACCTTCATCATCTAAAAACCAGCCCCAGCCTGAGGATTTGACTGAAATTGATTTGTTCTTACCATAGGAGACCATACCTGTACCGGCTGCAATAACTATTCCATTTTCTTCAAGAAATCTACAATGAAAACCTGCTTCACCATCATTGTAAAGTTTAATTTTTTTATTAGGAAATAATTTTTTAAGTTCATCATAAATCATCTTTAAGGATTCTGAAGTATCTTTTATGCCCGGCAAGGCAAAACTCATACTATCAACATCAAAAGAATTTAATTGATTAATAGCATCTTTTATGTTTTTTCTAAAATTTACAATACCTACTGTTCTGAAATTTGTTGGTCCTGAAATACCAATGGATTCAATTTCAAAATTATCATTATATAGTACAGATATTGTTTTTGTTGCACCACCATCTACGGAAATAAAATGCATAATCCTCTATAGAAATTGGATATTTAAATATATAAACAAAAATTAGATCATAATATTTGAAAATTATTATTTTGATCAATTAATAATGGTATTTAATTAAATTTTTTATATTTTGAAAAAATATGAAATTAAAAATATTTATTCAATTCTTAAAAGAGATTTTCTGAAGTTAAATAAGATTCCAAATATTATTATCCCCATTCCTGCTGCTGCAACAAGATCACCTATCATCCTTAAATCTATTATATTCTGAATAATGGGTATTTGCCAGAATCCTGAAATCCCATTTGGTGTAAAGAGTGATTTTGTATACCAAAAACCATATTTAAGTTCATAAATAAATTGAAAAATACCAAGTGGCATAAGTGAGATTAAAACCTGTAGATAAAAACCAATGCCAATTATTATGGATGAATATCTCATCCATTTTAAATGTTTATCGTTAAAACCGCCCGTTAAATACATCATAACTACCCACATTAACATGGTCGGAAGGCCAAATGCAAGAGGGAATGCAAGGTGAGCATGAGCCATTGTTGTTTGAAGATCGTGAAGATAATAATTTAGATATGGTAAATTGATAAGGGGTTTAATCTAATTTGTGCAGATTCATTTCCTAAATAATTGCTATAATATGCAATACTTTTTTCAAATGCTATTCCAAATGGAATACTCATAGTAACAGTGTTTGTTACCTTATTATAATTTACATTCAATGCATTTTTAATAATTGTCATTTCTGAGGTGTTTGTTGTTGATACATTTTTAAATCCATAATAGGATGCAATATAATTTTCATCAAGAGCTAGGGTATATGATGTAAAATCAATTCCAAAATAACCACCAAATCCCAAAACTGAACCATAATCCATAAGACCGTATTTCTGGAAAAGATACTTTCCCTGAATAATTTCCTGTGAAGTAAAAAGTATTTTTCTATCTGAAGTAACTACCTTATCTGGTATTGGTGGTAAATTAGTAAATGTGTATGCAGACATTAATAAATAAATTAAATAAACAAGAACTGTTACAATTAAAAAAATAATGGGCCATTTACTTTTTGAATTTTTTCTGAGACCTATCATATTTTATATTTATCAACAAAAAATATTTAAAAATTATCACTTATATATTAGCCAAAATTTTTAAATTTTTTTCTCAAAATAATATTCAAGAACTTTTTTTAATCCTCTTCTAATTATGTATTCCAATGTTGGATGGCTTAATATTGAGCTCTTTTGAAAGATTTGTCAGTGTAATATTTCTTTTAACATCAAAAAACCCTTTCATATATGAAATATACAAAATATCCATTTGTCTTTGAGTAATTGATGGGATTGTATTATAAAGTTCTTTTTTTATTATTTTCATTGAAATACCTGAATTCTCAAGTTCTTGAATAATATTATTGTAGTCTTTTATTGAATGAATGAGAATTTTATATTCAACTTCATCATTTTCTAATAAAGTGTTTATGACGATCTAATTATATTTTTCCAATATTTTACAAACTGTACAACTTTTACTTTTAATAATTATTTTTCTGTTATCGAATCTTAGAATTTTTATTCCTTTTTTATCAACATTTTTCAAACTGTTTTTGTAAGGTTTTTCAAATTCTATTAGATGGTTTGAATATTGAATGCATACATTAATATTTCTAATATTTACCTTTAAACCTAATTTTTTAATCATTTCTATTACACTACAGTCTTCATTAATTGTTCTAATTATTAATTCCCACACTCTATTTTTCCCCATCAAACAATATATATTTTTCAGGTATTAGAATATTTATAATTTATTCATCAACCTAAAAAAATATTTTTTTTAAATCTTATTTTAGAAAAATATGGATATAACAATTGATGAAATAAAAAGAAATAAAATGGAAAATGCAAATAGAATCCTTATTGTTTCACCACATCCTGATGATGCTGAAATCATTGCTGGAGGATACATTTTAAAATCTTTAAAAAGAGGTGCAAATGTAAAATTAATAATTGTGACCGATGGAAGTAAGGGAACTAAAATAAAGGGTTTAAATATGAAAGAAACAAGAAAAAAAGAACAAATGGAATCAGCAGCTATTTTAGGCATAAAAGAGATTAAATTTCTTGACATTGAAGATACTTTTGTTCCCCATCCTAGAGAATTAATAGAAATATTGATGCCCGAAATAAGAGAATATTCACCTGACCTTTTAATAACTGTTGATCCATTTTTAAAATATGAGGTACATCCTGATCATATTAACACAGGTATGGGTGTTCTTCAATGTGTACTATTTTATGAATTTCCAAATATAGGTCATGGTGATGTAAGAGGAAATGTGCCTGATGTGGCTCTTTCACCTACAAATAATCCTAATGTAATTATTGATATTACAGATGTAAATGATACAAAATCTGAATCACTTAAAGCTCATAGATCTCAAGCTCTGGACATAAACCTGATTTCCAATATTTCTGAAATGTATGGAAAGATGATAAAATCGAAATGGGGTGAGCCATTTAAATATCTTTATCCCTGGGAACTTCATATAAATATCGATCTAGAAAAATTTTTTTAATCTTTCAGGAAAATCAGGATTTAATCCCCTCAATTTTGCAGCATAATATGAAAGAAATTGAAAGGGTATTATGTAAACCATTGGAAATAACTCATATTCAGTATTAGGTAAATAGAGATCAGAATCTTCAGATCCAAATTTAATAGTTTTAGTATATTTTTCAATCTTCTTAATTGATTCATTATCAACATTAACATCCTTAAGAATAATAATTGTACTTTTTTCTTCAAATATTTGTATAGGGCCATGAAATACTTCATTTAGGTAAAATGGGATGGAAGTTATTCTAGCTGTTTCAATAAGTTTTAAGGATGCTTCCATGGTTGTAATAAAATTTATACCAGTACCAAGTATAAAAACGTAATCTTTTAAATTTTTTGAAAATTTTTCAATTTCATTATCCAATGATAATATTGTTTTTATTTTTTTAGAAATATCATCAATCTGTACACTTTCATTTTTTAAATATTTGTATAGTGCATAGGAAAAGGTAAGCATTGAGATATAAGATTTTGTAGCTGGAATAGCAATTTCTTTACCAGAATTTAAATAAGCAGAAATATGAGAAATGTTAGAAAGGCTTGAATCATTATTGTTAACTATGGAAATTATAGTACTTTTTTTATCAAGGCACAATTTGGCAGCATTTAATGTATCTAAATTCTCACCTGATTGACTAAAAAATATACAAATATCATTCTCTTTAATTTTTTGGATGTGATGACTTATTTCTGTTGAAGGAATTGCCCAAGAATTTAAGTGGAATCTATTAAGCAAATTTTCAAGATATAAAGATGAATGGTAACTTGTTCCATCCCCCATAATATAAATTTTTTTAGAATCCAGGATTTTTCCTGAGATTTCATCTAGATTTTTTCTAATACTTTCATAGGTTCTTTTTACAACATCAGCTTCTTCTAAAATCTCTTTTAACATCTGCATTAAAAAATTATATAGTGAATAAATAATTAAATTTTTCATCCACAATTTTAAAAATATGGAAATATTATAGAGAATATATGAATGAAAAGAAAATACCCGTTACAGAAAGAAACAATCCTAGAACCTTAAACATAGATAAATATGATACGATGGAAATTTTAAGAACAATACATTTGGAAGATATTAGAGCTTATGAAGCTGTGGGGTGTCAACTTAAAAAAATTTCAGAAATAGTTGATAAAATATATAAAAAGTTCAGTGAAGGAGGAAGGGTGATATATGTTGGTGCAGGAACAAGTGGTAGATTGGGTACACAAGACGCAATAGAAATGTGGCCTACTTTTGGATTTGGAAAAGACAAATTTGATTATGTAATAGCAGGAGGCGATGAAGCATTAAAAAGATCTATTGAAAATGCAGAGGATATTGAAGATGACGCAATAAGAGCATTGAAAGAAAAAAATATAAAGAAAAATGACAGTATATTGGGAATTTCTGCATCGGGTTTAACACCCTTTGTTTATTCAGCAGTGAACTACCCCGCCCTTACGGACTGG
>JAVZSA010000028.1:0-16350 GCA_038880255.1 Thermoplasmata archaeon
CTAGGGTATAGAAAATGGGCAGAATATAAAAAGTATGAGATGGGTAAGTAAAAAGGTTTATTTTCAGCAATAAAAAATATGGGAAAAATATAGTTTCATTATCAAAGGTAAGTCTGATTGCAAAAGGATACCAGAGATTTTATGCATACAATGCAATAAAATGTTATGCTGAATCAAAAGGAGATTTTATTCAAATGAAAATTTAATGTTTTTCAAGTGAATTAAAGAGTATGAATGTAATATAGATAAAAAATTATCAATAATCGATTTATTAAACACAGCATTTGATATAAAAAAGTTTAAATATATAAGAAATTTTTTATTATGATTGAGAATTCCAAAAATTGATAATTTCATTAGATTTCATAACAACTAATAATTTTTTCATATTTAAAATAGATCTTTCATGTGCTTCTTTATCCCCAGAAGATACAGCATCTTCTACGATTACAGGCAAAAAACCTAAGTTTAGTGCATGTCTTGCAGAAGTTTCAATACCAATTTCTGTTGCAATTCCTGAAAAAAATATTGTCTGTTTAGATGCATTTCTAATCATATATTCAAAATTTGTTCCTATAAATATACTTGCAGTGTTTTTATTTATTATTATATCTCCTTTTTTAGGTTCTACCTCTTTAACTATTTCACCTGGGTTAAAGCCACTCTTATAAAATAATTTCCTAACAGGAGATTCAAAATATTCGGGTAATGGAGTAATTTTTGTGTAAAATATTGGAATATTTTTAGATCTTGCATTGTTTAAAATAATTTGAATATTTTTCAAAAATGTTTCCTTATTAAATATTGCATTCACGAGAGCCTCTTGAACATCCCATACTACAAAAACTGATTTTTCTGGTTTTAAAAAATCCTCAATTTTAACCATAATTTCTTTAATTTTAAACTAATATAAAAAATTTATTATTTTGAATTCTTAAAAATTTATTAAAAATTTTTTATCTAAATTCTTAAAATTTAAACTATTTTACCTATTTACAAGTATTTTTTTTAAATTAATAAAAGGATGAAGATGAAAAAACGGGATAAAATATGTTATAAGACAATAATTAAAAGTGAATATTAAAATGCAAAAATATATCTAATAAAAATTGAAATAAGCAAGATATAAATAATAAAAATTTACAATAATTTTGAAAATAAAGAATTAAAAATATTATCATTCCAAAATTAAACAACATAAAATAAAGTAATTTCATAATAATGTTAATGCACTTTATAAAATATGTACGAAAGATAAGAAAATTGGAAAAATAAGATACAAAAGGGCAATGGGATCGCAGATGATGAATCATCTCAAATTAGCTTACTGAATTCATAAAACATTTATTATATATGAAATAAATTATTGTCTATTAAACGGGAACCGAAAATTAAAAATTTATGAAAAACTGTCTCCATAAAAGTGAAATAATTCATTTATAATATATCATATATTTTCATTAATTGTTTTTACAATAACTTTAAATATCAATAGATACATGAAAAATAAGGTGATTACACATGACAAAGGTGTTAATAATTACGGGCGATGCTGGAGAAAGTTTGGAAGTATTGTACCCCTATCAAAGGCTTTTAGAGGAGGGATATGAAGTTGATATTGCTGCGCCTTCGGCAAAGATGATTCAAACCGTAGTCCATGATTTTGTTCCTGGATTTGACACTTATACAGAAAAACCTGGATATCTTGTTAAAGCAAATAAATCCTTTAAAGATGTAAAACCTGAAGAATATGTGGCATTGGTAATCCCAGGTGGCAGAGCACCAGAATATTTAAGAAATGATGAAAATGTACAAAGAATAGTTTCACATTTTTTTAAAGAAAATAAGCCAGTGGCACAGTTGTGTCATGCACCTTTGATACTCGCAGCAGGGAATTTATTAAAAAATAGAAAAAGTTCAGCATATCCGGCATTAAAGAAGGATGTTGAAAATGCTGGTGGAATATTTATTGATGGAGCTGCTGTTGTCGACAATATGATGGTTTCAGCAAGAGCTTGGCCAGATCATCCCTATTGGATGAGGGAATTTATGAAAATTTTAAAAAGTAAATATCCTCCTTAATTTTTTTATTTTTCATAATATAGTATTAAATTTTATTATATAAATTATTCCATAATTCTCCTTAATACAAATCCTGCCAAATATGTGAGGATTATGAAAGAAATAATCAATACTCCAAAATTAAAAATCATATCATTCATATTACCTGTCAATAAAAATGACCTTAAAGCATCTATTCCATATGAAAGAGGATTTAGATATGCAAATATCTGTAACCAATATGGCATAACACTTATTGGATAAAGTGCATTACTCGTAAAAAATAGTGGCATTGTAAGCAATTGACCTATACCCATAAACCTTTCTCTTGTTTTAACAAGAGAAGCAATTATCATTGAAAGACTTGCAAATGAACCTGCTAGGAGAATAATAACTGGAATAATTCCAAAAACATAGAATATATTTGTTGTTAGAGGGATCCCTATTACAAAAATTATTAAAAGAATTACCACTGTTTGTGTAAGACCTCTTATGCCAGCTGCCAAAGATTTACCGAGTGCAATAGTAAATGATGTTGCAGGTGAAACTAGTAATTTTGAGAGTATCCCTGATTCCCTATCCCACACTAAATTTAGTCCATAAAAGATTGAAATGAACAAAACACTTTGACCTAATATACCAGGAGCAATGAATTGGAGGTAAGTATAATTACCAGTGGGAAATATTCTAAATTTTTCAAAAACAGTTCCAAAAACTAACAACCAAAGAATAGGCTGTATGGATCTTGTTATTATATCAGTATAATCGTGTCTAATCCTTCTTAATTCAATTTCCATTATTGTAAATATTTTGTTTACATAACTTTTAAATTTCATGCTAATCTTCTCGCTATCCTTCTAATTTTCCTTGTATCTCCCCATTGATGTGACTCTTCAATCCTACTGCCTGTATATTTTAAAAATACATCATCGAGAGTATTTTCCATTACATGAATTTCTAAAATTTTTATATTATTTTCATAAAATTTATTCATTAATTCAGGAAGTTCCACATCTGGATTTTCTATAGGCACATCTATTTCATTTCCTATTATTTTTGCGTCCTGAATATCTATTTTATCCAGATTCCCGGATATTTTAATAATTGCATGACTCTTACCAACATTTTTCTTTAAGTTTTCAGGTGTGTCAATTACCATAATTTTTCCATTGTTAATAATGCCTACCCTATCACATATTTTATCTGCCTCTTCCATATAATGTGTAGTAAGAATAAACGTTGTACCATACATCTTCCTTATCTTTTCAATTTCATTCCAAATCATTCTTCTACTTTTTGGGTCCAAACCTACAGTAGGCTCATCTAAAAACATTATTTTTGGATCATGAACCAATACCTGAGCTATTTCTAATTTACGTATCATACCTCCAGAATATGTCCTAACCAATTTATTCTTCCATTCATCAAGTTCCAGAATTTTCAAAATCTCCTCTATTTTTATTTCTCTTTTTTCTTTTTCAATGTCATAAAGTTTTGCAGAAATTAGTAAATTTTCATAACCTGTTAATGCCGAATCTACTGAAAGATCCTGTGGGACATAACCTATTATTTCTCTTATTTTTTGTTTGTCCTTTAAAATATCATAATCAAATATCCTTACATTACCTTCTGTTGGTTTTATAAGTGTAGCAAGAATTTTCAAAATTGTTGTTTTTCCAGCTCCATTTGGTCCAAGTAAGCCAAAGATTTCTCCTTCATTAACTGAAAATGATACATTATTTACTGCCTTTACTTTGTTATTATAAATTTTAGTTAAATCTTTAACATTTATTACTGTTCCCATTCTTTATCACTTATAATATCATTCAAAGGCAAATCCCTAAATCCAGACTTTATTACATCGTATATTGTATTCACATCCAAACTTTGAATTTCTTCTTGTACTCTTAACCATTCAACAAAATCATAAAGATCTTCTTTTTTCTTTCCTCTAAAATGAACAAGTATGTTATGTGAAGGTCCAAATGATATAGCAATATAATAAACACCCTTAATATTTTTTAATTTTTCAATTAATGCATTTATATTTGCCGAAGGTTTAGTAGTAATCCCTGCATGAATATAATGAGTATAACCAAATTTCTTTGGATCAATTAATGCCTTTATTTTTATTATTCCTTCTTTTTCCATTCTTTCCCTTCTTCTTTTTACAGTATCATTCGATACATTAATTTTTCTTGCTATTTCTGAATCTGAAATCCTTCCATTATCCTTTAGAATTTCTAATATTTTAATATCTATTTCATCAATTTTTAAATTTTTATTTAAATTTTTAAGAATTTTTCTCATAAATATTACCAAAAATACAAATAATTATGATTATTTAAAAGTTTTGAGATATAATTAACGAATAATAATAAATATTTTTATATTTAAAAAATTAAAATTTAATTAGTAAAATTTATATATAATCATTTCATAAATTTTTAATTATGAGTTCGGACAATGATGATAAATGGCCAGATGGAGCAAAAAAAGCAATTACCGCACAATTTCTTGGATTTTTCATGGACGCCTATGATCTAATGCTTGTTACTGCAATGTTACCAATACTTGCCAAAGTTTTTGCCTCTCCGACAGTATCAGCTCTTACAGCATATTTAACTGTTCTAGCAGGGTATGCAGTATCCTTATTATTTAGACCAGTGGGTTCAGCTATTTTTGGAAATTTTGGGGATAAAATTGGAAGAAGAAAAACTCTAATGTATACTATAACAGGCTTTTCTGTTATGAGTGCTTTAACTGCTCTTATACCTACATATGCTGCTATCGGTGTATGGTCATTTATTATATTCACAATATTCAGGATGATTCAGGGTATTTTTATTGGTGGTGAGTATGCAGCTGGACACCCATTTGCAATGGAATTTGCCAAGAAGAATAGAAGGGGTCTTGTAAGCGGTATTGTTCAAAGTGGTTTTACCTGGGGCGTTGCACTTTCCGGATTTATAGTTACAGGATTTTATCATCTTTTTGGACCAACAGGAATGCTTGATGTTGGATGGAGATGGGCATTTGTCACTGGTTTGATTCCATTCGTAATTGTTATCTTCATCAGATATTTTATGCCAGATTCTCCATTATTTGAGGAGATCAAAAATGAAAATAAAATTGAAAAAGTTCCATTCTTTACAATTTTTAAACCTCCAGTACTTTATACATTTCTCCAGGTTTTTGTACTTATGGTAGGTTTATTTTTCAGTTCTTGGTCCATGTTTAATGCTACCACAGGAATACTTACAGGTGCCGGATTAACTGCAGGAGATGCCGCACTCTGGTATGCAATTGGTGGAATATTTGCCGCAATATCAGCAATCTCTTGGGGTTTTGCATCAGATTTCATTGGAAGGAGAAGGGCATTTTTGATAGGCGCGATCATAACATTTGTATTATCAATTCCTGTCTATTATTTCCTTTATACTGCTGCTCATGAAAAAAATTATTTATACTTGGTATTTGCAGTGTTATTGGAAGGTTTATTAACACAATGGGTATGGGGTCTGGTACCTGCATATCTTAGCGAGCGCTTTGGAACGCAAAGGAGAGCTTCAGGGGTGGGTTTTGGATACAGTAGTGGTCTATTTGTTAGCGGATGGATGCCAATTTTTATGATGTTACTTGTAGGACCATTTAAAGGTATTCAGGGAACAAATCTGTGGTTTACTGCTGCATTCTTTTTACTACTTGCATCAATACTTTATGGTATTGGAGCATACATTGGCCCAGAAACAAAAGATATTGATCTAAGAAAAATAAATTAATTTTTTATATTTTTTATTAATTTTGATTTTCTTGTTATTACTCTGATTTTAAAATTAAAAAAATTCAATTATTTATTTGCATTATCAATTTTTTGATATTATGAATGATGAAATAATCAAAATTAGAAAGGAAAAAATAGAAAGACTAAAAAAAGGTGTTGATATTCTAATAATTGGTGGAGGCATAACAGGTTCAGGTATTCTAAATGCATTATCAAGTATAACTAATAATGTTGCAGTTGTTGAAGCAAATGACTTTGCCTTTGGAACAAGTAGTAGGTCATCAAAACTTATACATGGGGGATTAAGATACTTGGCCAATGGTCAATTTTCTGTGGTAATAAATTCAGTAAGGGAAAGGGATTTTCTTCTTAAATATGATCACCTTATAAAAAAAGAGTATTTTTTAATACCATTGGATGATTATTCTTGGTCAAAATTTTCACTCAAAATTGGATTGTTTATATATTCATTTTTTTCTAAAAATATTAAGGCAAAATGGTTTTCAAAAAGTAAAATTTCAGAAATTTATCCATATTTAAAATATACACCTCAAAGGGGTGGATATATTTATGCTGAAGGTGTGGTTGATGATTCAAGACTCGTAATTGAAAATATTATGTCTGCAATACAAAATAATGCTATAGCATTAAACTACGCCGAAGTTTTATCAATAAATTTTTCAGATAAAAAAGCAAGGGAAGCATTGATTAAAGATAAAATCACAGGGGAACAATTTATTGTACCATTTAAGATCCTTGTTAATGCTGCAGGCCCTTGGGTAGGTAATATTTTTGAAATGATTAAGAAGGAATTTAAAAAAATTGAAAATTTAAATAATTTATTAAAGTTAAGTAAGGGGGATCATATTATAGTAAATAAAGAACTCTTCCCTGTGAATATTGCATTGGCAATAAGATCACCTATAGATAAGAGACAAGTCTTCATTATACCAAGAGAGGAAACAGTAATAATTGGTACAACAGAAACATATTTTAAGGGTGATATTTCAAATCCAAAACCTAGTGAGGAAGAAATAAATTATCTTATTGAATCAGTAAAGAGATATATTAAAGATCTTAAAAGAAATGATATAATTAATGCCTATTCAGGAATAAGACCACTTTTTGGTAAAGGCGAAAAATTAGGAAAAATTAGTAGAGAATATAAAATAGTAAGATGTAACAATATAATAAATGTTTTAGGAGGTAAAATTACAACCTATAGAACAATTTCATTAAAGGTTTCTAAAATAATAATGAGAGAATTGAATATCAAAGAAAAACCTACTTTAAATTTAGCATATATTAAAAAATTCACTGAAATAAAGGATGAACTGAAAAATAAATATAATTTAAAGAATGATTTACAAGCTCTTTTTGCCTATGATATTTTATATGAAAGTGCATTTCACATTGATGATATTCTTTGGAGAAGAGAGGGATTTTTTATTTTTAGTAAAGATGCCGGAATTTCAAAAATTGATGACGTAATTTTATCCTTGAAAAATATTCTTGGTAAAGATGATAAAGAATTGGAAGAAGAAAGAAAAAAATATTTAGATTCTGTTTATAGATAATTTTTCATTCTTTAAAATATATTGATTATGGTATTTTTTATATTTTAAAAAAATTTATTAATTTATTTTCAATTAAGGATTAATGACATTTTATTCACTTATAATTGCAAGGCCAAATCTTTTTGAAATATCAAATTCTGAGCTTTATATACATTATGCAGCTACAATAATTATTTTTATAGTTTACCTTTATTGGTTCTATATCATATATAAAAAATTGGGTCTTAATAGAAAATCATTTTTTGAACTACTTAAAAATTGGAACTGGAAAAATCTGTTTTTATATGGTATTTTTCAAAGAAAATTTGTTAGAGACATTTATGCAGGTCTAATGCATATACTTATTTCTTGGGGTATTATATTTTTGACAATTTCCACTGCTTTAGTGGCATTGGACAACGATATACTTTCGCCATTTGGAATTAGGATCTTGATAGGTGACTTTTATCTATTTTTTGAAGTATTTTCTGACACTGGTGGACTTATGCTTTTAATTGGCCTTACCATGGCACTTTATAGGAGACTTAGAAAAAAGGTATTATTACATACCATCTGGGATGATTATGTTGTTATTGGTTCACTATATTTAATAGCATTTGAAGGTTTTTTCCTTGAGGGATTAAATATTTACTTGCTCAATATTATACAGAATTATTCCTATGTAGATCATTATAGATACATTGGTTCAATATTTTCATTATTTTGGTACAATATATTTAATTCAAATACAAACAATGCAATTTTAGTTTACAGAGTTTTATGGGAAATACATTTTCTTACAGTTTTTATAGTATTAGGGTATGCATTACTATCTAAGCTTTCACATGTTATTATTTCCCCAACCTTTGTTGCCTTAAGACCTGAAAAAGTTAGAGGAGAAATGACTACTCCATTTAAACTTGAAGAGATCCTTCAAAGTGGATCATTTGATATAAAAATGGGAATAGAAAAACTTACTGATTTAAAACCGATACAAAGGTTAGAATCTCTCGCCTGTACAGATTGTGGTAGATGTGAAAGAGCATGTCCAGCATTTGCAGCGGGAAGGGAACTCTCACCAAGAGTTCTGATGCAAACCTTAAAATCAAATGTGGGTCAAGAAATAGATTTTATTCCTATATTATTTAGTGAAGAATTTATTTGGTCCTGTACAACATGTCAGGCTTGTGTGGAAGAATGTCCTGTTAGGATTGATCCACAGAGTTTTCTTTTAGAAATGAGAAGGGATTTAGTTTTTAAAAGTAAATTAGATAAACAAAAAGTACAATTTTTAAATAATTTAACATATACAAGAAATCCACTTGGAAATTCACCATCAGAAAGAAATGTGTGGATAGATAAATCAAAGAAATTTGAAAACGATGAATATTTATTGTGGATAGGTTGTATGGCAAGCTTTGATCCAAGAACTAAAAATGTTGCTGAAAGTTTGATAAATATTCTTAAAGAGGCGAATGTAAGTTTTGGTGTTTTGGGCGAGGAGGAATCCTGTTGTGGAGAAGCTGCCAGAAGACTTGGAGAAGAAAGTAGATACCAGGAATTGGTAATGCAAAATGTGACAGTTTTTAAAACCTATAATGTGAAAAAAATAATAACAATATGCCCTCATGGATACAATACATTTAAAAATGAATATTCAAAATTTATAAATGGTCTAGAAGTTTATCATCATTCCCAGATTATAGAGAAATTGATAAAGGATGGTAAAATTAAGGTAGATAAAAGCAAAGTAACATTCACATACCATGATCCTTGTTATTTAGGAAGAATAAATGGTGAATATTCTGCACCTAGGTTTATTCTTTCAAAAACAGCAAATCTTGTGGAAATGGAGAGATCTAAATCTAAAAGTTTTTGTTGCGGAGGCGGAGGAGCAAATTATTGGTATAAGGTAAACGAAAAGGAACCTATTTCACAAATCAGATTAAAAGAGGCAGAATCAAAGAGTAAAAATATAGCAGTGGCGTGCCCATATTGTCTAGGTATGCTAGAGGATGCATCAAGAACTCTTGGAAAAGAGGATGTTATTATTAAAGACATTGCAGAAATAGTTTATTCTTCTATTCAACGATCATCTAATGAATCAGGATCTAACAGTTCTAAATGAGTTGAAGGTAATATTTCCAAAATTTTTTTTCTTTGAGAGGATAAAAGATCCTTTTTTTCCATTACAACATATTTAGCATTACTTTTTATTTCCATTTGATTTAATAAATCAATATCTAAAAAATCAACAACAAATTTTGATGCCATATGCCCAAATGAGATTTTCTTTTTTAGTGCCAATTTTGTAAATCTTGGAGCATAATGGCCACCACCAATACCAATTGCAATGGGATCATTTGTTTCTTTATAATTAAGAATTGTTTCTGCTATTATTTTTCCAGCTTCTAAATTTTTCCATTCATTTTCGTTACTACCTATTTCTATAAAAAACACTGGTCTATTTATAAACGGTCCGTGATGTGTTACTTCATAATTTACTGAAAAATCTTTTAAATAATTAATCTCGTTCATCTTAAGAAGTGCACCTGTCATAGATTTAGCTGGGACATCAACTAATGTTTTTTTCTTACCACCAAATTCATTAGTGTTATAATTACCAATTGGATGGACAGTTAAACTTTTCATTCCAGATTCGCTTCTATGCCTTGATGCCACAATAATTTTTTCAAAATTTTTTCCAAGAATTTTTTCTATTTCCAAATCAATATTTTCTGCAAATATTTTTTCCTTTTCAATTATTGCAATATAAAATTTTTCACAAGAAAATATATTTTCTTTCTCCTCTCTTAAAGAACACATAGATTTTATGTTTTCTAAAATATTCATTGATGCTATATCGTCTGTTGAAAACAATATGAGATCCATTATTTTGGTAATAATGTAAAAACATTTAAATATTTGTATGCCATTTGTCAGACAGATAAGGTGATAATATGAATACCTCAAAATTTACAATAAATACGTTACTAGGATTTTTGCTAATTGGTCTACTTTGGTGGCTACCACTCTTTGGACCAATGATTTCAGGATACGTTGTAGGAAAAAGAAGTGAAAATGCAAAATATGGTGCATTTGCCACAAGTATACCTGCTATAACATTTTTCATAATATCATATTTAATTCATATTCATTATCTCACAATACCGTTAATCTTATTCCCATCAAATGTAGATCCTACTGGACTGTTAAAATATATAAATAATACTGAAAATATTATAGTATTTTATTTAGGCAATTATCTTTACTTTTTAAAATATGCTCCTCCTTATTTTGCAATTATGATAATTTTTGGGATTGTTGGAGGTGCATTAGCAAAGCCTGAAAATGAATTTAAAGTGAATAAAAAAAGACCACAATTAAAGGAATATAAAATAGAAAAACCAAAAAATATTCATCCATTAATAAAAAAGGCATTGAAGCAAAAAAAGCAAGAAAATAACGATTCCATATAAAATTTTATTTCCTTCCAATCTTTATCTTTTTAATGTGAAATTAAAAGTAAGGGCATTGGGTATTGATGATGCACCATTTTCAAGAGAAAATAATAAATCATATCTGATAGGTAGTGTTGTGCGAGAAAAAAATTATTTGGAAGGTTTGATCATTGAAAAAATTACTGTGGATGGTATTGATTCTACAGATGTCATATTGAAAATGATTTCTGGAAAATTTTCAGAACAAATAAAAATAATATTTATGAATGGTATAACATTTGCAGGTTTTAATGTGGCGAATATTGAGAAAATTTATTTAGAAACAAAAATACCAATAATAACGGTGGTAAGGAAAATGCCTTCTATGGAAGAAATAGAACAGGCATTAAAAAAACATTTTACTGATTGGGAGGAAAGATTAAATTTAATGAAAAAATTTGAAATAAAAAACATAAATGGTGTTTATGTTCAAAAAATGGGTATTGAATGGAAAGAAGTGGGGGAGATTCTCTTAAGATTTACTGTGAGGGGTAAAATACCAGAACCAATAAGGATTTCACATATTATAGGAAGTGCACTTATTTTTGGTTATTCTAAGAAAAAACCCTAATATGAATCAAGTGAGCTAAATTTTATTTCTTTCCTTTTTTCAGCAAGAAACCTATATATTGTAGAATGTTTGCTCCCTTGCAATATCATTTCTATGGATTTTCTTGCCATTTCTAAACCTTCATATGAACCAATTATTGAAACAGTATTACCAAAAACGGATATATAAGTACCTGTTAATTCTTCTATTGTTTTCCTAGCCTTTCCATTTGTACCAATTATTCTACCGCGTGCCACTCTTATCCTATTTTCTTTTTTATTATAATAATCTTTTAAATCTATAATTTCCAAAATTATATCCTCCTCAAAAAGCTTAAATGCTCTTTTTGGAGAGAAACCCCTTGCTATAGCCTTTACAACATCTTCTGCTTTTAGAGCAAGAAATGGATCAGCATTTGTATCATCGATTTCCACTTCCCCACTTTCAGAATCTATCATTAACCTAACACCAGTACTCTTCTCTATTGATTCCCTTGTTTCTCCTTCCCTACCAATTAAAACGCCTATTCTAGATTTTGGTATAACTTGGTATCTCATATAAAGACACCCCAGTCAATTTTATCATAAAAATCTTTTTCGTTGGCATTAATACCTTTTTTTCTAAAAAATCTTACCATATTTTTAATATCTCTTTCAAGCAATAATCTTGCATTTGGGTGCTTTACAGGCATTGCCTGTGAAACATCTATAATGTAGGGTTTATTTTTATGAACAACTATGTTGTATTCACTTAAATCACCATGGACAAGATTTGCTACATTTACCATTTTCATAAGATTTTCAAGAATTACAGGATATAATTTTTCAATCTCCCCATTATAATCCTTTAACAAGGGGGAGGGAAATTTAGAAGTTCCAAGATACTCCATGACAACAATATTTTTTAGGAATACAACAGGTTTGGGAACAAGCACACCTGCATCAAAACAATCTGTTAGGTTCCTATACTCTTTTTGTGCCCAGAGATAAATTATTCCTAGTGTTGATCTTTTAATGTTTTGGAATCTATAATCACCTTCAATATAATTTATAATTGTATTAAAATTTTTTGTTGATGTTCTATATATTTTTACAGCTAAATATTTTCTTCCTTTTTTTGCTCTAAAAATATTTGCTTCTTTCCCTATCTTTATTGGGAATTCTATAATATCAAAATAATTATGTTTCAATAATTCATATAAAGATAGCATTGTTTTTCTATCAAAAACATCATTTTCTACCTTAAAAAGATTATAATCCTTTTCCCTTCTTTCTATCTTAATCTTTTCGTTAACAAATTCATAAATTGAATTTATATCTTCCTTCATACCTTTCCAAACACATCCAAAATTTCTGGTAGAGTTTTATTTCTTGAAAGGTATGATGCTTGGGTAGGAGTGTATCTATAGATTATATCTGCCTTTTCATCCTGAAAATCCCAGGGTTTTATTATAACCAAGTCTCCTTCCTTTATCCACATTCTTTTTTTAATTTTACCAGGAACTCTACACTGTCTAGATTTTCCATCCTCACACATTACAATCATTCTGGCAGCTCCCAGCATTTTATCTACTATTCCAAACATTTCACCATTATTCCTATTAGGTAATGGTACGCGTCCTAATTTTTCCTCTTCATTTTCCTTATCCATAAACAGTACGGATTATATGGTACGAATATATAAAATCTTTTAATAATTAGGTTTAGCCTTTTCATAAACCTCTTTTAATGCATCATCATCCACATGCGTATATATTTGTGTTGTCGCCACACTTGAATGTCCTAAAATTTGTTGAATAAATCTAATATCTGCACCATTCCTGAGAAGTGTTGTAGCAAATGTATGTCTAATCACATGAGGAGTTACCTTTTTATTTATTCCCGCTTTTTTGGCATAATATCTAACTAACCTTTCAACGTGAGTTGTACTTATTTTTTCTCCCTTTTTACTCCTAAAAACATTACCTTCGAATATTTTCTCATTTTTAAGGTAATCCTTCAATAAATTCATCACCTTAGAATCTACTATAACTATTCTATCTTTATCACCTTTTCCTGATTGAATATGAATAACATTTTCTATAAAGTCAATATCTTCTACTTTTAATGAACAAAGTTCACTTACTCTAATCCCAGTATATGCTAAAACCATCAGCATTACATAATCCCTAACATTTTCTTTTGAAGATTCTAAAATTTCCCTCATTTCTCTATCGTTTAAATAATTAGGTAATTTTTTGGATCTTTTAGGTGCTTTAAGTTTTGTAAGATCTTCCCTTTTTAAAAATTTAAAAAATACTTGCAGTGCTTTCATTGATAGATAAATAGTTTGTTTACTGTATTTTTTTTCTATTGCCATATATTCTTTATATTTTTCCACATCCTCTAATGTTATATCTTTAATATCTTTATTTATAAAATTAAGAAAGTTTTTCACAATACTTTTATATTCTTTAATAGTATTATATGACCTTTTTTCTGACATTAAATGGCGATTAAATTTTTCAATTATTTCTAATTCTGTCATACAATTGTCAGATATTATTATACTATTATTTTAATTTTTCTTTAAAATTACCAGTAAATCTACTGTTTGAAATTTTTAATCCAAAACCTGGCAATTTCTTCCCTTGTTGCTATCCAAATATCATATTTTTTCACATATTTTATAAATTTTTCAATTGCTACAAATCTTCCTGGTCTTCCAGAAATTCTTACATGGAGACCTACATTCATCAATTTTGGTGAAATTTTTGATTCCTTATATAAAACGTTGAATGTATCTTTCATATAATTGAAAAAATCATCAGAATTGGCAAATCGGTGCATTGGAGAAAGAAAATGAAAATCATTGACATCAGGCGTATATGGTATAATTAACATACCTGTTTTTTGATAAAAGTATGGTAAATCATCATTGTATGCATCAGAATCATATATAAAATTTCCAAATTCTTTAAGAATTTCCAAAGTATTTTCACTAGGTTCTCTCGCATAAAAACCAACAGGTTTTTTTCCGGTTATTTTTTCAATTAAATCAACAGATTTCCTTATTTCCTCCTTTTCTTGTTCATAAGTCATTCTATACAATTCAGTCCACCTATAACCATGATCACAAATTTCATGATTATCTTCCATTATCCTTTTTGCTGCTTCTCTATTTAGCTCTAGAGCCTTTGCAACAGAAAAAAAGGTAACTTTAATTTTTTCTTTTTTAAAAAGGTCAAGAAGACGCCAAATTCCAACTCTTTGACCATACTCATAAACACTTTCCATTCCAACATCCCTTGTTTTTATATCAACAGCACCAAATTCACCGACAGTTTCAACAATTCCATCCAATGGATATGAATGTTCTGCACCTTCTTCATAGTTAACCACAATGGATAATGCCAATGTTTTTTCACCAGGCCATAAAAATTTTGGAGGATTTTTTCCATAACCAATAAAATCCCTTTCATAAACCATATTGCCACCTCAAAAATCCATTCTTATAGATCCTATTTTAAATAATTTTTTCTTATCCCTTCCAATTATAAAAATAACTAAAACACCAATCAAAGCCCATATTAAAAATATTAAAGGTGCTAATGAAATTGGTAATGATGGGGGCCAAATACTAGCATATAAAGCCCCAATTAGGAATGCAAAGGCAGTCAATGGAAAAATGATATGGAGTAATATTGATTTTTTTGTAAATTTTTTAGAATAAAAAGGTAAAGCAAAGTTGATAAATATTTGCATTGTTATTGTGCCTAAAGTAGCGATTGTGGCTGCTATAAGGAAAAGATTCAATGCTTGTGATACATCGTTAATTGCATTAATAGCATAGGATGTAATTAATACTACTATTAAAGCAGAGAATGAAATAAGTGATAATGATATGTAAGGTGTTTTATATTTCCTTGAAACTTTTGATAATTTATTTGGCAATACTTCTCTGCCTAATGCATATAGATTTCTTCCTACAGCATTTAGGAAGGAAGTACTGCTGGAAATTGTTGAATTTCCAACTAAAACGAGCATTATTACAACTGCAACAATTCCAAGATATTTGTTAACAAGTAATACTCCTGGAATAGAAATACCATTTGTTATTGAAGTGGAAAATGTGTCCATATTATGCATACCCCAACCTATAGTGGTGGCATATGCCATTATTATAAATACAAAACCTGTCAACAATACCTGAAATATTACCGCTTTTCCTATTGTTTTTTCAGGTAATTTTGCCTCTTCTGCAATATTTACAGTGGTATCATACCCTGCGAATGCTAACATTGAAAAAAACAAACCATAAAAAACAC
Organism: Thermoplasmata archaeon; assembly: GCA_038880255.1. Lineage (GTDB taxonomy): Archaea > Thermoplasmatota > Thermoplasmata > Thermoplasmatales > ARK-15 > ARK-15. The sequence goes on from JAVZSA010000028.1 coordinate 15,758, forward strand.
CCTGCCAACCAGTTGGAGATAAAAGAGGGGTAAATGGTAAATAGGAATTTGATGGCCCTGACTCAATTATAACAACAATGCTGAATATAAGTATCAATGCTAGTTCTATTAGTGAAGAGGTGAGTGTATATTTTAGTGAAATCTTTATTCCTAATACAGTAATAAAAAGCTCAATAAATAAAAATAAAATAACAATTAAAAGCCAAGTATATGAAGGGAGGTGTATTCCAAAGAAATAGGGTAAGGAAAGTTGCACCATTAGACCATAAAAAATTGGCTCATTTAATAAGACCCCTATGCCGTAAATAATATAAATCCAACCAGTAACGAAACCTAATCTTGGTCCTAAACTCTTAGAAATGAATGTGTAATACCCACCAGCACTTGCTGTTCTAATTGAATATTGAAAAATTGTATTGACTATAAGGAATACTACCATAACACCCAAAATATACGAGAGAGTTACTGATCCTTCAGCAAAAATAGCTGATGCTGTTAAAACAGAAGTCATTGCAACAAGAGGTGCAATTCCTGATATCCCTTGACCTACCAGCAACCAGAATCCTATACTCTTCTCTGCCAATCTATTTTCC
>JAVZSA010000029.1:0-16038 GCA_038880255.1 Thermoplasmata archaeon
AATTTCATTTATAATATCTTTATTTTTTCCTTCGCTAAAATTTGGAACACATTCTACCAATTTCATTTAAAAGGTGAATAGTATCAATGCTAATAAATCTTACAGTATTTTTAAGCAAGAAAGCCACAGAAATTAATATGGATGAATTACGAAACAATTAATAGATTAAGAAAATAAGTTCATATATAATTTAACTATATCTAATAACCATAACAATTTTTATAATAATAGCTTAGTTTATAACTTAAACTATAAATGATCTATTTAATCAAGCAAGATCATTCATTTTAGTGACTTTATCCATAAAATCAATGCAAAAATAAGGTTTAAAATCTCCTCCAACATTATTTTAATTGAATTTGTAGGTAAGTAATTTTAAATTTTTGTTTTTTAAATATCTCCCTCATTAAGAAGGATACTGTTATAAAATTATTTACCTGAAGATCTAATATTTTCACAATAAAAAAGTAGGGAAGAGGTAAACATAATATAGAATTTCTAAACTGTTCTTGGCTATTGATCTTCATACCAGTAAAACTTGATTATTTCATAAACTGATATATTAAAACTATAAAAATAGACATTTTATAAAGTTTTAATCTAAAAATCATATAGAGATATAAATAATAGAAGAGCTTTTCTCTGATGAAAAATGCTAAATGCACACATCGTTAGTGCATATAATGTAATAACAATAAAATTAATAACGATTTTTCTTTGCAATAAGCCAAAACCAAAATTACTTTGATAGATAAAAATATCTTTAATTTAGGTATTTTCTGAATAACTGGTCGCATTATCAATTAGAGAAAATGATAGAATATAAGGCCAAATTACTTGGAGTACATATTGTCTACATTTATCCGCATTATACTTCACAGGAACGGTCAAAATGCATACATATAGACAATCGAATAAGAAAGAGTTTCAAGTTTTTGATTTGCAGAGACATTGACCACGCTGATGCAACACTTAATTCAATATAGCATGCGTCCACCTTTAATGGGAAGCATAGGTAAATTGCTTGCAGGCAGATCATGTAAAAGGAGCAATGATACCTTTAAATAGACCCCTTCAAGAATTATGAAGACTTTAAAACCTCCAACCATTTAAGGTGAATAGTATGTCAGATAATCTTGTAAAACAATTATCGGATAGGATAAATATGTTTAGGATTTAAGAAACTTAAAGGAAAGAATAGCCTGGACAAAAAGCAGAAGTATAAGTAGACAGAACAGCAGGCATGGCTATATCAAACTCCAAAAGTACGTAGAATACAACCCTACATGGAATGGATATGAGACAGTATTTGTTGACGCTTATGGTAAGTCAAAAACCTGTTCCAGATGCGGGTGTTACAATAAAGACCTAAAGGGAGCAAGTATATTCAAATGTCCGAAGTGTGGGCTTGTAATTAATGGAAAGAAGAATGTGGCTAAAAACACATTGAACAAATTCCTTAGGATGTGGAGAGTTGCGTGCTTACCCCGAAAGGATATAAGTTTAATGAAGCCAGGTGGACATGTGCGATGAGGCTCAGAAACTAATTATGGATTCCATACATATCCATACTTAATTCAGAACTAAAAACTAGTTTTCTAATGAAATTTTTTTATTCAATAAATAATGGGGTATCAATTCCTTTGAAATCTTTTATAAATTTATTAAAAACCAGATTTCTTTCACCAGACATACTCAATATATTAAATTCTGTACTTTTATTTAAATAATAAAATAAGTCCAAGTGAATTTCTTGATTATGACAAAATTTTCTTGCCTTTCGTAATTCAGCCTTCAAAATATCCAAAGACCCTTCTAAAAATATGCTGTATGCTGGCATATTATAGCCATAAACATGCACTTCAAAATTTGGATAGGTTTTGGGAAATGTTGTTTTTGGGATATTTATCTTTATGCCTCTATCTCGCATTTGTTTTGCAATATCTTTGAGATTATTTTTAATTACTGTTATTTTTTTATCTTGATATTCAAACGTAACTTGTATGGTTTTAAAAGTCCAATTAATTAAAAATTTACATATTTTCTTAAAATCTTCAAAAGCTTTTATTCCATCTGTATAATAGTTTTCATAATACATTATATCACTTTTATAATCATTCTAATTTTATTTTGTTTTTTTGTTTTTTATATTTTGGTCATTTATTTTTTTATTATTTTTCATATTTTTCATCCTTTTATATCTAAAAAATATAAAAGATTTAAATATTTTTTATATATTTTATCATATCATTTAAGTCATGTTTAAATGCTTCTAAGCTTTTTGCTTCAGTAAATTTTATGATATTTAGGAAATCTCTTGGATCTCTTAATATGTTCTTATCCAATATTGTATTTACTATCTGTTCTTTTAATTCTGTTGGAATATCTCTTTTTTCGAACATGTGCATACCGATTTGAAATAATTGTTCTCTAGTATAAGGTTTAAGATGAAAAACCATAAACCTGGAAAGTAAAGCTTCACTTAATTTCTTTGTACTATTAGCAGTTGCAAATATGATCGGATCAACTCTCTTTTCAATGTGTTCTCCAGCTATTGTTTTTGTTACTATTCCATTTTCTATGACCGACATTAACGTATATGTAGTATAAGTATCTGCTTTTTCAATTTCATCAATTCCTAAATACTTTGGATTGTAAGTTAGGAAAATATCACGCAATCCTGCTTTCGTTGTATTATATGCCATTATTATCATTGAATTTCGTAATTTTTGTAAACTATATAGAAACATTGTTTTTGCCGTTGCTGGAGGACCAACAAATAGAACTGCGACACGTTCATTTTTTCTTAAAGCATTTAATAATAATCTTTTTAGGTCATCATAGTTTACAATGTCATCAAATAAATTATCTGGAATAGTTTGTTGAATATTATCCTCTTCTTTATATATAGTATCAGGTTTAATTTTTTCTATTTCTTTAGCTAATTTTTCTTTTTCTTCAGCTAAAATTCTTTGATATTTCAGTTCAAGTTGATCTTCGATTTCTTTATTTCGTATTAATTTTATTTCATAGTTGCCTATTTTTGTCATATAAGTCCCTCCACAATAACTTATTATTGAAATACTCAGATATTTCTTTTACATCTGAATTTATGTCTAATATATATTTTTGAATAAAAAACAGAATATTAACGATGACAAGTATATTATTATCTTTATTTATTATATCTGCAAATGTTTGAATGTTTTCTGAACTAAATATAAATTCATACATATTCATACTTAGTTCTTGAATTCTAACTTCAGTCATAATTAATTTTAAGAAATAACTAATATTTAAATTTTTATTATCTTTTATAATGGTCTTTAGATTATGACTTTTATTATATATTTTATTAAATACAAATTAATTTATTTTATTCCCTCTACCTGTATTTAAAATCATTTGCAAAGTATTTATCATCACTCTGATGGCTATTGCCTTACTACAGTTTAAAATAATAGAATATAATTTACTCAATTGTATTCTTTTTCTGTAAAACGTACATCAAATCTTGTATTCAATTTTATATTTGTTCACTCACATTCATATTTTGTTCCTATTTTTCTTAAATCTTCTAACATTTGTTGTGCTTTTTTATCATTCTCTTCTTTAGCCAATCTCTCAAGTACATTTGTAACTTTTTCATATACCATACATGCATCATAATCCTTCAATTCACATAATCTTTTCATCGCTAATATTTTCATAAAAGTACTCAATCTATGATATTCCATGTATAGCATAAAATACCATTCTTTCAGTTCTTTTAATCGTTGTTCCTCAGCTAATTTTTCTGGCATATTATTTTTCCTCCTCTTTCTTTTCCTTTTCTTCAGTTTCTTCCCATAATCCTAATTTTATCAATAAATCTTTAGCTACAGTGTTATCTTCCTCTTTCGCTAATCTTTTGAGTTCATTTGTTGCTGTTATAAAATTTTCACAAGCTACATAATCACCTAATGCACATAAATTATGCATTATATATAATTTTTCGATAGGTGCCAAATGATAAACAAATGGTGGTTCTAAAAATTTTCTATATGATCTCATTAATCTTTGTTTTTCTTCTTCACTTAAATTTTCAATAATTTCTTTATCTGGTATTTTTTCATTATCCATTTCAATCACATCTCTTCAATAGCTGCTTTTATATATCTTAAAATTGCTTTTAAAATTATTTATTTTATTTACATAATTTATAATATTATTGCGATATTCCTGAATATTCATAATAAATAAACTTATTTATAGTATAAAAATTTATTGATTAGAACATAAGTTTAGAAAGTTCATTGAAAGTTTGAATAAAAAACCATCTCCTTCTAACATCAATCAAAATGGATAGCATGTTAACATATCAAGTCCATCCATAGTCTAAATTGAAAAAATTGATTACCATTTGATCTGTTGCTTTCCAAAATGCGACTTTTGTAATGAGATATTCCAAATCTGAAATTGTTTATACGTTCTTGGAAAAATAGGCAACAAGAATTTTGTAACAGCAAGAATTGAAGAAATGGAAAAGAGGAAGTAGAAGTTGCATCTTTTAGTACGATATTTAAGAGGCTGCAGAAAACTAAAACATCAGATTTTTAATTTTTTTAGAGCTAGCAAAGAATCTAGTTTGACTCATGCAATAGGGTGTAACGCATTCTGTAAATCTATGATCATAGCTATAGATAAACTCGATATTACGTGTTATGGCAAAGAAGGATAGAATAGAACTTGTAGGCATAATAAATAGACGAGGAACAGAATCGGGCTACAGATATGCTACTATTGAATCTATGAAAGAGTTCAAAAGATTTACGTTTCCTATGCTTATTTTTTTGGCAATATTTTTTAAGTTTGGAATTGGCGTGCCATAAGCTCTCTCAATGGTAATCTGGTATTTAGCCATCCATTCAACGTCTCTAAGGTTTGATAAGGATTTCAGTTTTTTTTAAGATTTCATCGGATTGCATCTTTCTCATCTTATTCTTTTACAGGTTGTTTTAAAAAAGTCCTCATCTTTTATATAGTAACCTTTCATGTGTCAGAAAAATAGATTTCATGGTGAAGACGAATTTCAACAAGATTTTTCTCTTTCATCAGTTTTCTCATTTTTTTTAACGATTATAGTTCTGTTAAATATGGCCCTATGTACAATATCTGAATACATTTGCCTTCTTTTATCTTTTCAAACTTGATTTTCTTAATCAGTTCAATTCTTTTCCTTTTAAGAATGCTTCCTTTGCTTTTATATCATTTCTAAACTAACAAAATCAAGCAGGCAATTAAGAAGCTTCCACCGTCATTCTTTACGAGGCATTTCTAATGCAGATTTAATAAACTCTACTCACCATAATCCCTCTAACTTAGGAATAGCGCAATCTTTAGCATGTTTTTACATATATTTTTGATACTGTGGCAAGAGAATATAGGGCTTCAGCCGTGTTTGTAAATTCTTTTTCTTCAGGTTCACCTTTTCCCTTAATAGTTAAAAATGGAATTTCACCAAATTCAACTAAATCAGGACCTGTTCTTGCTGTATAATTGGTTTTGTAATCGTTTGTTAGCACTAATTTTGTTTCCATAGTTATATTATCTCCCGATTTTCAAGGTCTGACTTGAACATTTCACATACCAGTTGAGCGTATCTGAAGTTGGGCAAAGATATGAAACATCGTACACAGATTCGATCTATCGTCCGAGTGTGTTAGCATCGAAGCGAGCAATATCCAGTCGAAAGTTGCGTGTACAGGTACATAATTATCAATCCTTCTCCTTTTCCAGTTTTCCGTCAAGTGACATATTCCATAATATTTGTTTTTTCTTAGCCCATTTTTTCCATGATGGATAATCAATAGGGTAATCCTTTACAGAACCTAATATATCATTCCAGCGATTGAGCATCTCACCTTTGAGAACTGTTCCATTTTCTTCGCTTATCCAGCCACCACTTTTAAGCTTCTTCAAGTATTGCTTAGACAAATTTAATTCTTCCAGCACATTTTCAATTTCACTAATGTTGAGTTTTTCTCTTCCTAAAAATTTTTCATTAAGATTTCTTGTAAGTTTACCTAGATCCAAAGAGAAGAAGGGCAATATACTCAGCCTTTTAAGTAAGGGGTCTGTAGAGGGTTTAGAAAAATCAGGTTTATCAATAGAAGGGTGGAGCAATGAAGAGTTTGATTCGAAAACGTAATATGTTCTAGCATTAGCTTCGATGAATCCAGCACTAAGAATTAATGAAGCATTAATTGGATTTGACCCTCCGACCATGTTTATCCATATCTCTTTTTCTCTCAGAGCATTTATGGTTATATAGCACTTTGAAAAACTGTCATTGAAATTCTGATGATCGACACTTACAAAGTGAATATATTTTATCCACTTTCCTTCATAAAAAGGTGAAAAACTCTTTTCATTCAACTTCCCTAGTAGGTTTGATAGGTATTTTGCCATAGTTTGAGGAGCAGATTCTTGTTTTCTTGTTTGAAACCATTCATCCTTTATGTTTCCTTGCATTTTCCCTTCTATAACTTCTTTTGATGTAAAAATGATCAATGCTTCTGGCACGCCTTTTCTTTCCTCCTGATTTTCACCTGAGTTATCAAAGAATTTTTTTGCTTTATCATCCCCCTCTGACGCTGCCTTTAAAAGAAGATAAATTTCCGTTAGTGGGACAGTTACCGCACCTGGATAGAGACCCATACCACTCAGATGCCATACACCCATTCATCCCACCTCAGATTTCATTAGTATTAGGTTGCCCACTTTAAGCCCTGAAGTATGTGATTCAACAACCACTGCACCGCCTAACCGTGGGTCATAGATTGCCACAAACTTTGTTGGATGATAATGATGTGTAAGAAAGCAGTAGAGCCATATTGGGCCGCGGCCACTCAGGATAACTCCTTTTGTGCCATTGACCTTAGGGGGCTCAATTTTCTCTAGGCTTTCTGGGGCAATTGTATTTTCCAATTCGAAATAAATAACTGTATGATTTTCCATTTCATTTATTTTGAACTCTATCTCTTTCATTTTTTATTTCCTCAAAATATCCATAACCAGCAGATGTTTTTGCACCAATACCAATCTCTCTCAACGCAATTTTTAAAAGTTCCAGTGCATTTTTGACGAGTTTCCTATCTTTCGATGCAACTGTAAATCTGTATTTCAATTCTTCAACTGCTAAAAAGAAAATCGGATTCGGATTCATCCAGTCTCCTGGTTCTTTTCCATTCTGATAATAATCAGGGTAATGCACATTCATAATATCTAGCACCAGAAAATCTTTTTCTGATTCTATTATTGGTAATGCATCGAAAAATATAACTTTGCCAGTGGATTCTTGTTTTCCAAATATCTCATCTTTTAGCGGGTTTTTTGTTCTTTCAGCATATATCCGGGCAACTCCCTTAACTGCACTTCCAGGAATTATAGGTATGGAGTAATTCCGATGAAGTATGATAGAGGTTTCATAAACGCTTTCACTTCCAAGATTGACAACTAGACGCCATGCAACCTTGCTTTCATACACGGATTTCGAAAAACCATTGCATTGCAGTTCATTCATCATTAATTCCAGTCTATCAAGATAACATTTATACTCAGTTATTGGGAAATATTTTTGAGGAATTGACAGTCTATTTTCATTGATTATTTCTATTTGCTTTCTTAGATCAAATTTAGTATCACTAAATTTGGGAAAGCGTTCTAACCATAGTTTAATGTTTTTCAATTTTTCATCATTTACTAGTTGCCTAATAAAATCTTCGGGTGAAGGAAAATCCTTTCCTGGAAGATAGTATTGCTTATTGTTCATATCAGAGCCCTCATTCACTTTACAACTCAGCTTCAGCAAATCGCTTCATCCAGTTTAGAAGTGCTAGAATCTCATCAGTTGCTCTCTGAACCTGAATTGATGATGTATTCTTGTCGGTTATCCAATTCAATACGTCATCTCCCGAAATGATCATCATTTCCTTAAGCCATTTATTCAAATGAGTATAAAACTGATCGGAGGCTTTATTATTTTTTTTGGATTTGATGAATGCAAGAGCATTTCCAAGACCATTGGTAAGAATCAGCATTGGCATACGCCTAACATATGATTTGTACTCTTCAGCATATGATTTGTACTCTTCAGCATATGATTTGTAATCTTTTTGAAATTCTTTTTCCTTGACTTCTCTGATACGGTCCATTGCATACTTTGCTCTATCTTGTTCAAGGCTTCTTAGCATCAGGCATCACCACCCTTATCTTTGCAAATCCTCGGCCAACGGTTTCGTTTCCACCAATTTGAATGACTTTATTTTTGAAATTCAATAGTTTTGTAACATCGTCATTTTTGACTCTCTTAGTTAAGAGGATAAGAGCATACATCAAGGTATCTGCAGGTAAATATTCCTCATAAAACAGAGCCCCCTCCGCAGCTTTGCCCGTTTGAGGATCTATCTTTATTCTCGGTGTTATCTCAGTTGCGTACTTGACCAGATATTTGAAAACTTCATCGCTAATTACGATTAGATCTTTTGCCAATTTGTCTCTTATAAGTTTATAGACATCCCCTTCTGGTAGTAGTAATTGAATTGCATCTACAATATTTGAGATATTCTTTGAATCATCTATTGAAAGTCGAAAGTCCTCGATATATACAAAATTTTCAATTTTTACTCCTGAATTTTTTGGAACAATTGCAGAAGTATCCGAGGGCACTTCCGGAATATCCCATTTCGCTTCAAAACCTGCATTTATTAAATCCCGTTGAAATCTGCTTAACACGGTGGGACAAGTCACCCACCCAAAAGCTCCTGCAAGAGTCCTAACAGGAAATGCAAGAATCTTTCCATCAGTAACTGCAATTGCACCTGCACCTTCTTCGCCTTTTTCAGGTCCGAATATTCGTTTAACGTCATCTTCAGAAAAGCCTACGTTCTCAGCACAGCTTCTAAGCACACCTTTCAGGGTCGACCCTTGGATTATTGGATAATCCGTATGTCGCTCCCGTTGTATTGGTAGGTCTACAGGGCTGTTTATTACCGCACCACTTCCAGGATGCATCGGAGTCTCCACATAAATAGACACCATCATATTTTTTTCATACAATTTTTACCACCTCCCTATAAATCCTGAACCCAATCCTAACCATGGGTCAATATCTGAAAGCATAAGTGGCATTTCGATATTTTCATCAATCTCTCCCTCTTTAATCTCATAAAAATATACTGCTCCACTTCTCACTCCATATCTCAATGGCTTCTGTTTATTTATTGCCATATCCCAACCCCCCAAACGAATGGGTTTTCCTGGAATCATGGAAATTAGCTTTACCGATACCCCTAATTTTTCCTCCAATCTTTCAGGAATTGGACTACAAACACTCTTATTATTCTCTCCAAGAAAGATTGCTGGAGTTGAAAGATACAGTTTGAATCTACGAGATTTATTCACCTCTTGAATAATTTCAGAAAATGTGAACTTTTCATTATTGATAATTTCATAAGATGCGCTCCTCCCCTCACCACCAATTTTCAAAAGACCTTTGGTTGGCAAGCCATAAGAATCATTAATCCAAACAGAAAAAGAATACCCTTCACTAAGTCGAATGTATTCAATTGAATAGAGCATGCCTTCTTTGGTAGTTTTTTTATTTTTATCCAGTTCGATCCCCACTCGTCGTTCTTCAAAAAAAACGCGGGATTTTGACACAAAGGCATCACTATTTGGTATCTCTCCCTTAAGGTATTTTTCTAAGCCTGAGCGAGTAATGAATTCATCTTCGTGTTCTTTAATATAGAATGACCCTTCTGGCCCGGGCATTACTGGGTATATATCAGTGGTTCCAAATATGTCAGACGTAGATGGTTTAAGAAGTAATTTACGATTTTTATCAAATTCTGATTTAACTAGATCATTTGGGGATGAAAATAACTCTTCCCCTGAAGGGTCAAGGAAATAGGAACCAAAGAAACGGATCTTTCCTTCGGTTGTAGGGGTTCCGATTATTTCTATAGCCTCCTTGAACTCGGAATGTTTCTTTGTATCGTACCAGTCAAAAGGAATATCTCCATTCGCTTTGAGTGATAGAAACTTAGACCTGATAGAGCCAGCAAATGGGAGTGGAGTTATTTCTCCCTGCTGAGCAATAGAATTCTCTCCTTTGGAAAATGGTCTGCTTGAGCGAAAGAGAATAACATCAAACGGTGTAATTATTACTTTTTTCATTCCTCTCCCTCCTCTCCAATAGTGGTAAGTATTTTAAGGAGATATGAAATCTCCCGTAGCGATGGTATTGGCTCTTTTTTCTTTTTCTTTCTTTTTTCGTTAATATTATTTTCGATGATATTTACCAAGGCGAGTAGTTTATCGGACAACTCATTTATTTTTGCATTTATTTTTGCTTTTTTCATTTCACCGTTCTCTATTTCTAAGTGTCTACCAAGCAAGTATTTCAGATATGCTTTTTTTCCTTCATTATCTAATTTTTCAATAGCATCAACATCTTCAAGAAGGTGATATATAAATCTCGATGATAGCCTCTCATCCTTTTTTTCGATTTTCATTAGTTTCGCAAATTCCTCAAGATCTTTGGTCATCTCCCAATTTCCGCCAGCAGTTGAGATTTGACCGGAGTGTCTTATATCTACAAGGACAAATGCTTTTCTTTCATATTCTTCTTTAGCTCTCTTAAGGGCTTCCCTTGCTTTTTTAAGAGCATCATAAAAAGGATATTTGTAATGAGCAAATACTATCCCTGCGCTCATGGTTGAGTTTTTACCCAAGAGCATCACATGTCTGTCCCCAACTTTATAAAAACCCATTCCAAATTTATCATTTATTTCTCTCGCAGCATCCAAGGCTTTTTCTGCGGGAAGCAGTGCAAGAACATCATCACCACCGCTGTAAATTAATAATCCTTTATGATCTTCTATAATACTACCAACGCTATTTATAGAGAATTCAAGTAGTGCTCTACTAATAGCCATGTGGATATTAGGATTAAGTATTCTTGGTGATTCGAGAATCTCTTTATATCCAGCCTCATTCAAATTCTTCAGAACTGTTGGGTGGAGAAGGTCTCTTAAAGGAGGCATTCCTTCGCCTCTCAGTTTCTTTCCCATCTCATCCCCATCCATCACAAGAATTGCGTAGTATTTTGGCGGATTCCCTATTTTATCATATAGATTTTTTAGAGATTTTTTTAACTCATCGATTTTGTTTTGATCAATAGTAATACCATATTCCCTTTTTATACTCTCAGCATTATAGGTTTCAAGATAAAACCATTCCCCCTCCGGTTTATCTTTCTCCATCCTCTGGGATGGAATAGCAGAACCAATTATTTCGTTGAATTTATTTAAAAAATCATCGTACTCCTTTATGGCTTTACACTTATTAAGAAATTCCCTCATTGCTATTGTCGCAACAGAATCAACATCACGTCTTACATCGAAGGGATTTATTTCTTTATATAACCTTTTAACCGTGCAGACAGCGCACAATCTCTCCCCTTCTCTAAAGATTCCAGGAAATTTATTTTGAACTTCTTTCCAGAATTGCTTTGGTTCCTTGTCTTTCGTTCTTATTGAATTACGAATACCGCAAAGGCTACATCGTTCTCCCCCCGCTTCTCCAGGCTCTTCTGCATGTTCAAAGAACCTTGATTTCTGGTCAATAAGTGCACTAATCAACTCAAAATACAGACCATAAAGAGCACCAGTATTTGGGTTTGTATAGTGCGCCAACCAATTACTGTATTTATTTATAATATCTTCTGGTAGTACTTCTTTAATCTTCTCAAACCATCTGCGAACAGCGCTGTCATCTTCTGGTGGATTCGCCCAGTCAAGTGATTGCGTAGTTATATTAAACGCTTCGGAAATTTGCCTATCCCAATTCCTTCTCAGTTCCTCATCATCTCTATCAATAATTCCTTTTTCCTGCAATCTATCTAACACACGCTCACTGATATCTAACCATGCTTTTCGAACTGATTCTTCTATTTTTTTAGACAATTCCCCTGTTTTAGTTTTAGGAACTATTGCTAAAAATCTATGAGGGAGATTTGAAACTTGCAGATGTTTTTCATCTGGCTTTGATACAATTTTATAGGTATCATATAACCAAAAATCTACAAATGGCTGCCCCCTCAGATATGGGAATATGACTGCATCCGGGCCGCATTCCTCTGCAACTGCACGAATTGCAGAGAATGAGAGATAACTCAATATATGGCTTCCTGACCATAAATCTGCAGTTTTTCTTGCGTTTTCAATAAATTCTTGGACAGGCCCGATTTTAAAACTCAAGAATGAAATTCCGTCTTTAATGCAAGGTGCAAGAGCTGAAGTAATGTCCATATGATCATAGATTGAGTGATCGGGAATTCTAGTATCTGCCGGTAGAAAATTTCCAAGTGGATATTTTACAGGAAGATTTCTCCAAATTGCTAAATATGTCTTTTGAAGGTCAAGCTTATCAATAAGGGACTTCAGAAGTTCTATATTCAATTGATATTTTGCAAAGCCCCCCTCATATCCATAGGTGGCTATGTAATCTCCAATCTCCTTCTGATAGTCTTTTTCAATCTCTGCCGATAATGGATGCTTAAACACTGGTTTGTCTCGATGAGAGAAATCGATATAAATCTTACAATCTTCAGGTATGTTTAATCTTTGCATTGCAGAAGAAACGTGATCAGCACCGTCCGAGATCTTATTGTATTCAACACTATCATCATATTTAATTCCAATGAGGCTTAATAAATTATCTCTCCGATTCTCATGGTTGGCTATTTTGAGTGCCTTATCTGGGGGGTCATGAAGAAATGCCAAGAGTTTGAGCTTCCAATTCACATTCATGTTACATCACATCCACATTCTTCCATCCTTTCTTCTTAAGCTCAGATTCTACTTTAGAAAGAATCTCACCCATATCTGATTTTGGCCTTACAGACCAATTCAGTTTGGAAATCTTCCAACTTACGGGCCATTCGGATAGAAATGCAGATTTGAAAATAATAACCCTACTATATAGGAAATCATTGTATTTGGTAAGCCCAAATAAGATGGGGGATGCGCGGCGAAAATATTCAGCTTGTTTCCCATATGCAGTTAATTCGGCTTTTAGCTGATGTTGTAAATCCTTGAAGAAGTAATTAAGAGGCAGCCCCATAAACGGTCTGCTCTCATTACATTCCTGAGGTGATATTTTCCCAGCGCTATGAAAGATTGCATCCTTAATTTGTTTAGTCAATTGTTTATCAATAAATTCTCTCCTTATTCCCTCCTCGAATGTTTTTGTGTTCCCTACCCATACATTTCCAAAGTCTTTTACTACCCCCTTCCAATCTATTGCCTTTTCATGTTTTTTGATGAGAAGAGAAAAGTGGTTGCGTGCGATCATCGAAAACGGAGGAACATTAGGGGCAGAAGCGGACAATGGATAATCATCCAAGAATTTTGAAAGATAATCCTGAATATTCCGAATGTTATTTCTTAGAAAATCCTCATAGCTCTCACCCTTCTCAGATGTAAATGCTACTATCTGTTTCTCTTTCAAACCAAAAGATACATTCTTAACTTTGATTTGCCCTCCAAACCTTCTTGACCTACTTCCTATTCCACCCAAATTTACCATCAGCCAAAGAGATGCAAGGGCACTCTTTAACAATTCTTTATCCCCTATAAGACTAACTTTTAACTCTGTTCCCTCTTTAATATATTTCCTTGGTGCTGAGGTTTTTGTGCCCTTCATAGAAAAAAAGAAGTATCTGATTTGTGAGGAATAATTGCTCGCATCAAATTCTTTTATGTTATTCGCAATTTTGTCAGGATTATGGAAAATGACTGTAACAGAGGATTTTTTTGAGTTGCTGCCAAAAATATTTGTCTCGTACATGGATAGTTGTGTCAATAGTTGTTTTAAGTCATACTTCCCCCTATCCCACATAACGCCACCCATGGCTGCTCTAAACCACCATCTCATTAGTCCCCTCAAACTCTGAGGACGCAACCCCTCATTCTGAATATTTCCTGGATCGGCACCAGCAATAAATAATGGAGTAATAGTTTCTAATTCAAGCGTTATTTTTTCCATCGTTACTCAACACCCCTTTCTGTATTTATGCCTGTTGCCCACGATTTCGTATAATATAAAGTATTATCAATTTCATATATAATTTTTTTTCTTGAGTACTGCTGTGTTTAATAAATTTGACTAATGTCTTAATATTGTCATATATATTTATATTGTTTATATTTTTCTCCTTTTTTATGAGTAAATTTAAAAATAAGAGATGGGAAAACACCATAATAAAAAAGAATTTGGCAAAAATATAACAACCAATTAATAATTAAAGGTGAATTTTATCTTGATCTAGAATTTTCAGAGCATTGGGATGATGAGCTTAGAAAAATGAACAAAGGGGGAAAAGAGGAGAACAGTCCAAATTTCCAGATAGTTTTATTAAGTGGATGGCGGTGTGGCATCAGCCAGTTGATTATCGTGGACTGGAAGGAATCGGAAGAATGCTTAAAAAATACAATCTCATACCTTTATTTTGGAGATTATACCACATTATGGAATAGAATAAATAAAATAAAGCTAGAGATCATAATACCAGAAAAAAAAGAATTTGTGGAATCAGATGGCACTGGCTTAAAAGCTTAAAAACATCCAATACTGGAGAATACAGGCAATTCAAATATGAAAATCTAAATGCGAAGAGGAAGAAGTATCTTGGAGTTATAATAACGGCAAATGTTAAAAAGAAGAAGTTACTGTATCTAGGGCACATACAAGAGAAGGTCGATCAGAACCAAAGGTCGCAGAAAAACAGATTAAAGAGGATTGTGAAAGATATAAAATAAAAAAATTTTATGGAGATTCAACACATGATACAAATAATATGCTTGACATATTTCAATCAGTAGGAGCAGAGACGACAATAAAAAAAGGAAAAATGCAGCACCAGAAAATATAAGAGGATCTAAAATAAAAAAGAAGCGAGGGTATATAAAAGACTAGAGTATAGGAAATGGGCGGAATATAAAAAGTATTGTATGAGATGGGTAGGGGCAGAAGATATATTTTTAGCAGTGAAAAAATATGGAGAAAATACAGTTTTACGATCAAAGGAAAGTCTAATTGCAGAAGAATATCAGAGATTTTGGGGATACGATATAATGAAATGTCATGCTAAATCAAAAGTAGGTGTTATTTAAATGAAAATTTAACGGTTTTCGAGTGAATTAAAGAGAAGGAATTAAAGATTATGAATATAATATAGATAAAAAATTATCAATAATCGATTTATTAAAAACAGCAAATGAGGTGTAAAAACCAAATATTAGTTCCAAATATAATTATTTTTGGTTTAGAACTTTAAAATAAGTGTAATAAGAGAAGGTTGATATAAATGAACACTATAAAAAAAGGTAATAAAATCGAAAATAGGTATTTAAAATATTTAGAATCCGAAGGATATGTTAGGACCAATTTTTCGGATTATTTAATATCATTGCAATAAATTCAATGCGAACATTATTAGTTCAGGTAGAATCTTCACGAAGACATAGTATAAAAAAGATTGCAGATTTTGCAATAAAATTACATAATTTTCACATTATATATCAACTTGTAAGATATGATCGTAAGAAACGGGAATGGTATGTATATGAAATTTTTGCGCATAGTGATAATTATAAAATTATCCTTTCAATAGACACTAAAATTTATTCATATGATTTCAAGGATAGAAGATCGGAATTTTCGAGTGAACAAACCTTTCTCAACCCATGTGCAAAATATTTCACTGGAGTTATAGAAAATAAGAATAATGATAATCAATAAATTTTTCATAAATAAGATTAGGGTGGAAAGTATGTCAGAATGGTTTGTTAATTCCTACCAACTTAGATACCTTAAACTTCACACCTTTTTCAATCAATTCCTTAGACGATTGATATCCTGCATCAGCATGTCTGATAACACCTAAACCCGGATCAGCATTTAATACCTTTTTTATTCTCTTTTCTGATTTAT